>JBBIKH010000162.1:0-8152 GCA_037445575.1 bacterium
GCCGTCGATTCGGTGTCCTTTTCGATGAGGAGTACCTGAAGACCTTGGATGGGCTCGGGCTTGGGAGGCGCAGGTTGTTCCTGAACACCCGCCGGCAGCCGCGCCAGGTCTTTGCACAAGCGGCTCACAAAGCGCTTGTCGAACGAGCCACCTACCCCCACGACCACATTGTCCCGGGTGTAGTACTTCCGGTAGAAGGCGCGCACGTCATCCAGGGTGATGCTCTTGACACTTTCTATCAGGCCGGCAACCGGGTGGGCATAGGGTGTGCCCTGGAAGATGAACTGGCTGAGCGCCTCTTTGCCCAATTCCTCGTCGTCCTGGTAGCGGAGGGTGCGCTCCAAGTAATTGAGCTGCTGGCTTTTCAGCCGCGCAAAATCGTCTTCCCGAAAGGCCGGCTCCAGGACCGCGTGCACGAAGAGGTCATAGTAAGCGTCAAGATTGTCTTTGTGCACCCGCCCCATGATCACCGTCATCTCTTTGTCCACCTGAGCTGAGTAGCCGGCGGCCATGGGGTACAGCTTTTCGAGGATCTGCTCGTAGCTGTGCTTCTGAGTGGAGGCATCCGCGATCATCTCCGCGGTGAGTGCGGCCAGCCCCTCTTTGCCGGCAGGGTCGTTCTGCGAGCCGACCTTGAACCAAAGCCTAATGGAGATGGTGGGGTCGCTGGCGACGGGCAGAGTTACCACTTCGATCTTTTTCTGGGGAGCGCACGAGATGGCGAGCATAAGGAGCACCATTGCTGACAAGACGGCTGACTTCATTCTACTCTCCTCCTGTCACTGTGACCACGGTGCGTTTGTCACTTACCAGGTAGGTTTGGGCCACCCGCTGAATGTCGGCCGGGGTAACGCGCGCGAAAGTGGCAAAAAGTTGGTCCACACACTCAATGCCGCCGGTCATGGCTGCAAAACGAGCCAAATTAGCGGCCACTTTGTGCGGAGTGTCGAGGTTCATCAAGAAGCCGTATGTGGTGTTGTTTCGCTGGGCGTCAAGCTTGTCCTGGGCAACGGGCTTTTCCTGAAAGGCCCTGATTGCCTGAAAGATCTCCTCCCGTATGTTGTCGACATCCTTGGGATCCTTGACCATCGTGTATACAGTGAACAGCTTCGGGTCTCGGTTGCTGGCAAAGTCGGCGCTGATGAACTCCACCCGCTGCTCCTGAATGACCAGTTTCTTGTAGATGTCGCTGGTGGGCCCAAAGGCTAGATCGCCCAGGAGCTGGCACGCAGCAACGTCGATGTCGGTGGGGGAGAAGGCAAGACCCTTGTAAGCAACGGCGAGAATCGGGAGCGTTCTGCCTTTGTAGGTGACGTGCGCCACACGTTCGCCCTTTTGCTCTGGCTCCGGCGGTACTTGGGGAGGCACATAACCTTTCTGCCACTGGCCGTAGTACTTCTTGACCAAAGCCAAGGTAGCTTCGGGCTCCACATCGCCGACAATCATCAACACCACGTTGTCAGGGCGGTAGTACCGATTGAAGAAGCTCTTGCTGTAGTCGTACATCGTGGGCATGGCCTCGATGTCCTCGCGGAAGCCAATGGTGGTGTGACGGTAGGTGTGGGCAGTGAATGCGGTAGCAAGCAGCTTTTCCTCCAAAACCATCCACGGGCTCGCGAGGCTCTTCAGGTATTCGCCATGTACGGCCCCAGCCTCGGTCTTGAAGGCCAGCTCGTCGTAGAAAAGGTTCTGGAATCGGTCGCTCTCCAGTTCCATCACCTTTTCCAGGTCGGATTTGGCCAGATTGATGTGGTAGCAGGTATAGTCGTCAGTGGTGTAGGCGTTGGCATCGGCGCCCATCTCGGTCATCAGGCGGTCGTAGACGTTACCCGGATACTTCTTTGTGCCGCGGAACATCATGTGCTCGAAAAAGTGGGCAAACCCTGTGTGCCCGGGTTCCCATTCATCTCGGCTGCCCGTGCGCACGATGCTGTAGTAGGCGACCAGGCCAGGGCTTTCCATGGGGATGACAATGACGGTGAGGCCATTGTCAAGCACTGCCGTGCGGTACGGGTAAGGCAGGATCCCCGCTCCTGCCAACCCGTGCCCCGCCAGGGTCAAGAGCGAACAGATCGCAACACACATCATCGGTCCTTTCATCGCTCCTTTCCACCTCCTGTTACGTTCAGAGAACAAAGCCGGAACAGCAATATAGCAAATCCGCTGAGAGATGCAAGTTGTTTGTTGCAACAAGTCCGGGCGGCGGAGGCCTACACCGGGCACTTGCCGCGCGAGAAAGCCGGTGTAGCCTGATGCGAAACATGAGCAGATGCTGGCCCACTGTTTGGCAGATGTCTGTTTCGTCTACCCGCCCTGCACGTGCTCTCGGCAGCGGCGCGGGCACGCCTTGCCAACCGCAATGGAGATCGTCCGCAAAATAGGATCCAGGGACGTAAAGTATCATGGCGCGCACCGGGTAGGCCCTCCCCAAGGTAGGCAATGGGCAATCGACGATTGGAGTGAGCATCCCTTCGATGAAGCGGTGGCTTCCTGCACTTGTGTCCCTTCTCCTATTCGTGGCCCTGCCGGTTTTTGCGGTTGACCCGGTGACAGTGGTCCGCTACCCCCTCACCAATCGGGCAGCGCTGGTCCTTCCCGGTGGCCAATTCGCCATCCACTGTCAAGTGGCGAGTTCAACCAGTGGCTGGCGAGCTTCGCTCATAATGCCTTATGCCGAAGTCCCACTGCAGCTGACCGTGGGCGATTATGTCGATGGCGTGCGCACTCTGCTGGCAGCTGTCCCGCCTGACGCTCCTTTTGAGCTCTATGACCTCCAGCTCACGGCAAGCGGCCTCAGCGACGTGGTGAAGCGTTGCGTTCGAGTTATCCCTGCTTTCCGCGACACCTTCGCCTTTGTTCACCTTCCGGACTGTCATGTGCCGTCGGTCTCCTGGATCGGCTTCTACGACGACCCCAACACTGTGCCCGAACTGAGTCAACTTCTCGAGGAGCTCGGCTTCCTGAACCCGGAATTTGTGCTTCAGACCGGCGACCTTGTTGACAACGGCCAACTTGACGAACACTACCGCATCGCGCAGTCGCTTTTGGAGCAGACCCAGGTGCCGGTCTTTCTCACCGGCGGTAACCACGACCTTTGGTACGACGGTCACCAGCAGTGGCAGCGGTACTTCGGCTCCACGATGGATTACAGCTTTGTCTACGGGCGAATGCGTTTTGTGGGCCTGGAGATGTACGACATCCCGACCTCTACCTTCACTGCCTCTCAGATGCGGTGGCTGCGGGAGGTTCTGGAACAGTCCGTCACCTCCAGGGAAACCGCTCGGGTGATATTTGCCCACTATGACCAGTCGGCGCAGCTCAACAGCGATTTTGTCGACCAGTACATGGTGGACGCGTTCATTTACGGCCATACCCACGTCAACAACGTCAGGGTCATCGGCGCTCGGCAAGCGCTGCTGTTGAACACGTCGTTCATCATGAACGAGAACGGCGAGTATCGCCTGATCAAGGTGCGGGACGGGAAGATCGTCGACTTTCCGGTGCTCAAGTCCAGGCATCTGTGGGTGAACACGTTCCCCGCGCAGGACGGCAGTTCTTGGAAGGCCGGGGCCTACATTCGCAACGACAACGATGTGGACCTCGAGGGGGTGCTGGTGAAGCTTCACGTGCGGCGTGATGCGGCGCCGTTTGTAGTGAGCGGGGGCACGGTGCTGCAGGCCATCGATTACGGGACGAACAAGCGCGTCTACTACGTGCTCGTCAATGTACCGCGCCGAAGCCAAACGACGGTGACAGCCATTGGGCAAGGCACCGGCAATGAGCCGCCGGTGATCGTCTCCTACACCCCGCGCTTTGACACTACGGTAGTGGCCGGGCAGACGGTGGGTCTGCGGGTTCAGGTACAAGATGAAACACCCGCGACCCTCGGCTTCACGTGGCGGGTCGACGGAGCAGCCGTGAGCGAGCAGAGGGGCCCGAATTTCAACTATGCGGTGCCGCTCGATCGTGTGGGCACCGTGGAGGTGGCGGTGGAAGTGAGTGACGGCGCACTGCGAGACACGCACACCTGGCGCCTTTATGTTGAACCTGCAGTTGCACGGCCCACCCTTGTCACTTCCACGCGGAACTTTTTTCCCTATGATCGGGAAGCAGTCCTTGCCTGGAAGGAGCCTTTTCCTGGGCAGGCAGTGTTCGAGTACGGGCGGTCGCCGGGGGTGTACACAGGCTTTATTGAGGAACAGGGGAGCACAAACCAGGTGCGCTTTGTTCCCCGTGACCTGGGCATGGGACTGGGGATCTACTACTGTCGCATTAGGTTGGGGGCGGTGGCGAGTGAGGAATTCTGCATGGTGGTCGAGGCCCCGCGAGCGCCTAAGCAGGTCGCACCTTTGGGCCCGGTGCGCACGCTTTCCCACACGTTTCAGTGGGAGCGGGACGAGGGTGTGCCTTACTACCTCCTCATTATGACCGACCAGAGGATTAGCATTGTCCAGGATCCGGTGACCGGCGACTATTCCATCGAAGGGGCGAACCCTCTGTGGGCGGTCTTGACTTCGGAGCACACGGTGCCGTACGGTGCGCCCGACCCCAGCGGCACGTTCACTTCGGTGCCGGCGCCACTGGCTGCCGGTAAAGAATACTGGTGGGTGGTACTCAACTGCTACGGTCCGACGCCGGAGCTCAGCTCGACGGTGCAGTCAGGGGTAGGATCCTTCCGTATTGACCTACCTCCTCCGGCCGTGCGTGCCCCGGCGTTGCTTTCACCGCCCCACAATGCAACCCTCTCGGAGCCGACCATCCTTTTCCGGTGGGAAGCAGTGTCCAATGCCGTTGTCTATCACTTCTACCCCTTCAAGATTGAGGTGGAAGCCGGCGTGCAGGTGGTTCGCCCCATTTGGGAGTCGGTGATTGCCACCACCAATACCGCTTTGGATTTCCAGGCCGCTCGCTTGCTGGTGGCAGGCGATTATCTTTGGAAGGTGGCGGCGGTAGCAGCCGACGGGGCAGAGGTTTGCAGCATCCCATGGACCTTTCGCTACGATGCCCCCACGGCCAGGGTCAATTTGCGCACGCTAGATGATCGCGGCACCGATGCTCCAGATGATGATATGCCCTTGCCGCGAACCACCGTTTCCTACGATGCGTTGGTAGGAGTGGACCTTGGCCTACCGTTGGCGACCGACACCGAAGGGCGGCGTACCGGGATCGCTTTTGCGCCCGGGGTGTACATCCTCAACGCCCGCCGCGAAGGATATGGGCCCGTGCGCGACACCCTGTCCGTGGTCGCGGGGAGGCAGTATGAGGTGGCCTTGCGGTTGCGGCCTGACCCAGCCGCGGTGCGCGGCACCGTGAGGGATCAGGACGGGCAGGCGGTCTCTGCAGCCACTGTGCGGGCGGTGCACAGTCTGCGCAGCGACCTCGCCCGTGAGACCGCCACCAATCAGCTGGGGCAATTCAGCCTGGCGTTGCCTCCGGGTTCATGGCGCGTGCGGGCGACAAAATCGGGTTTCCGAGCCAGTCCCGAGGTGGCTGTTGAGGTTAGGGCAGGTGAGGCCAGGGAATTGCCCGCGCCCCTGACTGTTACCCGCCACCGCAATTCCCTCACGGGGACCGTGGTGAACGATACAGGAACTCCCGTGGCCGGGGCAAGCGTGTCAGCGAGCTCGGGCAGCGAGCGCGTGCAGACATTTACCGATGCGTCAGGGCGCTATGCCCTGACCCTTTTCGACGGATACTGGAGCCTGCAGGCCAGCAAGCCAGGTTTTGTCGCCTCCACGCAGCGCGGCGTCCAGCTGGCCGGGAGTATGTCCTATGAAGTAAGCCTTCCCCTTGTGCTTACTCCCACAGCAGCGATCGTGGCCGGCATAGTGAGCGACGGCCTCGGGCCACTGCCGGAGGCAACGGTCCGCGCCATCCCCACTGCCGGTGCTGTGCAGACTGCCGCCAGCGATGGATATGGGCGCTTCACCATGAGCCTCACTCCTGGCACGTATAGCCTTGAGGCGAGCAAGACAGGCTACTCCTCGATGAGCATGCAGGTGCTCGCTCTGGCTACGGGCGAGACGGTGACCGGTATCGAGCTGCTGGTCAAACCCAACTCTGGAAACATCGCTGGCGCTGTGACCATTGACGGACTGGTGCCTTTGGGCGGGGCCGTGGTGCGAGCCGGCCCCCAGAGCGCCATGTCCGATGCAGGTGGTCGCTATAGCATTCCGGTGGCTCCTGGCGTCTACGCCGTGACAGCTCGCAAAGATGGACATCTTGATCCACAGCCCATAGAGGTGACCGTTGCTCCGGGGCAAGACGTGCAGGGGGTCAACTTTGTCCTGCCCCCAAATGCCAGCGTCCTGAAAGGCAGAGTGCTGTACGGTGGGGGTGTGGCAGGGGCGACGGTGACCGCCGTGGGGCCAAGCCAGACAAGCACGGTGAGCGACGACAATGGCTACTACACCCTCGGCTTGGAGCCAGGGGTGTGGACATTGAGCGCCCAGAAACCGGGGTTTGTCTCGGAAACCATCGTTGTCCAGGTCGGACAGGCGCAGGTTCTGGAGGGACGCAATATCCGCCTCACCCGTGCGGTGGCGTTGCTGCGGGGCATGGTCGTGGATGCTGCCTCTCGCCAGGCAGTGCCCTCTGCCTCCATTTTGGTGGAACCCGTCGGCCTAAGCACCACTTCGCGGCAGGACGGGAGCTTTAGCATAGAAGTTGACCCGCAACCGAATGGGGCCATGGTGACCGTCACCAAGCCGGGTTTTGCACCGTTGGTGCGGCAGACAGGGCCACTCCCAGCCGGGAGCACGACCACCCTCGATCTGAGCTTGACCCCCCTGAGCACCCGCCTGGTGGGGACGGTCACCGACGAGTATGCCGCGCGAGTGGCCGGCGCCCAGGTGCGCGCCGTGGCAGGGGCGGATACGTTCACCAGCAGCTCCACCCAAACCGGCTATTACGTGCTCCCCCTGTCGCCAAGCGGGGGGACCTACGCGGTCTCTGCGCACAAACAGGGCTATGCCTGGGTGGGCGCTCCCGTGAGCCTGACGTTGGCTCCGGGAGAGGAAAAGGTCTTTGACTTGTCGCTGCGCACGAACTTTGCAGGGTTGCGCGGCAGGACGCTGAATGCTGGTGACGGCGCGCCAGTGTCCGGTGTGACGCTGCGGCTGCGCCGTGGCGCCGAAATGGTCGCTTCCACCACCTCCGATCAGGGTGGTGAGTTTCGATTCGTAGACGACAAGGGTCGGCCCTTCCTCATCGAAGGGGTTCTTGACCTGTTGGCCGGCAAGCAGGGTTTTGCGGACACTCTGATTCCGGGGATCGCCCTGCGGGGCGGGAGCACCGTTGCCCGTGACCTCTATCTCAGGCGCCATGAGGCATGGCTTGAGGGCGTGGTCACGGACGGGAGCGCCCCCCTTCCTGATGCTATTGTCCTTGCTGAGAAACTCGACGGATCACATCGCTCCACGGCAGTAAGTCGGTCCAACGGCTCGTTCAGGCTGGCACCCCTTCCGCCCGGCCAGTACCGACTGAGCGTGCAGCGGACCGGCTACACTTGGGCCAGCGACACAGTGGTCACTGCCCCGCAGAGCGACCTCCGCCTCCTCTTGATTGCCAATGCCGGCCGGATCTGGGGAACCGTCACTGACGCGGAGACGAATTTGGCGCTCTCGGGGGCGACCTTGCTCGCGGCAGACGGCCACGGCAACGAGGCACGCACTTCCTCGCAAAATGATGGGCGTTATGAGCTCAAGGCCCTCCCGGTGTTCTATCCGTATCAGGTCACCGTCAGCAAGGGCGGCTACCGCAGCGTCGCGCGCACCGTATCCGCGAGCAAAGGCGACACTACCGACTTTCGCCTGTACCGCATCTACGGGGCGATCGGGGGGGAGGTCAGCCTGAGCACCGGCGAGCCGGCGCCGGGTGCGATTGTCCAGGCGCACGCCGGCACCGTCACCTACACCGACACCACCGGCGCGGATGGTCGCTACGCGTTCGTCCGGCTTGCGGCCAATGCCTACCAGGTAGTGGTGACAAAGCCAGGGCATGTGAGCTGGCCGCGCACCCGCACCAGATGCCCGCGCCCGTTCAGGTTCCCCTCCGTGATGTCCGCGACCGCGACGAGCTGATCCAGGGTGGAGAAGCCGCCGCCGATGCTGAACATCCCGGTGGGCTTCTCCTTGACCCTCACCTCGAGGTC
>JBBIKH010000163.1:0-8076 GCA_037445575.1 bacterium
TCGGGTTCTCAAGGAGCGGGTTAGTCGGAGGGAGTGACCGGTAGCCGTGCATTTGGGTGCCTCGTCGCCTGTGCTCCGTGGCGTACTGGCCACTGTTTTTTTTTCTGCGTTGCTGAGGTGGCCGCGAACTGAGAGACGTGAGAAGGAATGAAAGGGAAACGAACGCATACCTGCGGAGAACTGCGAGCCGAACATCAAGGGCAGGAAGTAACATTGATGGGCTGGGTGCGCCATCGACGCGACCATGGCGGCATCCTTTTCATAGACCTCGTGGACCGGTACGGGTTGGTGCAGATCAAGTTCGATCCTGTTGAGCGCCCGGAGCTGTGCCAACGGGCCCGCGAGCTGAAGGCAGAATGGGTGGTGGCAGTTACCGGTGTGGTTCAACAACGACCGGAGGGGATGCGCAACCCTAACCTTTCCACCGGCGACATTGAAGTGGTCGCCAGCGAACTCCGGGTTCTCAACAAGGCCAAGACCCCGCCATTCGAGATTAAAGACCCTGTTGATGCCTCAGAAGAGCTGCGCCTGACCTATCGCTATCTCGACCTGCGGCGGCCGGAACTGCAGCGGAACCTGCTCCTTAGGCACCGCACCTACCAGGTAGTGCGTCGATACCTGGATGCGCAGGGCTTCGTGGAAATCGAGACGCCAAGCCTCATCAAGAGCACTCCGGAGGGAGCACGCGACTACTTGGTGCCCAGTCGGGTGCATAAGGGCAAGTTTTACGCCCTGCCGCAGTCGCCGCAGACCTACAAGCAGTTGCTCATGGTGGCGGGATTCGACCGCTACTTCCAAATTGTCCGCTGCTTCCGCGATGAGGACTTGCGCGCGGACCGACAGCCCGAGTTCACGCAGATCGATATGGAGATGTCCTTCGTTGACGCCGAAGATGTGCGGGCGGTGTGCGAAGGGCTGATGGCGGAGGTGCTCAAGGAGATCTGCGGTTATGAACTTGTCACTCCCCTGCCCGTGCTCACCTACGACGAGGCAATGGCAAAATACGGGACCGATAAGCCGGACCTGCGCTTTGAGCTGCCCATCACCGAGGTGAGTTCGTTGGTGGCAGGGAGCCAATTCCGGGTGTTTGCCGAGACGGTCAAGAGTGGGGGAATAGTGGCCGGCCTGTGTGTACCTCAGGCCACCGCTTTCTCCCGCAAGAGAATAGATGAGCTCACTGCCGCCGCGCAAACGCTCGGAGCAAAGGGGCTGGTGGCCTTGAAAGTAACGCATGAAGGGTGGGAAGGGGGGGCGGCCAAGTTCTTTAGCGGTGAAGAGGTAGCCGCAGTCAACCGCACCATGCAAGCCAATCCTGGCGACATGCTCCTGCTGGTTGCGGATCGTCGGGAGGTGTGCCTGCCGGTGTTGGGTGCCTTGCGCCTACGTCTTGGCAAGGAGCTGAACCTCATTGTGGAAGGGAAGGTGAGCCTCCTGTGGGTTACCGATTTCCCGCTTTTCGAATACAGTGAGGAAGAAAAACGTCTAGTTGCAATGCATCACCCATTCACCTCTCCGCGCGAAGAGGACATCCCTCTGCTGCGGAGCGCACCCCAGCAAGTGCGCGCCCGAGCATATGACCTGGTGTTCAATGGCAGTGAGGTAGCCGGGGGAAGCATACGTATCCACGACGCGGAGTTGCAACGGGAGGTGTTCCGCGCATTGAGCATTTCCCAGGAGGAAGCGGAGCGCAAGTTTGGCTTTTTGCTGGAAGCCCTCCAGTACGGGGCGCCGCCCCATGGCGGCATCGCCTTCGGCTTTGACCGGCTGGTGATGCTGCTGGCGGGAAAGGAGACTATCAGGGACGTGATCGCCTTCCCGAAGACTACGAGTGCATTGTCGCTCATGGATGGTGCGCCCACAGAGATCTCGCCTGAGCAACTTCGTGAGCTGGGCCTTCGCCTGTGCGAGTGAGTTGTTCCAGAAGGGAGGCGAAAAACCGGGCGCGCTTGTGATAATTTTGCTTGACAATTAACGCTTTTTTTCGTATTATAGGCCAGCGGTTCGTAAGGAGGTCAGCGGTATACTAAGTTGGTCCCCAGAAAGGAGGTATAGCCCAATGCGCAACACGCTCAGGAGAGGTTGGGTCCTCGCGATGGCTGCGCTGCTGCTGGTGGCATTTGCCCTCGGCTGTGCGAAGCATCCCAACAAGGAGCAGCTGACCAAGTTGGAAGAGACCAAGCAGGCAGCGTTGGCCGCTGAGGAACAGCTCAAGGCCAAGGACGCGGAAAAGGCGTCCCTGGAGAAGCAGCTGTCTGCCAAGCAGCAGGAACTGGAAAAGTGCCAGGCAGAGAAAAAGGCCGTGGCGGGGCGGTTGGGCAAGTAGCAGAAGTTTGGAACCTATCGCCGAGCAGAATCGAAGGAGGAAATCGCGATGTGGATTTCGGCTAAATGGTTATTGAGCCTCGCGGTTGTGCTGGGCCTGTCCTTGCTCGTCGACGCCACCGCGGCCTTTTGTCAGGAAAAGATGAGTATGGATGAGTACCGTGCCCAACTGGCGCAGTGGCAGAAGCGCGAGGCTGACGCCAAGGCTGCAATCGCCGCGCGCGACAGCGAGATCCAGGCCCTCAAGGAAAAGCTAAGCAAGGCGGACGCCGACATCGCCTCCTGCTGGGATGAGGTGTATGCTCTCCTGGGAGTAGACAAGGCAGCAGTGGATGCCTATCGGGCATCGCTGGTGGCCATTGAGAAGCAGGTGGACGGCTTAGCGGCGCTGAGCCCTGAGGAGCTGTTCAAGAAAAAGGCGGAAATTGCCGCCCTCAAGACGCAGTTGGCCGAAAAGAAGCAAAGCCCCATCTATGCCTTGACGGAAATGCGCGAGCTGGTTGCTGGCATTGAGGCGAAGATCGCCGACCTCGAGGCGCGCATGCCCAAGGCCGTCTACGACAGCTACGTCGTGGTGAAGGGCGACTACCTGTGGAAGATCTCGGGTAAGAAGGAGATCTACGGGGACCCGTACCAGTGGATGAAAATCTACTCGGTCAACCGCGACCTGATCAAGGACCCGGATCTCATCTACCCGGACTGGGTGTTGAAGATCTTGCGCGGCTGCGGGCCCGACCAGTACATCGTGGTCAAAGGCGACTTTTTGCAGAAGATCGCCAAGGACCCGAACGTACTTAACGACCCGGCGGCGTGGACCAAGATCTATGAGGCGAACAAGTCGGTGATCGGCGATAATCCGAGCCTGATCTACCCGCACACCGTGCTGGTCATCCCCAAGTAGGTGCACTGGGCGCGGTGCTGAACCTACGGCTCATGCCGAGGTAGTCTCGCCTGATTCACCTGAACAGGGGATTTCCACTGAGGCAGGAGGGTTTGCCTGTTGTGAAGAAAGGCAAGTCCTTGTGGTGTGCCCGTAGCGCGGTGTGGTTGCTTTAGTTAGAACAGTACAAGCCAAGCTCCCAGTTGTCTAGGCCCTTGCCAGTAACTGGGAGCTTTTTCATGGAACCGAGTGCATGGAGAAGAGTACGGAGGAAAAGCAAGCACAGACTGAGCGACGCATACCTCTGGCTGGCGTAGACCAAGTTGCCATCTTTGGGTCCCAGGACGCGTATCTCAAGCTTCTTCAGCGCGAGTTCGGCGTGCAGATGGTTGCCCGTGGCGCGCAGCTCTTGGTGCGGGGCAACGCGGACGCGGTGGAGTTGGCCGAGCAGGCCCTGTCTGAGCTCATCAGCATGGTGGGCAGGAGAGTACCCCTAAGCGCCAACGATGTGGCCACCGTGATCGGTCTGGTCAAGAGTAGCAGCGTCGCCGCCACTGCGGAGCCGGTGACCACGGTCGCGGAAAAGCGGGAGCCCCTGCCTGTGGTCCTGATGGCCCATCGGGGGCCAATTCGCCCCCGCTCGGAGGGACAGGCGCGGTACGTGCGCCTGGTGGCGGACAATGACATCGTGTTCGCCATCGGCCCGGCCGGCACCGGCAAGACGTACCTGGCGGTGGCTATGGCGGTGGCCCACCTGCATGCGCGAGAAGTGGAGCGCATCATCCTGGCGCGTCCGGCAGTGGAAGCGGGAGAAAGCCTGGGCTTTTTGCCCGGCGACCTCAAGGAGAAGGTGGATCCCTACCTCCGTCCGCTTTACGATGCCCTCTATGACATGCTGCCGGCTGAAAAGCTGCGCCGCTTCCTGGAGGTGGGGGTTATCGAGATTGTCCCCTTGGCCTACATGCGCGGCCGAACCCTGAACCACGCCTTCGTCATCTTGGACGAAGCGCAAAACAGTACGGCTCTGCAGATGAAGATGTTCCTCACCCGCCTGGGAGTTGGCTCGAAAGCCATTATCACCGGGGATATTACCCAAATTGACCTGCCCGCGAGTAGTGAATCCGGCCTTGTGCAGATCCAGCAAGTGGTCGCAGGCATCGAGGGCATTGCCTTCGCCTACCTGAGCGAGCAGGACGTAGTGCGGCACCGTCTGGTTAGGGACATTATCCGCGCCTACGTCAACTTTCAGGCCAGGGCGCAGGGGGAAAGAGGAGCGGAACGCAGCAATGGCTGAGATCACGACCCGCCAGGGCACCCTTGGAGGGTGGAAGCAGCGCTTCATGGCGCGGTTTTGGCGGCGCGGACGGGGCGGTGGTCGCCGCACCCCGTGGAGCGACAAGGCCATCAGACGGGTACAGTTGGGCGTTGCCGCAGCGACGGTCCTGGCCATCACGCTCATGTTTCCTGGCCCGAGCTCGGTAGACACCTTCAACCTACGCGAAGGCGATGTCTATATCGGTGAACAGATCATTGCTCCCTTTACCTTCGCTATCAACAAGAGCGCGCAGGAGTACGCACAGGACGTGGAGGCGGCGAAACGCCGGGTGCCACCGGTTTTTGTCCGACACGTCGCCATCGGCCAGCAACTGCTCGCCAGCCTAAACAGCTTCCTGGAACAGCTTATCGCCATTTGGTCAACACCGCTTCCCCCTGCTGAAAAGGTCGACTCCGTGGCCGTCCTATGCAGACGTTTTGGCGTGGCCATACCCGGTGAGGACCTTTCCTTCTTCATTGATCGCAAACCGCCCCTGCGGCGGCCAAGGGCCGGCGCCAGGGCCAATGGCGAGGCGGGCACGGGACGGCTGTTTGTTGTAGTGAGAGAGGTGGCGACCGAACTGCTATCGGTAGGAATCCTGGATACGGAAAAAGACCGCCTCCCTGCGGGTGCCGAGAAGATCTCGGTGGTCAGCGACGGAGTGGAGACAATCGAGTCGTTAGCCTACTATCGCGGGCCAAAGGAGGCGCAGAATTTTGCGTTGGAGAGGATCAGGCAAGCCTTCGGCAGCGACGCGCAGATGACCAAGGTTGCTTTTCAGCTCCTGGTGCGGTTTCTGCAGCCCAATGTGCTTCTCGACCAGCAGGAGACGCAGGCGCGGGTTGCCGCCGAAGTGGCCAGTGTTCCGCGCGCAAAGGGCATGGTCCTGGAGGGAGAACGGATCATTGACAGCCACGAGAAGGTTACGGCCCACCATGTGGAGGTCCTCTCCTCGCTGGCTGAGGCGCGGGCCCAACAGGGACCACAGACGCTGGCAACGATGGCAATGCGCTTCCTCGGCAGATTGCTGCTGGTGGCGTTGTCGTTGGCACTGATGGGGGTATTCCTGTATCGTGAGAGGCGGTCGGAGCTCCAGGACCCCCGCCAACTCTTGCTCCTCGGATTGGTCATCCTTCTGGTGGTGGCTATTGCCTACGGCGTGAACCGCCTGTCCCTTTCCAGCAACCTAATTCCCATTGCCGTGGCCTCGATGCTGCTGGCTATCTTTTTCGACCCGCGCTCTGCATTCGTGTCGACTGTCGCCCTGGGCCTCATTCTGGGCGGTATGCGCGGCAACGACTTTGGCGTAATCGCGAGCAGTGTGCTGGTGGGGACCGCTGCCATCCTGTCGGTAACCAAGGTGCGCAAGCGTACGTGGGTGGTGCGCTCCATGCTCATCACCAGCCTCGCATACATGGTGTGCATCACCGTCCTCGGGCTATTGCGGGACCTGCCCTTCTCGACGCTGGCGAAAGAGTGGGCTTATGGGTTGACCAACGGCATCGTCAGTCCCATTATCGCCTACGGGCTGGTCGTGGTGATGGAGTTGGCCTTCGAAATCACCACCGACATGACCTATCTGGAGCTTTCTGATCTCAACAACCCCTTGCTGCGCGAGCTCGCCTTGAATGCGCCAGGGACATATCACCACAGCATCATGGTGGGTAACCTGGCAGAGGCAGCGGCTGAGGTCATAGGCGCCAACGGCCTTCTGGTGCGGGTGGGGGCGTACTACCACGATATCGGCAAGATGGAGAAGCCAGATTACTTTGTGGAGAACCAGCGTGGGGGACGCAATCCGCAAGACCGACTCAGCCCGACGATGAGCGCCTTGCTTCTGGTCAACCATGTGCGCAGGGGCAGCGAGATGGCCAAGGAGCACGGTCTGCCCGAGGAGATCAGAGACTGTATCGAGCAGCACCATGGCACCTCGGTGATGAGTTGCTTCTACCAGAAAGCCAAGGAGCTGAACGGCGGCAATGCGGTTCGGGAGGAAGAGTTCCGCTATCCTGGACCCAAGCCCCAGACCAAGGAGACGGCGCTGCTGATGCTGGCCGATGCGGTGGAGGCCGCCTCGCGCGCGCTCCGAGATCCCTCCGTCAGCAGGTTAAGGGCTTTGGTGTCGGAGATCATCGACGGGCGCTTCCGCGAAGGGGAGTTGGACGAAAGCCCCTTGACCCTCCGCGACCTCAACAAGGTGGGGGAGGCGTTCTTAAAGATCCTCATCGGGCGCTACCATCGCCGGGTGGAGTACCCCAAGAGCGAGGGGGAAAGCTCGCCACCGCGCCAGGAGGTGAAGCGTTGAGGCGCGTCCAGGGGGCAGTACGCGTATTCAACGCCCACGACCGAAAGCGGGTGCCGGTGCGGCGCCTTGGTAGGCTGGTGAGACTTGTGGCCTCCCAAGAACGAGCAACCTGGGACGGTGAGGTGAATGTGGTGCTCTGTGACGACCAGACTATCCAGAAGCTCAATGCACGTTTCCTTGACCATGACTACCCCACCGATGTGCTTGCTTTCCCTTTGGCTGAAAGTGACGCGGCTCTCGACGGCGAAATCTACGTGAGTCTCGACAGGGCCGAGGAGCAGGCAGGCGCGGCCGGGGTGAGTTTCGACAATGAGGTGTGTCGCCTGGTGGTGCACGGACTGCTGCACCTACTCGGGTACAAAGACGGCGAAGCTGCTGAGGCGGCGCAGATGCACGAGCGGCAGGAAGGTTACCTGCGCCTGTTCCTCCCCAGCGAGGACGTGACCAAGGCACAAGAACGCACAGGAGGTTGTTAGAGCGTGGTTGTTTCGTGGGTGATGCCACTTGTTGGACTGATAGTGTTGATTGGCCTGTCGGGCCTGCTCTCGGCTGCCGAGTCCTCATACTTTGCCTTGTCGGAGCTGGAGGTGGAACGACTTCGCGAGGCAGGCAAGGGCGCATCGGTGCGAGTGGCGCAGCTACGGGCCAGGCCCCGCCGACTGTTAGTCACTATACTCACGGCCAATACGGCCGCCAATGTGGCAGCGGCTGTGGTTGCCACGCTCTCCTTCGTCCGCCTGGGCATGCTTCTTGGCATAAGCAGGAACTTGGCCGCTACGCTGGGCGGTGTTGTGGTCACCGTCGCCATCCTCGTGTTCGCCGAGCTGAGCCCCAAGCTTGTGGCGACGCGTAGCCCGCTTGCCGTGGCGCGTGCACTATCTGCCTTTGTCAACGTGCTCTTCTATCTCTTCTATCCTATCACGCTGCTATTCACGGCGGTAGCTGATGGCGTTGCGGCTCTGTTCCGAGTACGTCCCGAGGGTATTGCTCTTTCGCAAGAGGAGCTCAAAGCGCTGGTGGAGGTCGCCGATAAGGAGGGCTACCTTGAAGCAGAAGAGCGGGAGATGATCCACTCCATCTTCGAGTTTGGGGAGACGCAGGTGCGCGAGATCATGGTGCCGCGCATGGACATGGTGTGCGCGGAGACCGGCGCCACCATGGGGGAGCTCGTGCAGCTGATTACTCGACACGGACACACGCGCATACCATTGTATGAGGGCAGCGTGGACAACATCCGCGGCATCATTCACGCCA
>JBBIKH010000164.1:0-5942 GCA_037445575.1 bacterium
CAAATAGGGGCATGCACAACACCAGACCGACCGCTGCCACTGACATGTCGAATATCCGCTTGGCGAGCTCGTAACCGCGTCGGGGCCGAGCCTCGATAGCCTTTTCCAGCGCGAGCCAATCAATGCCCTGCCCATGGTGAGTTTCAAAATCAACGAGAGCTCCAGCAGCCGCACACCAAATCTTGCCCGGAACGAAATCTGCCCTGCAGTCACTCAACTGCTCGTAAGGCCACATCTTCTTGCGCCACCCGTCCTTCATCTCTTCCTCACCACCCTACAGTGCCCACACCATCAGACTTGAACCGTCATTTCATGAGCAGGAGACGTCGTGTAAATCGGCGCCCGTTCACGTCAAGCACGCACTCGTACAGCCCAGAAGGCACGGCCACACCGAACTCGTTGCGCCCGTCCCACTCCCTGCGATAGCGACCGGCTTCCATCTTCTCGTTCACCAACACCCGCACCAACTGTCCGAGCATGTTGTAAATGCGCAGGGAGGCCATGCCAGACTCCTTGAGGTCAAACTGAATCATCGTCGTCGGATTGAAGGGGTTTGGGAAATTCGGGTGAAGCTCATACTGCTTCGGCAGGAATTTCCTCACCCCGCTTACGGGGCCATGAAAGCCCCGGTGACCCGAAAAGTCCACATCCACGAGCCGATAATAGTAGGTCGTATCAAAACCGACGTCATGATCCTCGTACTGGTATGTCCTCTGCTCCTGGCTATTGCCTGCTCCGGGGATTAGCTTGTCGGTGATGCGCACATAGTCTCCGTCGCGCTGCTTGCTGCGGTAGAGCTCAAAGCCCAGGTTCTCCGTCTCCGTGGCAGTCACCCATTTCAGGCGAATGCCGGAGGCGATGCTGAGCGCTTCGAAGGAGACCAGTTCCACGGCGACCACCATGTTGTCCGTTGACCAAGTAGGGAAGTCTATTGCCCCAAATCCCCCTGTCAGCTGAACCGTGCGTAGGGGTGAATCCCCATAATGGGTGGCCTCGATCACCGAAGGCCCATTCCAGGCGCGGACATAGATGACGTTGCCGTGCGCCAGCAAGTCGTGGGTGAACTGTGCCGAGAACTTGCCCTCATCCGGATTCAGGGGAAAGCCGGCACCAACAAAGGTTACCCCGATCAGCTCATCGTCCCCCGTGGGGTTGCCAAAGTCATCGGGGATGTCATTGACCCCATTGGCTCCCACGTAGATGACCTGAACGAGGTCACCACTGCCGAGGAAGGCGTTGCCGTGCAGCCACTGCCCGGTATGATCCTTAACCCCGCTCGCACAGCTGATGTCGACGGTGCCCGCCTGGGACAGGCCGGCCCCAAGGAGGGCCAACGCCGCCACTATGCAAAGCCAATGTTCCCTGCCGCCCATACACGTCCTCCCGTAAAGTCCCCCTCAAGAGCTTCCTCACCGTCCCGGATTGGGGAAGAGCCACACCTTGCTGCCTTGACTGTTGCGGATGTGCAGCCAGTAGCCCTTGCCCGGTTCGAGTTTGATATCCGCCACCCTTGAACCTACTTCGTCCAGCCACAACCCGTCGTAGGCGGTGCCGGTGCTATCGACGAGCCAAGCAATGTCATAGTCCTTGCCGTTCCAGACCATGATGCGGTCAGCCTGTCGCATGTTGGAGGCCCCAACTACCACCCCATTCTCGCGCAGGCCAGTCTGGTGAAGGTCCACGTCTGTGGGGAAACAATTACCGATCAGGTTGTAGCCCGGATTGAGCCTAATGACCCGCACAGAGTCTGTAGACACTTCACCGACGAAGGTCAGATTCACGGGCGGATGGTTTTGGCGAATCTCCACCCAGAAGCCTTCACCTGGCACCAACTTCATCTTGCTGAGAGAGGCGCCTGACTGCGAAAGCCACTTGCCGTCATAGGGCGTGCCGGTGCCACCTACCAACCATGCCACCTCGTAGCCGCTGCCCGTCCACTTCAGAATGCGGTCTGCCTGCATGGCATTTGGTCCACCGGTCAGTTGCGTGGCCAAGACTTCCCCAAGCGACGAGTCGGCCGGAATCAGCGGCAAAGAGACCAGATTGAGCCCAGGGGTCAGCCGCCGGTGCATCTTGCCCACCCGGCGAGCGACCTCAGTAGCACCCGCCGGCCGCTTTGCCTTAATCACATAGAAGCAGTCGGAGGTGTCGGAGGCCGCGCCCGTGTCCGTCCATTCCGTACCGCGAATGGAGGCCACCGGTGTATCTGGCTCAAAATAGGGTGAACGGCCACGATAGACCATGTAGGCCTCTGCACGGGGCACTTCCCGCCAACGGATAGTCACGTCCCTACCCGCAACGGAAACGCGAGGTTCGAGACTGGGGGGACTGCTGACACAGCGGGCCATGACCACGTACATGCTTCCGGTACCGGTAGTGCTTCCGTTCGCGCCGAGGGTCACCACTTCTCCCGGACCGTAAATCCGGCGTGAACTCCAGATCCGGAAGTCGCTGCACCCCGTGTCGCTGACCCGCACCTTGTCACTGGTGAGCACAAAGTTCGCATTGAGCCACGCCGGCACAGGCACACGCGCATCGTGTACCACGTACACGGCCACCGAATCCCCCGTGGTGAAGCCAGCACTGAAAGCGCTGTTCGCCTTCTCATTGTTCGGGGTCTTAAGCCAGAGCAACCCACGGTAGGCAGCGGGAATATCTATCACCCTATAGTCGCGGTCCGAATAGTACAGGTCACCCACATTGACGTAGGCGGGGACACACGAGGACGGGGTGATGGAGTGGATAACCCCCTCGCCTGTAATTGGCGCCACTTGGATGTAGACAAAGGTCATCGCGGTTTGGCCTCGGTCGTCGGTCACGTAGAGGCGAGGTTCGTACCCACCCGCCTCCTGGTAGGTGTGGCTGACTACCGGAGTCCAGGCGCTATCGCCATCGCCGAATTCCCAGAGGTAGGAGACGATCTGACCATCCAGATCGTAGGAACCGCTGCCGTCGAACTGCACGGTGAGCGGCATCGTGCCCGAGGTGGGCGTAGCCTGGATCACTGGCATGGGCGCGTTGCCATTGCCTTCGATCACAGGAACATCCCCCAAGATGCGATGATAGAGGTTGCCTCGCTTGTCCATCCACACCACGTGGGCACAGCTCTCGCCGGCAGCGACCGCTGGGTGCCCACACCCGGTGGGCGCCGAAGGGTCAATGAGCTGTGCCTGCCCCCAACCAGTAGCGGGATCGTAGATGTTGTAAAGGACCCTGTCCGTATCCTGGAAGAGGGTCTTGTCGCCTTGGTGGCTGACCACATAGACTCGGCCCTGCCTGTCTATGGCCACACGAGGGAAGTGGCTGCCATGCACCTGGCTCCATTCCAGGCCGGGTACGCGCTGCCGCACCCAGTGGTCTCGCCCCGCCCTCCGGTTTAACCATGTGGCGATGTCAAAATAGCTCACATAAGGAGTGCCGTCGGGGTGCACGGCTACGAACAAACCTTCCGCGATCTTTTTGTCGGAATTGTCAACGTTCTCGACACCTTGCCACGATCCGTTAGTGTAGCAGCGATAGAGCGGGTCATAGTCCTCCCCCATGTTGTCCCACCGCCAAAGCAGGTGCACCGCTCCCTGCGGCCCTGCGGCGATGTCGCAGTACGCGTGAGTCCTATCGGTGACGGTGTAGTACACCAGTACCGAGTCGCCGAACGTCGCAGCATCCGCGCTCTTCACACGGTAAAACGGAGCCTCCGAGCCCATGTATCGACCCCGGTAGATCACCCAGAGGTTGTCAAAAGTGTCGGTCGTGATGGCGAACTTCTCGGCGGTGGCCACATAGAGGGGGGGTGACCAGCTCTCGCCCAGTCGCGCTGAGTATCTGACCTTGCCATCGGCGTACCAGGCCACGTGCGGCAATCCACGGCTATCCACCGTGATGTCCTGCGAGTTGTGGCAGCGGGCCCATGCGCCTCCACTCCCCGGAATGCGCTCGGGCTCACTCCAGCTGGAGAGGTTGAAGCGCATGTAGTATACCCCCTCAGCGCCCAGGAACACAAGATGCGCCCTTCCGTACTTGTCCACTGCCATGGAGGGGAAGAGCCCATCCACCCCCAGAGGCAAGGGGTGTCACACTTGCGTGCCAGCATAGATGGTCACCGTTCGGCTCTTGGTCTGTCCCCCATAGTTCACGCGCAGACCCAAATGATAGGTGCCCGGCATGCTGAACGTAACCGTCCCAGAGCGTCCGGTGCCCAGCGGCACATTGGTGGGACCTCCCACACGATCGTAGTACCAGCTGTAGGCAGTCGGGTCGGTGATCAACTGTCCCTCTGCGTCATAGGCCTCACCCTCATAGGAGATCGCCTGGCCAAGATCGAAACGGTTTTGCGTCGGCTGGGTAATTGCCACAGAGATTTTGTTGCTCACGGAAGCCATAAAGTCCAGAATCCAGCCATCTCCTGGGCTCTGTTCGGTGCCTTGCCCCGTGAGCAGGAAATTAAAGGGATAGTACTGGATCCAGGCACTGTGCCAGAACCAGTAGTTGCCGTTCTCCCGCTCCAATACCGCCTCGCTGGTGATCTGTTGTTTCAGCTCTGGGGTGTAGACGCCATTGGAGCCTCGGTTCAACTGTTCGTTGTTCACCTGGGGCCTGTTGCCAGCCAGGTGCGGTTGCGGATGCCCGTGGGTATAGCAAATGTCCGCAGTGGGGACGTCGATGATCCCCTCATCGGACATAGGGCTTATCCCGCACAGACGTTGTGGGTCAACAGCATGCACCGTGTCGACCAGAGCCTTTGCCAACGGCACTCTGTCTGCCGGCCGTTTTGCCGTGGAAAAGACCTCGGGGTACTGGTACCCGCCGTGCCCATACTCATTGGCAATGTCGAGGAAGACGTGGCGGTAAGGGCGAAGCCACTCCGTCGCATTGCGTACGGCACGGTAAATGGCGGCGGGGCTATCCCAATGGTCCTTGTCCAAATTGGGCGTCAAGGCTTTCTTTCGACACTGTCGCTGGTAGAAGTAGCCCACGTTGACCACCATGTCCAGCTCGCGGGCGCGCTCCAGAATGGCCCGCAGCCGTTCCATGTACTCAGGTGTCAGGGACCCGTCGGAGCCGAAGCCACTGTTGGAGTACCACTTGCCGTTGGCATCGATCTCAAAGCCCGGGCTGCCACCTTGCAGATTCACGCCAATGGTGTTGATGCCGTAGGACCGGTACTGCGCCATGGCCACCAGGAGCTCCTGCGTCTGCTGGTCGTCCCACAAGGCATTGACGACACGAATGCCCCACATCTCGAAGGGCTTGCCGTCAAGATAGAAGCGTGTGCCTTGTACGCTCAAAACCTCGCCTCCCTGCACCGAAGAGAAGCCCCCCGCGAATATGCTCAAGAGGGTCAGCATGGCGAAGAGCACGTTCCTCGCCACCACAACCGTGCGCAACGTGTGTAGCCCGTACCTCGTCATCCACCTCACCTCGCCTCGTCATCGGACGGAAAAGCAGTGTACGACTCCCTCGCCCAGTGGCGACGGACCGCACGCCTTCCACACCTGGCTTGATGGGCGCAAGTACCGGAAAACCCCTTTCTTGCCCGGCCAGCATCTCTCCTCTCCACTGCTTCTCTGTAGCCCTGCTGAGGCTCGGACCTTTACCCCTCACCTGATATGCTGTGCAGCGCCTCTCTCTCCTCATTCGCCCGTCGCGGCGGGACCCTGCGCCCTCTCGCGACCTTCAGGCCAAGAGGGTGCGAGCGGTGGAGATGACTTCACTCACCTCCCGCATGTCCACCGGCTTGAAGATCTGATAGGTGACGCCCTCCTGCGCCACCATTTGACGCACCTGGTAGTTGAAATCACGCGAAATGACCACAATGGGGAGACGCGGCCTGCTGCGCCTGACAATTGGCACCAAGTCAATGCCATGTATCCCCGATAGGTCGAGGTCGACGATCAGCAAGTCCACCTTGTCCTCGAGGATGCGCAGCACCTGGCCCTTGCGCA
>JBBIKH010000164.1:5959-7990 GCA_037445575.1 bacterium
GTCACCTGCAGCCGCGCGTCCGCCAAGTCGCGTGTGAAGATCTCCTCAACCTCCTGATCGACAGTCGCCACGACGATCTGCTTCTTGCGTGACCCTGGTCTCGTCTGCATCATCTCTCTGCCAAATAGAACCCGTTCCGCGCTGCATTCCCATGCGACACCTGTCTTGGCATCCCGCTTTTTACAAAGGCTATGCCAGTGGCAGGTGGGTTTCCAAGAAGCAGAACAAATGTCTGCATCTTGCTGATATTCCATAATGTTAGGCAACACTTAGGTGAAGCCAATTCAGCCACAAAAGCCTCGGTGTGAGGACAAGACTGTTGCCCTCACGCCACACCACGCTGCTGACAAAGCGGCTAAGCGATTGTCTTTAAGCTGGTTGTCCTTATGTGGCGCGTGCTACCCAATGGGGCAGCCGGGCACGCCGTTACGGAAAGCGAGCTGGCGCACCGACGCCACGGAGGTAGGCCTCGTGTGCGTCGGCGCCGCGCCACCAAGGCCGAGGGGACGAAGCCCGAAAGGGAGGGGTGCGAAGGGTGAGTGGGGTAGGAACGTGACTGCGAATCCGGATCGAAAAAAAATCCGCCCGTGAGGACGGATGTGCGCGCCAGGGTAGAGGCTGTTCACCCGGCTGAGGAGCTCAGCTCTCCTCCCTGGCATCAGCTGAGTAGATGGCTTCTTTGGTGAGATTGTGCTGGTCCAGCATGCGATAGATGGTCTTGCGATTGAGACCCGCCGCCTCCGCTGCGCGGGAGATATTGCCCGCATACTTGCGGATCAACCGCTCGAGGTATTCTCGCTCAAAGCGCTGTACCACCTGTTCCTTGGCTTCGTGGAAGGGAAGATCCGCAGGAGTAGGCGGATAGGGCGCCTTGCCAGTGGCACGCACCTTCTCCGGCAGGTCGCGTAGCTCCAAGGTGCCGGTGGTGGACATGGAGACGGCGTGCTCGATGGCGTTCTGCAGTTCGCGCACGTTCCCTGGCCAAGGGTAGCGCTGCAGTGCCAACAGGGCTTCGTTCGAGATCTTGCCCACCTCGATCTGATTTGACTTGCTGAACTCTCGCAGAAAATGGTAAGCAAGGAGCGGGATGTCCTCTGTGCGTTCCCGCAGCGGTGGCACTTTGATATTGACCACGCACAGGCGATAATACAGCTCATGACGGAGCCGTTTGCTTGCGACCGCCTCTTCGGGATCCACATTGGTTGCCGACACCACCCTGATGTCGACGCCAATGAGTTTCTTGCCGCCGAGCCGGCGGAATTCCAACTCCTCCAGCACCCGCAAAAGTTTCCCCTGCAGGTTGTAGCTCATCTCGGCGATCTCGTCCAGGAACAGCGTGCCGCCGTGGGCGATCTCAATGAGCCCCTCCTTGGTCGTCACGGCGCCGGTAAAGGCGCCTCGCTCATAGCCGAAGAGCTCGCTCTCCAGGAGGTTTTCCGGCAGTGCGGCGCAGTCCACAGCCACGAAAGGCCGAGAGGCGCGGTTGCTGTAGTAGTGAATAGCGCGTGCCACCAGCTCCTTGCCGGTGCCCGACTCGCCGGTGACCATCACATTGGCACTGGTGCGTGCGACCTTTCTCACCTGTTCGAGGATCTTCTTGATGGCGTCACTGGTGCCCACGATCTTGTCAGGGCGAGGCACCGCCTCGATCTGCGAGCGAAGGGCGGAATTCTCGCGCGTCAATTCCGCATATTTGAGGGCCCGCTCCATGACGATGCGCAGGTCATCGCTGGAAAAGGGCTTGGGGATGTAGTCAAATGCTCCCTCGCGGATGGCTTTCTTGGCACTGTCGATGGAGGCGTAGCCAGTGTAGATGACCACCACGACATCAGGGTCCTCCTCGAGGGCTGCCTTCAGCAGCTCGATCCCGCCCATGTGTGGCATCACCAAGTCGGCAAGGATGACCCAGGGCTTCTTGTCCCTGAGCACGTTGAGCGCCTGATGGCCGTTGTTCACCCCTAAGCAACTGTAGCCCAAATTGCGCAAGAGCTCCAGACGACTGCTGAGAGAATCCTCTTCGTCGTCAACGAC
>JBBIKH010000165.1:0-7949 GCA_037445575.1 bacterium
CGTCAAGGAGAAGGATGCCAAGGAGATCTTTACCAAGGTCCTGACCTATGTGATGGTAGTTTGTTTCGGAGTGTTTTTGCTCGTCTCACTGTTCATTGACCACCTGGTTCGGCTGCGCATCGGTGGCATCACCCTGTTTGGGCGTGACTTTTGGGATTGCACCGCAGTGGTGCCTGTGCTCATGTTCGCCTACATTCCCTACGCGGCGCATGTGAACTTTCTCATTGGCATCTACTTGGAGAAAAAGACCGGCTACCTACCCCTGTCCACAGGTCTGGGCATGGCGGCCAACCTCGCCGCCAATTTCCTCCTTATCCCGGTGATGGGCATGATGGGCGCTGCGTGGGCGCGCGTGATCGCCTACACGGTCATGGCGGCGACGCTCTACCCCATCGGGCAACGCCTCTACCGCGTGCCGTACGAATTCGGAAGGATCGCGAAATTGGCGGCAGTGGTTGCAGTTATCTTTTTCGCTGGGACGCGAATTCACCTGCCGTACGGGTTTTTCTACCACCTCGCGCTTCTCCTCTTGTTTCCGGTGTTGCTAAAGTTGGTGGGCTTTTTCGACGCGACCGAGATCGCCAAAGTGCGTTCATTGTTTGGAGGCGCGGGCCGTGGGACGCCTGGTGTTAGTGAACCAGTGGGTTGAAGGGATAAGCAACAACAAACCGCCGCTGGGGCTGGGCTATCTGGTGTCCTACCTAAAGCGCTACCTCGGCTTTGAGGACATTGAGGTGGTAAATTGCGGTGGGGATGTGTTGAGCCAAATCCGAGCCGCGCAGCCGGAGGTGGTGGGCTTCACCGCGTACTCGGCCAACTATGCCAGCGTCTTGCGCTTGGTACGGCGCGTGAAGCAGGAGTTGGGGGTCTTTATCCTCATGGGCGGGCCTCACCTGACTGCCCTCCCGCATGGGCTCGACCCGAGCGTCGATGTGGGGGTGATCGGCGAAGGGGAGGAGACGCTGCTGGAGCTGATGCGTCTCTACCTGGACAAGGGGGCTTTTCCGCCGGCGGAGCTGGCAGGGATCGCGGGGATTGTGTTCCGAGCCGACGGGCGGGTGCAGATGACGGCAGCGCGCGCACCCATCTTTCCCCTGGACACAATTCCCATGCCGGACCGGGAGGCGCTGGATATCCAGCGGTTCCTGAAGCCGAGCCCCATCCTCATGAACAACCAATACCTGCGCGGCACGACTATGTTGACCTCGCGGGGGTGTCCGTTCAAGTGTATCTATTGCCATGTGTCTGCCAAGTGGGGACGCCCCCGTTTTCATTCTGCCGAAAGGGTTGCAGGCGAGGTGGAGTGGCTGGTGAAGCGCTATGGGGTGGAAGGCATCTATATCGCCGACGACCTTTTTACCGCCAACCCCACGCGCGTGGAACGGATCACAGCAGAGCTGGACGCGCGCGGCGTGCTGGGTAAGGTGCGCTTTTTTGCGGACTTGCGCGCCAACCTGGTCAACGATCGCCTCATGGCGCTCTTGCGGGAGATGGGGGTGGTGAAAATCTCGTTGGGGCTGGAGTCGGGGTCGGACAAGGTGCTCTCGTACCTCAAGGGTGGCGACGTGACGGTGGCTCAGAATCGCGAGGCGGTGCGCATTGCGAACCGCCACGGCATAGGATGCTATTGCTGTTTCATGCTCGGTGCACCCCATGAAACACGCGAGGACATCCGTTTGACCCAACAGTTGATCAAGGAGATTCTGGACGCCGACCCGCAGAACTTTTGTCAGGTCTCAGTCACCACCCCTCTGCCCGGCACAGCCCTGTGGGACTATGCCGTAGAGCGCGGCATTGTCAGCGATACGGTGGACTGGAGCCAGTTCAGCCTTAATCCGGAACTGAGCCTGCAGCCGGATTTTTATGTGAATGAGGAGATCCCCTTTGCGGAGTTTCAGCGGTTGCTCAGGGAGACGGTGGAGATAGCGGGCAGCCGTCGTCTGCCCGCCATTTTGCACCATCTTTCGGGGCATTACCTGGTGCAAGCCTTGCGTCGACCTCGGCTGGCCGCCAGGATCGTGCTGGACTATCTCAAGCATCGCTAAGGACATGCGCCTGTACTTCTGTGGCTCCATCGCTGGCGGTCGAGAGGACCTCGACACCTACGTGCAGATTGTCGCTCACTTGAAGGCGCGCGGACACCAGGTGCTGACCGAGCACGTGGCGAACCCTCGGGTCTTGGAGTTGGAAAGAACATGCTCTCCCCAGGAGATCTTTGCCCGCGATATGGCGTGGCTGCGCCGGTGCGATGGAGTGGTGGCGGAAATCTCTCACCCCTCGCTTGGCGTCGGCTATGAGATTTGCGAGGCCACGCATCTTGGAAAACCGACCCTCTGTCTGCACCGGGCGGGGCTTTTCATCTCCCGCATCATTCTGGGCAACACCTCGCCGCATCTGCGCGTCCGTGCGTACCGCGATGACGCAGAGCTGATGGAGCACGTGGACGAGTTCTTGGAGGAAATAGCCACAAGGGGCGAGAACGGCGTGCCGCGCTAGCGGGGGACTCTGGCAGCCGGGCGGAGGAAGGTGGCGAGATAGGGCATGAGGCGAGTTATCCTTCACCTGGACATGGATGCGTTCTTTGCCGCCATCGAGCAACACGATCATGCTGAGCTGCGCGGCAAGCCCGTGGTGGTAGGTGCAGACCCGAAGGGAGGCAAAGGGCGCGGGGTAGTTTCCACATGCAGCTACGAGGCGCGCGCCTACGGGGTGCGTTCCGCCATGCCTATCTCCCAGGCCTACCGCCTCTGTCCACACGCGGTGTTCTTGCCTGTGCGCGGCGAACGGTATGCCGAGGTCTCCGCGCAGGTGATGGAGGTCCTGGGGCAGTTCAGCCCCCTCGTCGAACAGGTGTCCATCGATGAGGCTTTTGTGGACCTGACCGGCACGGAGAAGCTGCTCGGTCCGGCGCGACAAGTGGCTGAGCAGATCAAGTTGCAGGTGCGTCAACGCACAGGGCTCACCGCCTCGGTAGGCATTGCTCCCAACAAGTTCATCGCCAAAGTTGCCTCCGATCTGCAGAAACCCGACGGCTTGGTTGTGGTGGAGGAAGAGGAGGTCAGAGAATTCCTGTGGCCTCTGCCAGTTGCCAAGCTCTGGGGGGTTGGTGAGAAGACTCGCCAGCTTCTGGAGCGCCTTGGGCTGCGGACCATCGGCGATGTGGCTCGGCAGAGCCCTACATCTCTCGCCAAACAGCTGGGGACCACGGGCCTGCATCTCTGGCGACTTGCCAACGGCATCGATGACCGACCGGTGGTGCCCACGACGGTCCCAAAGTCGTTGAGCAGGGAGACGACCTTTGAGCGCGACGTCGACGACGTGGAGTACCTGCATGCCACTGTGGTTACATTGGCCGATATGGTGGCGCGGGGTTTGCGGCAGGAAAAGATGCGCGGCTGTACGGTCACCTTGAAGATTAGACTGGAGGATTTCAGTACATTCACGCGCAGCCGGACGCTGCCCGAGGCCACCGACTCCTCGCAACTCATAGGCTCCACGGCGCTGGAGCTGTTTCGGCGCTTTGACTGTGGAGGAAAAAAGTTCCGCCTCCTTGGCGTCGGGGTCTCCGGCCTGGTGGGCGCCGCGGGTTCGCAACTGTCTTTGTTCGAGCACAGCAAACCCGACAAGATTGACGAGGTTACCGATAGAGTCCGCATGCGCTTCGGCGAAGGGGCTATCTTCCGCGCGAGCGCGCTGGGCAAGCGGCAACCGCGGCGCGGCGGGTCCGGAAGTTACAGAAACGACACTTGACTTTGTAGCTGGGAGTGGTACATTTACTTGGACGTGCGCCAAGGTCCATTGCGGTTACCAGATCATCAGGCGGTTCACATGAGGAAGCTGAACAAGATAATCCTGTTTGTAATAGCGATGCTGGCAGGCGGCTGCCTTTCCGCTGGCGCCCAGCAGCAGGTGGGGGCCGTGTTCCTGGCGCACGTGGATATGCAGGTCGATTCGGCCCCACGTGCCGTCGCCGACACGCTGATCGCGCACATCAGCGGGCGAATTGCCTCCGTTTCAGGTCTGATGTTGGTCGGACCCTGGACTGGCCCATCGGCCACATTCGACCGTCGTACCGGGCGATTTGTCCCGGGTCAGGCAGATTCCGTACTGGACGCCAGTCAGGCAGAGGCGGTGATAGACCTGAGGCTCGTGTTCCGCGACAGCCTGCTCAACTACGACTGCGCTGCCGTGGAACATGGGTCGGGCATCACCATCGACAGATTCGCGGGTGATCTGGCGCTGGCCGGCGGATACCCAGGGACCTTCGAGGCGCTGGACGTGGCCATTGACCGACTCGGTGCTCGCCTCCTGAGCGAAGTCACTCCTTACGGCTACCCATTCGCAAACGATGAAGTTGGCCTTCTCTTCCTTGTGCCTGAATCGGCTGCCTGCTGGCACACGGTGGCCGAACAGGTGACTGACCGTCTAACGGAGGCAGGAGTTGACAATGCGAGATTCAAGACGGTGCGCGAAGGTGCTCCCCTGCCCGAGTCGGAGGTGAGGCGAGCGATGGAGCTGGTGCGGGCGCACGTCACGCTGGCCTGCCCGGAGCAGGGCGACGACAGGGGGTCGGCTGCGCTCCTGCTTGCAGCGGCGCCAGTGAGTGTCAGCGCCTCCGCGACGCCGGTGCCCCTTACCCCGCGTTCAGGCGCCTGCGTCGAGGCCTGGGTCAAGAACGCCACGCATGACGGGGCAAGAGAGGCTGCGGCTCTGCTCACGGTTCGCGCGCTTTACGCGGCAGGGCGCCATCATGAGGCAGTGGGCCTGGCCAGCGCGCTCCTGGATAGTAGCTCGTGGTCGGTTGCTCACCGGCGGTGGCTCCTGTTCGTGCGTGCGCAGGCGCGGCATGCGCTGGTGAGGTCAGGCCGCTGGTCCGAAGCGAATGATGTTGCCGCTTTGGCCCTTCAGGACTATGCTGCCTGCCTCAAGGACGATAAGCGAGGTGCCGACTCGCTGCGTAGCCCGCACTTGCTTTTCAACATCGCCGACCTGCACCGAGCGCGCGGCGAATACCTGGAGGCGGAAGAGCGATTCGCCTTAGCGGGGGACGAGTTTGCGGCCGAGGGCTCTTGGCGCGAGGAGATTCTCGCCTACGCGGCCCTAGAGCAGCTGTACCGCACCCGCGAAGCGTGGTCAGAGGCGCGGGGGATGTGCCACAAGATCGTCGCCGTGGCGCAGCGCACCGGTGATGCCCTGACCATGGGCGAGGCCAGCGAGAGCCTCGGCATGCTGTTCGAAGTGGAAGGACAACCGGACAGCGCCCTGGAGGCCTACCGCCGCAGCCTGGAAGTCTATCGCATGGTGGGCAAACCCTACGAGGTGGCCGAACTGGAGGGGAGGATCGGCACTGCCTTCCGTCGCTTGCGGCAGCCGGACTCTGCAGGCGTTCACTTTGCCCGGCAGATCGCCCTCGCCGAAGAGCTGCAGAGCGAACCACTGCTTGCCAAGGGACATTTTAGCCTCGGGTTGCTCCTGCGCGCAGACAACCGCTTGGACTCGGCCTTGGTCCATTTCACTGCCAGCGTGGAGCAGATGCGGTTGATGGGCGACATGGCCGGCTTGGCTCGAGCACTCAACAACCTCGGGGCAGTTCACCACGAGAAGGGCGATAGCGCGCAGGCTGCCCGCTTCTACACCGAGAGCCTGCAGGCCGCTGAGGAGCAAGGCGAAGGTACGCTCATCATCCGTGCCCTTCTCAATTTGGGCGACCTCTGCCGCGACGGGCAGGACTTTGCAGGCGCCGACGGCTTCTACAACCGGGCGCTTGACCTGGCGCGGGCCAACGGCGACTCGTATGGCGAAGCACTTTCCCTCTTCGCTCTCGGCTTGCTCCGCCTCAAGTCCGGCAGGATCAGCGACGGCTACTCCCTGATTGAGAGGGCCGTGCGCCTCGGCGAATCCGTCGCACCGGAAGAATTTGCCCCACAGCGCGATTTCTTGCGCCGGCTCCGGGCGCTCGTTGGTCAAGAGCGCTGAGTCTCCAAGCTTGGGCCTTGAGCGGCCGCCTTCAGATGTCCTTGCTTATCCCTCTCTGCAGGATCGAGGTATGGTTGAGCGACGCAGCAAGCTCCATCACAAGCTGATTGGCTTGATGGACGACGCAGTGCGCGACTTTGGCCTCATCTCCTCCGGAGACCGGATTCTGGTTGCGGTTTCCGGCGGGGCAGACTCACTTAGTATGCTCCACCTACTCGCGGAGCGGATACCCGTGTACGGGTTGAACATCAGTCTCGTGCCGGTCTACCTGGACATGGGCTTTACCGCCTCAGCTGAAAGAAATGTCGCCCAGATGGCTACCTTGTTTGCGCACTTTGCCAGCCTGTCCCACGTGGAAAAGACGAAGATTGGACCAGAGGCGCATGGCCACAGAGCAGGAAAGAATCCATGCTTTGTGTGCTCGCGTCTGCGTCGCAAGCGCCTGTTCGAAGTTGCCGAAATCTTTGGTTGCAACAAGGTCGCCCTCGGCCACCACAAGGACGACATTATCGAGACGTTCTTGATCAATGCCTTCTACGGCCGTGAGCTCAGCACCATGGTGCCGCGCCAGGAAGTGTTCCGCGGTCGATTCCACATCATACGGCCGCTGGCATATGTATGGGAGCGGGACCTGAAGGCATTCGCCAGGGAGAGGAAGCTCCCTATCTTGGAGGAGGGATGCCCGACCGAGCCCGTGTCAAAGCGGGCTTATGTGAAGAGGTTGTTGGCACAGCTTGAGCGAGACTACCGCGGCACCAAAGAGAATATCTTCAAGGCATTGATGCATGTGAAGACGGGCTATTTCTTGGCGAGAGAGACCTCCTGAGGCCCAGCCTCCTGCTGGGGAGAGGTAGGTTCACGTGTTTCCCAGGGCGTCAATCCTTCAGGTTGGAAAGGGGGAGGAGGGCCCCTACCTCGACAAACGGGAGGCCCGGCGGGTGCTTCACCGCCTGGCCTCCCGCACTGTTCCTGGCCTGAGGATGGTGTGACTCACGTTTCCGTAGCTTCTGCGCCGCGATCGCCTTCAGATATCGGTTTGATCGCAGACTCCGGCACAACCTGGTGGCAACTGGGCGGTTGCGCCCGGGGGAAGCAAGAGCCGTCCACCCTCTTGGCTTACTTCACCATCACCATCCTCTTGGTGTCCATGAAATCGCCGGCCTTCATGCGGCAGAGGTAGATGCCGGCTGCCACGTGGCTGCCGTGCTCGTCGAGGCCATCCCACTGCACCGTGTGAGCTCCCGCCGGTAATTGACCATCGACCAAGGTCCGAATCAGCTGCCCGTTGGTGTTGAAGATGGTGATGGAGACGTGTGACTCCTTCGGAAGCTGGAAGTCAATAGTTGTCGATGGATTGAACGGATTTGGGAAGTTGCCGGCCAAAAGGAATCGTTCCACCAGACCCGAGAGACCAGCCCCTTGCGTTTGTGGATTGCCTACCTGCTTAAACAGCGTGCAGCCGCCTGGAAAACGGAGCCTAATTGCCAGATCGAGAATCGTGAACCCGTCAGTACCACCGACGTCCCAAATGGTTACGACGTTGTTACCCACCGGCAATGAAGCCGGATTCAGTTGGATTTCCGCCTCGCCGGTGCCGCCGGGTGCGACAATGGTGGGCGGCAGCCAGAGCAGCTCTCTGTTCAGCCGGACCCGAGCTTCACCTGCGTTGTCGACATCCCAAGCGGTAATGATAAGCTGTGCCTCAGTTGCCTCCTTTGGGTCGATGGGCAACTCAATCGACCAGCTCTTCGAACCACCTGCTGCAATGGGCCAAGGCAGATTGCCAGGTTCAGGACGGAACAGGAATACGCTGGAGGCCATGCACCCCACAACATCAATGCCCCGCGGATGCACATCGCCCAGGTTCACGGTTGCTACTACCGTCGGCGGCGCGGCGGTGTTGTCGAGCACCGATAGGGTGTTGCTGCCGGTGTTACTCACGTAAGAATGCTTGCCGTCGACGGAGTACACGG
>JBBIKH010000166.1:0-7404 GCA_037445575.1 bacterium
GGCCAAAGTGAGCCCAGCGGTGGTTACCATCATCAGCGAGGCGAAGGTAACACGCCCAACTCCCTTCGCAGACTTTTTCGACGATCCGTTCTTCCGGCGCTTCTTCCAGCTGCCGGAACAACAGGAGCAGCTAGCGCAGGTTTTGGGATCTGGCGTTGTGGTGCGCCCGGAGGGGTACATCCTCACTAACCACCATGTGGTCGCTCAGGCCGAGAGGGTGAAGGTGATGCTGGGCAAGGACGAGTACAAGGCCAAAGTCGTGGGGAGCGACCCAAAGACGGATGTGGCCGTGCTGCAAATCCAGGATGGCAAAACGTTCGCCACTGTGCCATTTGGGGATTCCGACAAGCTGCGCATCGGCGAGGAGGTCTTGGCCTTTGGTACGCCCTTTAGTCCGCAGCTCGAACGCTCCGTGAGCAAGGGAATTGTGAGCGCCAAGGGACGGGCAAATCTCCCCATCGTGGGTAGCCAAATTCAGTACTTCAATTTCATTCAGACAGATGCTGCCATCAACCCCGGAAACAGCGGCGGGCCGCTAGTGAACCTGTATGGCGAGCTGGTGGGAATCAACACAGCCATCGTCGGCCAGGCGAACGTCGGCATCGGCTTCGCCATCCCGGCCAATACGGCCAAGTGGGTAATGGAACAGCTCATCGAGAAGGGCCAGGTCACACGAGGCTGGCTAGGCGTCTACATCCAGCCAGTGGATGCCACCATGGCTAAGGCGCTCAAGATGGACTCCCCGCGGGGTGTGGTAGTGGCCGAAGTCGCCAAGGACAGCCCGGCGGAGAAGGCAGGAATAAAGGAAGGGGATGTCATCTTGGCCGTTGATGATTCCCCCGTTGAGAGCCCCGATCAACTGTCGACGCGCATTGCTGCCACCGCCCCCGGCACCGAAGTCACTTTGACGGTATTGCGCAAAGGCACAAAACGCCAGGTGGCTGTCAAATTGGGCACCTTGCCAGAGGGGGAGACTGCCAAAGCCCGTACCGGTGGAAAGAGCTCCACCACCAAGCTGGGCTTTAGCGTCCAGGATTTGACCGACCAGCTGGCGACCCGCTTTGGCTACAAGGGCCACGAAGGAGTGCTGGTGGCGGATGTAGAACCGGGCAGCATTGCGGCCCGCAGCGGTTTGCGACCGGGACAATTGATCAAAGAGGTCAACTATGTGCCGGTGCGGAGTGTGCAGGAATTCCAGGACGAACTGGACAAAGTGGGCCCAGGGGATGCGCTCCTGCTGAGGGTCTACTACGAGAGACGTCACCTGTTCATTTCGATACAGGTGCCTGAGGAGTGACCGGACCCAACGGGCCGAACGCGACGGTAGGGAGAGCCGGGGCGAAGGAGGGAAGGTCTCAATGCCAACCTACGAGTATCGTTGTACGCAGTGCCAACATCAGTTTGAAGTCTTCCAGTCCATTAGGGACGAACCGGTGCGTACCTGTCCGCGCTGTGGGGGGCAGGTGCGACGCCTCATTGGCGGAGGGAACGGCCTGATCTTCAAAGGAAGCGGCTTTTACATCACCGACTACCGCAACAAGGGAAGGTCAGGGGCAAAAGACGACTCTGGCAAGGGTGGCGGGTCAAGTTCGAGCAATGAAAGCTCGGACTGATACCTTGCCAGGCAAACTGCCAGACCTACTGCCACAGTGACATATCTTCACATGGCAGCAAACTGGAAAGCAAAATACGATGGTCACCAGCCCCACGCTAACTGATGGTATTTCAAAAGGCTGTGCCAGCGTTGAACAGAGGCTTCGCGAGTGGCACACCTTTTGAAGGGCCAGTCTCTAAGGTGGGCACAAAGATGGAGAAAAGGAGGCTTGACTCATGGGAAAGATAATCGGCATTGATTTGGGAACCACGAACTCTTGTGTGGCGGTCATGGAGGGCGGTGAGCCGGTGGTGATCCCGAACCAGGAGGGCTCACGCACCACGCCGTCGGTGGTGGCTTTTACCAAGACGGGCGAGCGCTTGGTGGGCCAAGTGGCCAAGCGCCAGGCGGTCACCAACCCGGAGAACACCATCTACTCGATCAAGCGCTTCATGGGCCGCCGCTACGACGAGGTGCTGGATGAAATCCAGCAGGTCCCGTACAAGGTGGTGCGCGGCAAGAACGATGTGGCGCGCGTCAAGATCGGTGATAAGGAGTACTCGCCCCAGGAGATCTCGGCCATGATTTTGCAAAAGATGAAACAGACGGCCGAAGACTACCTTGGCGAGAAGGTCACCGAGGCGGTGATTACCGTTCCCGCCTATTTCAACGACAGCCAGCGCAACGCCACCAAAGAGGCGGGAGAGATCGCGGGCCTTAAGGTACGGCGGATCATCAATGAACCGACTGCAGCCTCGCTGGCGTACGGCTTGGACAAGAAGAAGGACGAAAAGATCGCCGTGTTCGACCTCGGAGGCGGTACCTTCGACATCTCCATCTTGGAGATCGGCGACGGGGTCTTTGAGGTCAAGGCTACCAATGGCGATACGCACCTGGGCGGTGACGACTTTGACCAGCGCATCATCGATTGGATTGTGAGTGAATTCAAGAAGCAGGAAGGGGTTGATCTGTCCAAGGACCCCATGGCCCTGCAGCGCCTGAAGGAGGCTGCGGAGAAGGCCAAGTGCGAACTGTCCACCGTGACCCAGACCGACATCAACCTGCCGTTCATCACGGCGACTGATACGGGTCCCAAGCATCTGAACATGACCTTGACACGGGCCAAGTTTGAGCAGCTGTGCGATGATCTGTTCCAGAGGACCATTGAGCCGTGCCGGATCGCTTTGAAGGACGCAGGTTTGACACCGGCCGATATTGACGAAGTAGTCCTGGTGGGTGGTGCCACGCGCATGCCCAAGGTGCAGCAGATTGTACGCGAGCTGTTCGGCAAAGAGCCCCACAAGGGCGTGAACCCGGACGAGGTGGTGGCGGTAGGAGCTGCCATCCAGGGTGGGGTCTTGGCTGGCGAGGTTTCGGACGTGCTGCTCCTGGACGTGACGCCGCTTTCGTTGGGCATCGAGACTTTGGGGGGTGTGTTCACCAAGCTTATTGAGAAGAACACGACTATACCCACGCGCAAGACGGAGATCTTTTCCACTGCTGCCGATGGGCAGACCTCGGTGGAGATCCATGTCCTTCAGGGTGAACGCCCGATGGCCGTGGACAACCGCACCCTGGGGCGCTTCCACTTGGATGGTATTCCACCTGCGCCACGAGGCGTGCCGCAGATTGAGGTGACCTTTGACATCGACGCCAACGGCATCCTCAATGTCAGCGCGCGCGACAAGGCCACCGGCAAGGAGCAATCCATCCGCATCGAAGCTTCCACCGGCCTTACCAAGGAAGAGGTGGAGAAGATGGTCCGTGATGCCCAGCAGCACGCCGCCGAGGATAGAAAGCGGCGCGAGCTGGTGGATACGCGCAACATGGCCGATAACGTCGTCTACCAGACGGAGAAGAACCTGAAGGATCTGGGCGACAAGATTGACAGCGCCAGCAAGGAGCGCCTGGAGAGCGCGGTGGCGCGCGTCAAAGAGGCCATGCGCGGCGACAACGTGCAGGAGATCAAATCCGCGGTGGATGCGCTCAACCAGGTCTGGGCAGACGTCTCCGGCAAGCTCTACGAGCGGACGACCGCCCAGCAGCGGGCTTCTGCCCAGGGTGGAGAGCAAGCCCAGGAAGCCGATTATGAGGTGGTTGACGACGACAAGAAGGGCAAGTCATGATGGCGATGCACATGTGAATAGGTGTTTGTAGGTGATGAGTGTGAGGGCGAGGAGTGTGACTTCTCGCCCTTTTCACAGGAGAGGACCGATAGGAGTGTGAAGCATAGATGATATCCTTTGACAAATTGACAATCAAAACGCAAGAGGCACTTCAGCGGGCGCAGCGGCTGGCCAGCGAGCGTGGGCATCAGCAAATTGAGCCCGAGCACCTGGTGTATGCGCTTGTGGAGCCTGCCGATGGCATTGTGCCGGCGATTCTCAAGAAGCTTGGAGCAAGTCCAGGTGCGGTGCTGAACAAGCTGACACAGGAGCTTGAGCGTTTGCCGCGGGTGAGTGGCGGCATTGGCCAAATCTACATTTCGCCGCGCGCCAATGAGATGCTGGAAAAGTCGCTCAAGGAGGCCACGCAACTGCGGGACGAGTACGTGAGTGTAGAGCATCTGCTCCTGGCCGCCAGCGAGGACAAGGGTCCTGCCGGGCGCATCCTGCGGGAGGAAGGCGCTTCCAAGGACGCGGTGCTGCAAGCCATGCGCACAGTGCGGGGGGCGCAGCGCGTTACCGACCAGACGCCCGAGGAAAAGTACCAAGCGCTGCAGCGCTACGGTCGCGACCTGAACGACCTGGCGCGGCGGGGCAAGCTCGACCCGGTGATTGGCCGCGACGAGGAAATCAGGCGTGTGCTCCAGGTGCTGTCGCGGCGCACCAAGAACAACCCCGTGCTCATTGGCGAACCCGGCGTGGGCAAGACGGCGATCGTGGAAGGCCTGGCTCAGCGCATCGTCGAGGGCGACGTGCCGGAGAACCTCAAGTCCAAGCGCATTATCGCCCTTGACCTGGGGGCGCTGGTGGCCGGCACAAAGTTCCGCGGCGAGTTCGAGGAAAGGCTCAAGGCGGTGCTGCGGGAGATTCAGGAGGCGGAAGGCGAAATCATACTCTTCATCGACGAGCTTCACACCCTGGTGGGAGCCGGGGGCGCGGAGGGAGCTGTGGATGCCTCTAACATGCTCAAGCCCGCCTTGGCGCGGGGCGAGCTCCGTTGCGTTGGTGCCACTACCCTTGACGAGTATCAGAAGTACATCGAGAAAGATGCGGCACTGGAGCGACGCTTCCAGCCAGTGTACGTGGACGAACCCAGCGTGGAAGACACCATCTCTATACTCCGCGGCCTGAAGGAGAAGTATGAGGTGCATCACGGGGTGCGCATCCAGGACGGGGCGCTTATTGCCGCGGCCACGCTATCGGACCGCTACATCAGCGATCGCTTCCTGCCCGACAAGGCCATCGACCTGATCGACGAGGCCGCCTCGAAGCTGCGCATCGAGATCGATAGCATGCCCGAGGAGCTGGACGAAGTGGAGCGGAAGATCAAGCAGTTGGAGATCGAGCGGGAGGCGCTGAAGAAGGAAAGCGACGAGGCTTCGCGCAAGCGGCTCGAGGCGGTGAACAGCGAGCTGGCCAATCTGAACGAACAGCGGTCTGCCCTGCGCGCCCACTGGGAGCTGGAGAAGGGGGCCATCACCCGCATCCGTCAGATTAAGGAAGCTATTGACCAAGCAAAAACGGACATGGCCAAGGCGGAGCGAGAAGGAGACCTGGCTCGTGCCGCCGAGTTGAAGTACGGCCGCCTCACCGAGCTGCAGAAGGAGCTAAATGAGCAAAACGCCCGCTTGGCCGAGTTGCAGCGCGAGCGGAAGATGCTGAAAGAGGAAGTCGATGAGGAAGATGTGGCGGAGGTCGTGTCCAAATGGACGGGCATTCCGGTCAGCCGTATGCTGGAGAGCGAGCGGCAGAAGTTGCTCAAGATGGAGGAACGCATTCACGAGCGGTTGGTGAATCAGCACGAGGCGGTTGAGGCAGTGGCCAATGCCATTCGTCGGTCCCGCGCCGGGCTCCAGGACGAGCACCGTCCCATCGGCTCGTTCATCTTCCTCGGCTCCACAGGCGTGGGCAAGACAGAGCTGGCGCGCGCCCTGGCGGAGTTCCTGTTCGACGACGAACGCGCCATGGTGCGGATCGACATGTCCGAGTACATGGAGCGGCACTCTGTGTCGCGGCTCATCGGTGCGCCGCCCGGCTACGTCGGCTACGAGGAAGGGGGGCAGCTGACGGAAGCAGTGCGTCGACGTCCCTACTCGGTGGTGCTCTTGGATGAGGTAGAAAAGGCCCACCCGGAGGTGTTCAACATCCTGTTGCAGGTGCTGGACGATGGGCGCTTGACGGACAACAAGGGACGCACGGTCAACTTCCGCAACACAATTTTGATCATGACCTCCAACATCGGTGCTCCCTTGATCATGGAGCGCACTCGGCAGATCACCGACGAGAACCGGGCCGCGGTGCACGCGGAGCTGAAGGAGGAGATCATGAAGCTCCTGCGTCAGACTCTGCGCCCTGAGTTTCTGAACCGCATCGACGAGATCATCCTTTTCCAGGCGCTGTCGCGCGAGGACATAAGGAAGATCGTCGAGTTGCAGTTCCGCCAGGTGCAGAAGCTCCTGGCTGCCCACGGCCTAAATGCCACCTTGACCCCTGCAGCTGCCGAGTACCTCGCCGATAAGGGCTACGACCCCGCTTTTGGGGCCCGGCCTCTGAAGAGGGTGATACAGCGTGAAATCATCAACCCTCTTTCCGCGAAGATCTTAGAAGGGGCCTTCGGCCAGGGGGACACCGTGGTAGTCGACTGCAACGAGAAAGCGCTTGATTTTCGGGTGGAGAATAGATAAATTAGCGCGGGTTTCATCCCGCAAGGGATGGAATCCGCGTTGTTGTTCCCGGTGTCTGGTCTGGTTGTAAGAGTGTGACACGTGCAGATGGCACATATTGGGAGGACCGACATGAGGCGCAACTGGCTGCCGTTGGTGGTTTCCTTCAGCATGGTGCTCGTCCTTGGCTGTGGCCCTCGTCAGACTGCCGAGCAGCTCTATTCAGCAGGGGAGAACTTTGAACTGAAGGGGAGTCAACTCGACGAGCAGGGCAAGGCCGACGAGAGCCTGAACATGTACAAAGAGGCTGCCAAGAGCTATGAGAAGTTGATTGCCAAATACCCCCAGGCTGAGAAGAGTCCGGAAGCCTTGTACAGACTGGGGACGTTGTACTTCAACAACCTCAAGGACGCGGAAAAGTCCATTGATGCCTACCGTCGCCTGATCCAGAAATACCCAACCTGCCAATGGGTTCCACAGGCTCACTTCATGATCGGCTATCGCTACGCCAATGACGTCAAGGATTATGACAAGGCTCGCGAAGCCTACGAAAGCTTCCTTGCCAAATACCCCGACCACGAATTGGCCCTCTCGGTCAAGTGGGAGTTGGAGAACCTGGGCAAAGATCTCAGCGAGATCAAGTTTCTGGAGGATGTGGGCCAGCAGTCCGCCCCCGCGGTGAACAAGTAGCACCGCGTCCGAACCCCCTTGGCGGGCGCAACACAAAGCCGATCTGCTTTCTTCCCTGAGGTGGGAAGAGCGCACATCGGCTTTTTGTTGTGGACGCAGCTGTGGAACTTTTGTTCCAACAGGGCGGTATATACGAACGAGTTTCGCGCGCACCAAAGTTGTGGAGAGTTATGACACGAACAGTATTCGCCGCTCTCGTCGGACTGTTGCTAAATGTGACCCCCCTCCTTTGCCAGCCGGTGGACATGGGCGGCGTCAAGGCAACCGCCAAGCTCAGCGACACGCGGGTGCC
>JBBIKH010000166.1:7414-7930 GCA_037445575.1 bacterium
GCACGGTGACCGTCACAGTGACGGTGGAATGGTTCGGCGACCTGGATCAATATCAGGTTGAGGATGTGTCCCCGGTGGTGTCAAATCTAGAACCGGTGGCAACTGCCAGCGCCAATCGGGTGGGAGAACTGGACGGTCGGCCTTACGCCGTGCGCCAGTATGACTTTACCTACCGTCCGCAGAGCCTGGGCATGGCCTACGTGGAGGCGATGGTGGTCAACTACCAAGAGGTGACCACCGGTCAGCGGCGAAGCGTGGTCACGCCGCGACTGGAAGTGCGGGTGGTGGATCCGGTACCGGAATCCGGCCGGCGACGGCTCCCTGTGCTGTGGGTGGTCGTGGGAGTAGTGCTCGGAGCTGTCGCCGGCCTTTCCTTTTGGGCAGCCAAGGAACGGCAGGCGCAGCGCCGTCGTCAACAGCAGGCCCAACAGGTAGTCCCCGTGGAAGAGCAGCTCCTGCAGGAGCTGCGCCAGTCGGTGGACATAAAGTCGCCTGTGGTGGACGCCAAGGAGAGCT
>JBBIKH010000167.1:0-7920 GCA_037445575.1 bacterium
GAGCGGGATATCAAGACGCTTTTGGCGAGAAAAGAATCGGGGAAGAGCCCCAAGAGAAGGACCAGGTGATGCCTGCAGTGGGCAGAGAGACGCCCATCGAAGAGTTGGTCGGGCGGTATCCGCAATCGGTTCGCTTCCTGATGGAAAAAGGCATCAAGTGTCTGGCGTGTGGTGAGCCCGTCTGGGGCACTATTGCCAGCAGTGCGCGCGACAAGGGGTTCTCCGACGAAGAGATCGATGCCCTGGTGCAGGAGCTCAATACCATTCTCGAAGAGGGTTAGGACATGCAAGCAGTGGTAAGACAACTTGAGGGGCTCACCTTTGTGGGTAAGGCGGATTCCAACCCCTGGGTCGTCATGGATGCCGCGGAGAAGGTCAACGGCACTGACTCCGGTGCGCGCCCGATGGAGTTGGTGCTCATGGCCTTAGCCGGGTGCACCGGCATGGACGTAGCCTCGATCCTGGAGAAGATGCGCGTGAAGGTGGACGAATTCTGGATGGAATTGGCGGCCGAACAATCGCCGGAGCACCCAAGGGTTTTTACCTCCATCAGACTTAAGTACGTGCTGGTCGGCGACAACATCCCGCGGGAGGCAGTGGACCGAGCCATCGAGCTCTCGCAAAGCACCTACTGCTCCGTGTCAGCCATGTTGCGCAAGGCATGTGACATCTCTATCGACGTTGAAATCAAACCCACTCGTAACGAACAAGGGAGGTAACAGATGGGAAAGGCTGTGGAATTGACCGATGCCAACTTTCAGACCGAGGTAACAGGACACAAGGGACTTGTCCTGGTGGATTTTTGGGCGGAATGGTGTGGCCCATGCCGCATGGTCGCGCCAGTGGTGGAGAAGGTCGCCGAGGACTATGCTGGGCGTCTCAAGGTAGGTAAGCTCAATGTAGACCTTTACGGAAGAGCGGCGATGACCTATGGGGTGACCGGCATTCCTACCCTGATTCTGTTCAAAGATGGCCAAGTAGTTGACAAAATTGTTGGTGCAGTGCCGGAAAAGGAATTGAAGAAGATGGTGGATCGCCACCTGCCGCCAGCCGGCAAGTGATCACGCATCTGTCGACCATACGCCTTCTCTGCCCAGGTCCACTTTGCTCTTGCATTTGTGCTCGCTTTTCCTTACCTTGCAGGGAGCAAAGAGGTTTGGTCCTTGCGGTGAAGGCGTATGGTCCTGACGTACGAGAGCGAAGAGCAACTCATTGAGCGAGCAAAAGATGGCGACCGAGGTGCTCAGGCGGCCATCGTCAAGAAGTACGAACAGATGGTATACAACGTCGCGTTACGCCTGACGGGGAATGCTGAGGAAGCCGAAGGGGTAATGCAGGAGACGTTCCTCAAGGTGCTCGAGGCGTTGCCAACGTTTCGTGGCGACTCCCAGCTTGGCACCTGGATCTACCGCATCGCCACCAACTTTGCTCTGATGCAGCTGCGTAAGCGGAAGGTGCCCACCTACTCGCTCGACGAGTACAACCTCGACGAGACCCGGGACCTGGCCTCGTTCAATCGGGCCATTGGCGATAATCCGGAAGCCCTGGTGCTCAATGCCGAGTTGCGGCAGGTGATGGAACAAGCCATTGAGGCCTTGCCCCCCAAGTACAAGACGGCATTTGTGCTGAAGGACTTGGAGGGCCTGTCCTTGCAACAGATTGCCGACATGCTCAACCTGAACGTGGCCACCGTGAAGACGCACATCCACCGCGCACGGCTTTTCTTGCGCGATCGCCTCGCGGATTATGTGGAGAGAGCCAGGAAGTGAACACGCAATGTCTGCACAAGGTGGAGGATATTTGCGCGGCTCTTGATGAGGAGCTTGATTCCGAACGCTGCAAGATCATCAGGGCGCATTTGGAAGCCTGCCCCCACTGTTGTGCGGTAGTGGATTCCATACGGAAGACAATACGACTGTTTCAGTGCTTGCCCAGGGCGGACGTGCCAGAGGAAGTGGATCTGCGCCTGTGGAAAGTGCTTCGTTTGGAGGGGCCAGAAGCCTAGTTCGTAGCCAGTGGCAGCAGGGCATTAGCTGCTCCAAAGCTGTGTTTGGTCGATGAAGCGCGCCACTGGCTTGGTCACAAGGTCATTCGCCTGCGACGAGTGGAGGGGGCGCATCCCAAGAGTTTGCGAAAGACGAGAAGTGAACTCCTCTTCCCCTCGTTTTAGGCGAGATCCGACTGTGTGTCGCCCGTGGGGCATTTAGCGAGGCCGGAAGAACAGCCGCTGCAGGGATTGTGTAAAGTCGCTAATCGACTCGCGCCGCGGTCAGTGCGTTGAATAGATTGGTAGAGGTGTGGGGATCCTCACCCTTTTCCCAGCGTAACGAGCCTGGGCGCCGGCAGAAAAACCACGGCAGCAGCGCTTTGCCCCCCTTCCCATACGCTCCCCCTGGCTTGGATACTCCAGGGGTGTGACACCTGCGAAGGACGGACCACATTTCTCACTGCCGGGTCGCCAACAGGATACAGGAGAGGCAAGTCTGAGGCTACATCTTGTTGCGTGCGACCCGGAATCCAAAGTAGTTGTTCCGTGCCCGCAAGTAGTCGCAGTTGCGGTAAGAAGTTCGGCAGTAGGGCGGGAAATTGGAGAACGAGCCGCCCCGCAATACCCGTTTTACCCCAACCGCTGGCCCTTGGGGGTTCTGTTGCGGGCTCACGGCGTAGTAATCCTCACCGTACCAGTCCTGGCACCATTCCCAGACATTGCCGGTCATATCGAATAGGCCCAGGGAATTCGGGCTCTTTGTGGCCACGGGGTGGGTCGTACGATCGCTGTTGCCAGCGTACCAAGCGTACTGATCCAATGCGCTTGGGTCGCTTGTCCCACTCCATCTCAGCCGCTTCCCCCCCTCGCGTGCTGCATACTCCCACTCTGCCTCAGTGGGAAGTCGGCAATTGGCCCATTGGCAGAATGCCTGAGCGTCGTCCCAGCTTATGCGGACAACCGGGTGGTTATCGTTTTGAAGGAATCCGGGGTTCTTCCAGTTTGCACCGCTCACCTGTTCCCAGGAATCCCCCCTCCAAAGAACCGCCCACCCCTCCGTCTCGGCATCTGTGACATGACCCGTGGCTTCCACAAATTTTGGGAATTTCGCTACCGTGACTTCTGTCTTGCCAAGGTAAAAGTCTTGCAGGGTTACCTGGTGGACCGGACGCTCCTCGGCGTTCCCTTCGCCGAAGGTGTCGCTCATGTCAAACGTACCACCGGGTACAAGAACGAATTCGATTCCCGACAATGCGTCGGTTACAACGGCAGACACGAGAGCCTTGGCTATTAGCTCCGGACCAGCAAGGGGAGCCGTGGGCTGTGCTGGCGCTCTGGGTGGCTGGTCCTGGGACTCTTGCTCCTGAGATCGTTCCCTCTGCTGCTGGGGCGTCGGCATTCCAGATGGCTGTGGCAGCACAGGGGTTGGCACAACGGACTCTTGGGGCCGTGGCTGAGGAGGCTTCTGATCTGCAGGCTTTGTCACGGCGGGTTGCTGAGGTTGTGTGCTCGTTGATTCGACGGTTTCAGCGAACTCCCTCGCTACCTGCGCCATTGCCGTCGTGAGTAGGACGTCGACCTCGCCCGCAATATCCTCCGTGACGAAGGAAACCACCTCTCCTTGCTCGACAGAAACAAGTCGGGCATTGATCGTGTAAGTGCGGCCGATCTTTCCTATATTTCCGCCGATGACAAAAGGTACAGAATGCAAACCACCAGCCCTGCCCAGGCAGTCTGTGGAGGTGCATTCCTTCTGCTGAATCCCTTGGCTTTGAAGGGCAGCCTCCATCTTCTCTTGGTCCAGCACACGAAAGCGTCTGGTACGGCTAAGCTCGATGCGCAGACGCTCTGTGAGAATCGCCACCTCGGATGGCTGCAGTTCGGACGTTGCAAGCTCCAGTACTGCGACTAAGGGTCTCTCTTCCTGTTGGGCAATGACAAGTGTGGATCCAGCGAGAAAGCAAGAAGTCCAGATTCCGGACAGCAATATCAAGAATTTCATGTCCCCTCCGGCGTTGTGAAATGTCACAACCAGATGCCGATTCAAAATCGTCGGCAAACTCGAATCGCCTCCCGTGCTCCTCGGCCTACGCCAACGGGCTGCCACCCCTGCCACCGGTGCCCTTTTCTGGTCTTATGCAACTAGCATCTCTCCCCGCCGACTCTTACGGTCATATTCGCGAGGGTTCTGACTTTCTCCACACGAGCAAGTTTTTCCGTCCAACGATCGCTGCCTGTTGCGCGGTTACATCTAAAATATAGCACGTTCAGAAAAGAACGCAAGGACTTTTTTCCACGAGAATATTGGTTTAGTATTCGCCAGGGAGGGAGCAGGCATGGAGAACGCCCACTCACCCCCTCGCCTCCCACACTCGTTTGTCGATCTCCAGCAGCCGGCGCTCCCAGCGCAACTTTCCTTGCTTCTTCAACCTTAGCAGGAGACGGGAGAGGGTCTCCGGGGTGGTGCCAATGGCAGCCGCAACCGCCTTCTTGGGCAGCGGCGAGACAACCCGCTCGATCCGGCCGTACTGCTGCTCTATGAACAGCCACAGGCGTTCCTCTACGTCCGCATTTGAGCGGCTGGCCAACTGCTCGGTGAGATAGCGAAGCTTGCGAATCAGGTTGCCGATGAACTCATTGCGAAAACGTTCTTGCTCCAGCAGGCAATGGATCTGCACCTTGGGCAAAAGGTAGACGGTGCTGTCCCTCACTGCTACTGCCGTGACCGGGTAGCAATCCTCCTCGAACAGGATTGCTTCGCCGAATATCTCCCCAGGCTTGACCAACTTGATGACCACCTCGCGGCCATCGGGTCTAGCCTTGTACAGCTGCACGGCGCCGCTGGCGAGAATGTAGAGCGAGTAACCCTTGTCGCCCTCGAGAAAGAGTACTTGCCGCTTCTGCACCCGTTTGGGGAGGCAGATCTGGGCCAGCGCTCGGATGCTTGCGGCCGAGAACTGCTCGAAGAACCCAACCCTTCTCAGGATCAGTTCCGGGTCCATTGGACTCCCTCCGCAGGGATGGCTACCGCACACAAAACGCGCATTTTCTTGACGCATGTCAAGGAAAGGGCACGAGCGACACCGTAAATTTAACACCGGAAAGTGAGAAATGCCATTAGAAAGTGGAGGGACCATGATCCGCAAGATTATAAGTATCGACGAGGAAAAGTGCACGGGGTGCGGTCTCTGCATCCCCAACTGCCCGGAAGGGGCGCTGCAGATCATCGACGGCAAGGCCCGCCTGGTGAGCGACCTGTTCTGCGACGGGTTGGGGGCATGCATTGGGCACTGCCCTGAGGGCGCCATCACCGTTGTCGAGCGCGAGGCCGGAGAGTACGACGAGCGGGCGGTAATGGCGACCATAGTGGCCCAGGGCGCGAACACCATCAAGGCGCACCTGCAGCATTTGGCGGAGCATGGCCAGGACGATTACCTTGAGGTGGCGCTGGACTATCTGCGCGCCCATCATATCCCCATACCGGCGGATTTCGCCCCTCGGTCTGCGGAGCCGGCAGGGGGCTGCCCAGGGTCGCGCCCGCTGAGCTTTGCCGCGGCGCCAGAACAAGAGCAGCGAGAGGAACAGCAAGCCGTTGCTTCGCAACTCCGACAATGGCCTGTGCAGCTGCATCTGATCGCACCTGGTGCCCCCCATTTCAAAGGGAGTGACCTGCTCCTTGTCGCCGACTGCGTGGCCTACGCGGTGGGCGACTTTCATCGGCGCTACTTGCGGGGGCACACCATCGCCATCGCCTGCCCCAAGCTCGATGAAGGGCAAGACACCTATGTGGACAAGCTGCGCGTGCTCATCGAAGAGGCGAAAATCAATTCTCTTACGGTGATGGTCATGCAGGTGCCGTGCTGCAGCGGCCTGGTCCGCTTGGCCCAACGCGCAGCACAGGAGTCGCGGCGAAAGTTGGACATCAAGTACGTGGTAATCGGCCTGCGGGGGGAAGTATTGCATGAGGACTGGCTGATCGGTGGCGTCCGGGAACGTCGCGCAGCAGGATGAGGAGGGACGACTATGAGCACTGCCCATCGCGAGACACCACACTGGCCCGCAAAGCTGGCGGAGTTGGTGGACTATCAAGAGGGTGCTATTGTCAGCAGGATCCTAATGCAGGCCCCAGGGGGTTCGGTCACAGTTTTTGCCTTCGACCGGGGACAACGGCTGAGCGAACACACCGCGCCTTTTGACGCCTTGGTTCAAGTAGTTGACGGCAGCGCTACCGTCATCATCGAAGGCGTGGCCAGACAGGTAGCAGCAGGGGAGGGGATCCTGATGCCTGCCAACAGGCCGCATGCGGTCGAGGCACCGGAACGATTCAAGATGCTTTTGACGATGATTCGCGCCTGATGCCAGGCGCAGACGATAGCCTCGGATCCCGGCAACACCAAGAAAGGTGGTGTATCCGTGCAGGCCTACCGTAAAACCGGGGCTGAAAGGAGCAGAGGCCTGAAGACCAGCGAGGCAGGTGGATGACAGGTTTGGACTGGAACAGACCTGAGGAGGAACAGTCAAGGCAATGAACGTGGCGAGCCCCTTTGCACGGCCGGCGCCAGGGTTGCGCATCAAGCGTGGCGCCCCGCAGATGCGACGCCCCACCCGAGAGGAGGCCCAGCGCTTCCCTCTGCTGGCCAAGGAGTTCATCGAAAGAACGAGGGCAGAACAGACACTTCTGGTGAACCGGCGAGTGTACCACTTGGACTGGATGCCCGATCGCCACTATGTGCTGGCGGGGGCTACGGGCAATGGTCTGGGTGGGGCCCTGGCAGTGGCCACCCTTTTCCGCCTCGGGTCGACGGGTAGCCTCACGGTGATCTCCCGCGACCTCTCCCTCTCCATAGGCTATCAGACCGGCCTGGAGATGACCAGACTGGCCCAGCAATTGGGCCTCGGCAACCGGTTCCAGTGGATCAATGATGGTCTGGCCACGGAGGGGGCGACTTTCGAGCGAATCCTGGCGGCCCTGCGGCAAGCAGGGGCCAAGGAAGTGGTGTATGTCAACACCGTAGCCTCTGCCAGCTCCGGCTTGCTCCCGGGGTTTCCACCTGTCTACGTCAAGGACGTCGACCGAGAGGGCCTTTTCCAATGGGAGTTGGTTCCGCTGAACGACAAGGCGATCGAGGCTACCAAACAGGTGATGGGTTGGATGGCCGTGCAGTTTCCCGAAGCCCTCACAAAGGCCGGCATCCATGTGGCGGTTACAGCCTTTGCCGACTGGCGCGGCAGCCTTGACCATTGCAGCCGCAACCCGCAGATCCCCGAATATGGCCGGCACGGCCCTTACTCTACCAGCCTTTATTTGCCCAAGGATATCATTCAAGCGGCAACGAGGGCTGCGTACAAGAGCGAACGTCAAGTGATCGATGTCTTTTTTCCGGTGATGAAAACGCGCGCCCTTTCCTACATCCCAGGTGGCAAGCTCATGGCCCTGCTCTACGACGAGCTCCGGCGCCGCGAGGAACTCCCCTTTATCGATATCCCGGAACTGGCTGTGGCCTTTCTCGACCGGATCGGCAGGGTCCTGCACAAGGGGGTGGACAATCTCTTTCCCCGCCTCGACCTTCACGAGGCGTCTTTGGACTTTTGGTTCTACGAGGTGATGCAACGCCTGAACCTGGACGAAGACGATGAGTTCTACTACAAACGCTGGATCCGCGAGGAGTGGCAGGATTAGACTTTGTCGCTTGAGACCATTGGAGCAGCGCTGCTGAGACGCTGCGCATGAGATGGTAGGAGGTCGAAGATGGAGCTTTCGGGAACGACGCGCGTGGGGGAGCTATTGCGACAATACCCGTTTCTTCTCGATTTCTTGGTGAGTCGCTCGGAAAAGTTCCAATTGCTGAAGAACCCGATTTTGAGGCGGACCGTGGGGCAGATGGCAACCCTGGCCCAGGTTGCGGCAATTGGCGGCATCGATTTGCAAGTGC
>JBBIKH010000168.1:0-7906 GCA_037445575.1 bacterium
AACTCGTACTCGTAGATGATGAAACTGTCATACCCGGGGTAGCTCCATGCACGGCTGGTGCGCGTCACCCTGATACCCACCGGCGTATCCCAGCGCGCGATGATGATCTCCTCGGCTTCGTCAGGGTTGAAGGCGGGGTTAAGCTCGCCGTTCGCCAGCACCGGAAAGTTCTCCACCCTTTGGATGTCCAGAGGAATACTGTACACGCCCACTACGGGTACCGGATCTCCGCTGCTATTGGAGACAGCGCCACAGAAGGCGTACTTGCGCCCACTCGGACGGGTGCCAGCTATCCAGATGCCGCTGCCAAAGGAGTTGTGTTGGCCAGGATAGTTGGTCCTCTCTAACACAATGCGCGAATACGGGGGCCACTCCATGCTCGGAGTGCCAGGTTGAATCGTGCCGCCTGCACTGTAGGCACGGCCTAGTTCCCCGGTGTTGAACACCGTCTGGTGAAGCATGCCTCGCGAGTGCACGCGCCAATCGCGCTGCTGAGAAAGGCCAGCGCTGGCAGCTATTGCCAACAAAAGGATCGGTCGGATAGGCCTCATGTTCCCTTCGCCATGTGTTAGAATTCAAACACCAGTCCGAAATGAAGCGAACGAGGGGCGTTCTCGTAGATCAAGAAGGACTGGTCCGCGCTGAACGGCCCCTGCCTTCCCTTGTCCCACCAATACCGCACTCCGTTGTTGGGGTCATCGATGGGGTACTTCTCATAGTACTGCAGAGGTAGATTCGGGTTCGTCGGTGTCGGTCGCTGGAAAAGGTAGTCGTAGTTGAGAACTTTGCTGTTGAACAGATTAAAGACCTCGACGTAGAACCGTGCCGGCAAGCCAAACAAGTTCCGGATCGTCTTTGTGAGCCGGAGATCGGTGCTCTCTTCTGCAGGTGCCCGCTTCACATTGATCAACCGTATGTCGGAGGGTGAAGTGTAGGGTCTCCCGCTCCTAATCGATGAGTGTACCGAAATGGCCATATCACCGAACGGACGACTCCCTAAAATCGACGGAAACCAGTACATGCCGCTGGTATACGCGATGGTGAGCACCACATTGTGCGTCCTATCGAAATCCAGCACGATATCGCGCGTGGGCACATTGGTGAGGTCTGTGGTGACGACATTAGAGGTGTCGCGGTTGAAAATGGGGGTGGCCGCTGTGGCCGTAGCGCTCTTGCCCGTTGCGTAGCCGTACTGGTAGTTGATGGAACCAGTGAGGGCCCCCTTTCGCTTGTGGAGCATGATCCTAAAGCCCCGGATGTCAGCATAATCGAGATTGAAATACGAGCTCACCTGGTAGCCGGCCCTCTGATCGATAAAGTTGGCCTGTTGTACGAGGTGTTTCACGTCCTTGTAGTAACCGCTCACGTCCACCGTGAACCCTTCGCCAAGTGCTTGCACGACTCCCACGTCGTAACTGTTGGTCGTCTCAGGTTCAAGGCGCGGGTTTCCCAAGATGACCGGCTCATTGAGTCGCTGTCCGAGTCGCTGCGACACCATGTACTGAAACGAGGGCCGCTGCATGAACGCGCCATAGTTCAGGTGGAAAACCGTGCTCGCCGAAACTGGGAACGAGAAGCCGAGACGGGGCTGCAGCCGGGTGTACATGGGAGGCTTCTTCCTCTGCCCCTTTGCAGGATCGAAACGTCCCAACGAGTCGGCCTCCCCAAAGGGCGTATAGGAATCCACGTAGTAGTCGACCCCCGAATACCAGAAGTCAAGACGCAATCCCACATTGGCAATCAGCCCCTCAAATTCCATTTTGTCCTGTGCGTACAGTGCCGCCTCGAATGGGTGTGCGCTGTAACGCTCCAAGAGCCTGTTGGAGCGCACGTTCAGGAAGTTGTCCACGTCGACAAAGTAGGAGTTGAGCTGCACTCCCGCATTGAAAAGGTGGGCTTTCGTCAACTGGCTGGTAAATGTTGCATCCAGGGACAGGGTACGCGTTTTCTCCTTGGTGAAAGAATCATAGCCAAGTTGATAGCTCAACATGTCCGGAGAGTTGTTGTTCGGAAAGGCGATGGTGCCAACCACCCAGTTAAAGTCCAACGAGTCCGGGAATGCGTCCGGCACCGGCGTGGCACCAATGTGATTGCTCGTAAACAGGGAGTTCAGTTTGATCTCGTAGTAGGTGCTCGGGCTGAGCGTCTTCGTGAAGCGTGCGCCGAGTTGTGTGTTCGATCGCTTGCGGCGGCGCGTGCCAGCGATTCTGTCCCAGAGCCAGCGTTGATAGCCACTGACGCTGTTCGATCCAGGGAACACCACATCGCTGAGACGGGAAAGCCCACCGCTCAGGCGCAGGGCGCTTGCGCTCCCCAGGTCAGTAACGACGTTGCCCATGGCCTGATATTGGACGTCGGGCGCTTCGGTCGGAAAGACAGGCCACTCCCGCTCTGCCCGGAGTGCCAGGAACATCCTCATCCGGGCGTTGATGGGCCCGCCGCTGGCCAGCTCGACCGAATAGTCCACGTTATTGCCGTATGATCGGCCGATGTCCCTCCTGCTCTGCCTCCATAGGGCTTGGGCCACCGCGAGCTGCACCAGGGTATCACCCGCAAAACTGCTCGTGAGCCCCGAAGCCATGTTCCCGTAATAAGGCTGCGCGTGCTCCGCCGTCGGATCGCCGGTCCGCCACACACGCTCATCGAGAAGCAGCCGGAGGTAAGCATTGGCCTTTGGATCGTAGACGCTCGGCCCGAAGTGTTTTCGACCTGGGGCGCGCATGCGTGTCTCCACTCTGGTTCGCCATACATTGGCGTCCCCCTCCTTCATGGAGATGTTCACGACCCCCGATTGCGCATTCCCGTACTGTGCACCAAAGCCGCTGGTGATGACCTCCACTTCTTCCACGCCGCTCATGATGGGCATGAAGGCCGAAGAGCGGTCAAGCGGATTGACAATGCCCAAACCCTGCAGCAGGTAGTACTCCTCGCCCTGTCGCCCACCGCGAAAGTGGCCGTCGACAATGTCGGCAGCCAGTCCGATCACATCGCCTATGTCTCTGATCCCAGGCAACATCTGTACATCTTCAAAGCGAACAATGGCGCTTGTGGAGGTCTTGTCGCGCTCCACGTCTGGTCGCGTTGCTTGCACGACGACCTCGCCCAGCTCAAGGACTGTCTGGACCAGCGAAAAGTCAACGGTAGTCGTCCTGCCGGCATTCACGATGACGTCCGTCACCACCGTGGGCTTGTACCCGATCATGGCGGCACGCAGGCTGTAGCGGCCAGGCGGGACATTGAGGATGAAGTAGTCGCCTCTGGAATCGGTGGCTGCCCCCATGGTGCTCCCCACGACGACAACGTTCGCCCCTGGCAGCGGATGGGCAGTATTTGCTTCCGTCACCCTACCAGCGATCTTGCCGACATTTTGCGCAGCAAGCGGCGCCACGCTCCAGAAGGCGGCAAGCCCAAGGGACCAATACTTGGCAGCCATGATTGGACGTGACAGGTGCGTTAATGCCTCAACAAGCTCCTGCGCCACCACAGTATTCAACACCCGGTGTTGCCGCTGCGTTCCCTGTATCATTCCAGTTCCATCCCTGTTGCTTGTTCAAGCCCCTGCCGTTACTTGCCGGCAAGCCTGACCATCTCGGCACAGGCGGCAAGGAAAGGGCCCAGCCCCTTGCCGTCGTTCGGTACCACCGGTTCCATGTACACGTAGTACTCGTAGCTGCCGTCGCGGATCTTGTCCGGGTAGTCCCCTCCCAACCCCGCGCTCTTGCAGATCCTTGCAAGATTGAAGTTGCCGGCGGAGTCGCGATGCGCCATATGGGCGACCAGCCCTTCGAACCCTTTTCGCGCCGTTCGGAGATAGGAGCGTTCAATGTACCCCATCCGAACTCCCTTGGCGAGCGCATACACGAACATGGCGGAGGCGGAGCTCTCCAGGTAGTTGCCCTGGCGCTTACCCTGGTCCACAACCTGCCACCACAGCCCCGTTTTCTTGTCCTGAAATCGGCGCACTGCAGCTGCCAGGCCCCGCAAAGACCCGACCAGCGATTCGCGCCCGGTATGGTCCTGCGGCAAGAAATCAAGTACGTCGACAATCGCCATCATGTACCACCCCAAGGCGCGCGCCCAGAAACATGGGGAAAGCCCCGTCCGAGGATCCGCCCAAAACGCTTGCTTCGTCTCATCCCAACCGTGATAGTAAAGCCCAGTCCCCGCATCTCGCATGTTCCGCGCCACAAGCTCAAATTGATGAATCACGTCGTCAAATATCTCTGGCTCGGCGAACAGAGAGGCGTATTCGGCATAGAAGGGTTGGGCCATGTAAAGCCCATCAAGCCACATCTGGTTTGGGTAGATCTTTTTGTGCCAGAATCCACCTGAAGGGGTGCGAGGGTGCCCTTCAAGCTGCTGCCGCACTCTGACTGCGGCCTGCCGATACTTTTCCTCTCTTGTCTGCCTGTACAGGAAAAGGAGCATCCGCCCTTCCTGGACGTCGTCCAGGCTGTACTTGCCTGGATCGTAGCCTTTGATCTCTCCCGACTCTGTCACCACGCGATCGAGCGTCATTTTGATATAGCACAAGTACCGGTCATCACCTGTAACGCGCCACATCTCCTCAAACCCGCGCAACACCGTGCCGGTCACATAGTCCCAGTCGGCGTATCCGTCGGCATGGCGTCTCATAATGGTCTCGGCAATCCTTGTCCCCCAGAAGCCCGCATCACTACTTGCAGGATTGCCTGGACGCGTGCAGTTGCCCAATGCCGTCAACATGACGGCGATTGCCAGACACATTGTCACTTTAGACAGCCCCACTCTGTTCATAGCACTACCCGTGGCCCGAGCCTTCCTGTCCGACGATGGTCGCGCGGGTCGGCACGCATGAGCAGTCTTCTCCATGGCCCTCCGGGGTCGCGCCTTCCTCGCAAACTGTGTCGCACCCCATTCTGCGGTGCAGCTGCCGCTGGCCAATTGGCCGCGCCTCCGCGACCACCGCCGACATCATGATTCCCTGCTCGTCTGGAGGCAAGGGATTTGAACTACCTGATCCCATTGTGCAGAAGACCTGCCCTTTGCCCTCAGCATCATGCCACTTCCTATTCACGTTCTCGTGCAAGCCCTTCCGTGCAGCCTGCTACTGTAGTGCACAGATCGTTCAAATACTGTTCGAGATTGGTGTAGCCGTCGCCATCGGCGTCGAGCCTGCCGTCCTTTGGGTCAAGTGGGTCGAGATTATGGCGTAGCTCCCACTCGTCGGGCATGCCGTCATGGTCTGTATCTGGGGGAGCAAGCCCGCTGAGCAATTCGGGCCAGCCTCCCACATCTTCCTGTGAATCTATGATCCCCCGGCCGCCGATGCCGAAGGAAGCTGTGCCGCTTTCCACCTCCTTCACGATCCGTGCGTCGACTTGGTCCCGTCGCGGAAGCACCGCCCCGGCGTAGGCGAGAACCAACGCATAGGCCTCTTGCGCCGTATGGGTGACCACAGGCGCAAAGGGGTGAGGTTGGGTCACTCTCACCTTCTGCCAATACTCCCCCTGCACGCCGCCGGCCCAGTTGTCGGCCGTGATCTCCGGAAAACCGAAGACAAAATTGTCCGCAACATACCAGCGCCCCTCTGCATCCCAGGGCTCGACGATGCGGTTCTTGGGACCGGTTGCTGGGCCATAGCGGAAATAGTTCGCAACAATGTTCTGTCGGCCCCGTTCCCCACCGTAGGCGCTCTGCTGGCCCCAGTTGTAGATCACATTGTTGCGAAAATCGACAAGCTCGCGACCTGGCTCACCGTGATAGCGGCTGCCGTTGAACCGCGGATTGCGGCTAAAGTGGTGCGCAAGGAGGTTATGGTGGAAAGAGGCCCCTTTGCCTCCCCAAATGCCTCCGTAGCCATGGGACCCCTTGTGGTGATACGAGCGGTGCAGGCTTTCCGAAATGATGCACCACTGGACGGTGCTGTTCTCGTTGTCGCGGACGGTCAGGACTTCATCCGTTCCCCAGCTGAAAGAGCAGTGGTCAATTATCAAATCCTTGCGGAAGATGGCGCTCAAGGCGTCACCCTCTACCCTGTTTTCGTCCCCCATGCGAAACCTCAAGAAGCGGATGATGACATTGTCAGCTTCAATCAGCACTGGGTAGCCCCTAATGCATATCCCGTCACCTGGCGCGGTCTGTCCCGCTATGGTAATGCTATCGTGGGCAATGACGAGGGGCGAGCGCAGCCCGATTGTCCCAGATACGCGAAAGACCACGGTACGCGATCCGGGTTGCTCGACGGCATCCCGCAGACTGCCAGGGCCCGCATCCTCCAGGGTTGTCACCTCGACTACTTTGCCGCCACGACCTCCCACGGTAAAGCGGCCAAACCCCTCCGCTCCCGGGAAGGCCAGAGGCTGGCACCAGAGTGAGCGGACCAACGCCATGAGGGCCAACGGTACACAGAGCTTCTGGATGCTTGACCGCGCTTTCATTCTGCTGCCACCGCGGAACGAAGGTCCTCGGCTTCCATTCGCACACCATTGATAGTCACATCTTCCAGCGAAAGCCCTCGCACATACTCGAGCACGTTCCCCCGCTCAACACCGTCAAAGTGGCACGAACGCAGCCGCAAGTTCGTCACCGGGGAACGCTCATAAGCCTTGATGAAGAGCGCGTATCGACTTTTTTTGCTCGTCACGTTGGATAGGTAGATGTTGCGGACAACCGGGGTGTGTGGACCGACGTCCCCTTCGCCGTAGTGGTAGTAGATGTGGACGACCGCTTCCTCCACCTCGCCGACCTGCACGTTGCGCATGAAGACGTTCTCGATCACACCCCCGCGCAGGGAGTTTGTCTTGATGCGTAAGGCCCGCTCGAGGTTGGGGCTGTCCATGACGCAGTCTTCCACAAAGACATTTCGACACCCACCGGAGGTCTCGCTTCCGATGACCACACCGCCGTGGCCGTCCCGCATGGTGCAATTGCGCACGACAATATTCTCACTCGCGGTGGCCAGTCGTCGACCGTCGGCATTTCTCCCGGATTTGATGGCGATGCAGTCGTCGCCTGTGTCGAAGTAGCAGTCGGCAATCAACACGTCGCGCGAGGACTCTGGATTGCAGCCGTCGTTGTTTGGGCCATGGCTAATTACCTTCACCCCGCGTACGGTGACATTTTGGCACAATACCGGGTGGATGACCCACATGGGCGACCTGAAAATCGTGACCCCTTCTACCAAGACGTTCCTGCACCTGTAGAACTGCAGAAAGTTCGGACGAAGGTAGTGCCCTTCCCCGAACACGCGAGCTGCAATGGGAGCCCCCTCCTCTGCCATGCGAAAGAGCCGTTCGCGATCTGCACTGTGTTCCGGTTCTCCCGGTTTCCACCCGTGCCTGGGGTTACCAGTCCAAGGCCACCACAACGTCGTGTCCGCTTGCCCATCCAGCGTGCCTTCTCCCGTTATGGCTAGGTTCTCCTGCTCGTAGGCATAGATGAAGGGCGAATAGTTCATGCATTCCACCCCCTCAAAGCGCGTAAAGACCGGGGGTAAGTAATTTTTCGGATCCCGGCTGAACAGCAGTGTGGCCTGCTTTGCCAAATGCAGATTGACGTTGCTCTTCAGGTGGATTGCACCGGTCAAGTAAGTGCCCGCTGGCACAACGACACGCCCACCGCCCGCCTGATGACACGCCGCGATGGCTCTGCGGAATGCCTCTGTGCAATCCGTCTTGCCGTCTCCTACAGCCCCAAAAGAAGTGACCTCAAAATCACGAGCGGGGAAGATAGGCGGAATAACACGCTTCAGAATATCATCCGCCTGTCTCCAGCTCGACTGAGTTCGATAGCACCCCCAGAGGGAGAGCGTCAAGAGCGCAGCGACACCAACAGGAGCGATCGCCAAAAAGCGTCTCCCAATTGTAGCCACAATTCCTCGCCTGCTGTTCACCGTGCACCTTTCCCTTTCCCGATTCGAAGCACC
>JBBIKH010000169.1:0-662 GCA_037445575.1 bacterium
CCAGAAAACCTCTTCAGCCGGTTTGAGAACACCGCCGGCAAGATTGTGGAAATCACCGTGGGGCCGCGTCCGGACGGCTCCGGCGCACGCACGTTGCAGGTGGTGCCCATCAAGGATGAGAGCGACCTGCGCAGCCGTGACTGGGTGGAAGGGAATATCCGCAAGGTGGATGCCGCCACGGGTGGGCGAGTGGCCTATGTCTATGTGCCCAATACCACGCGACTGGGGCACACCTATTTCAAGCGCTACTTTTTCCCCCAGACGAACAAGGAGGCGATCATCATCGATGAGCGCTTCAATGGCGGAGGGCAGGTTGCCGACTATTACATTGACCACCTCAGGCGCCCGTACATCTGCAACTGGGCGCTGCGCTATGGCCAGGACTTGGTGACCCCCAGCGGCGCGATCTTTGGCCCCAAAGTGATGCTCATCGACGAGAATGCGGGCTCAGGGGGAGATCTCCTGCCGTGGATGTTCCGCAAACTGGGACTCGGACCGCTAGTGGGCAAGCGCACCTGGGGAGGCCTGGTGGGAATCCTCGGCTTTCCGGTGCTCATGGACGGCGGCTACGTGACGGCCCCGAACCTGGCCATTTGGACCGAGGAAGGTTGGGTCGTGGAGAACGAAGGCGTGCCACCGGATTATGAGGTGGAGCAAGAGCC
>JBBIKH010000169.1:672-3464 GCA_037445575.1 bacterium
GGGATCAAGCTCCGGCGAAGGGCATGGCGGGCCAAGATCCGCAGCTGGAGAAGGCCATCGAGCTGGTGATGGCCGATTTGGAAAAGAACCCGCCTCCCAGGCTGAAGCGCCCACCTTACCCGGTGCGCGTCAGGAAGTAGCTGGGCGCACGTCTCCGCTCTGGGGACCTGGTCTGCCGGCATGGCATGCACGCTGCTGCAGGTGTGGGTAAGTTGCGTGCCCCACCTGCAGCAGCCTCATGTCCGGCCAGGCTACCAGGCCACCACAGCCGCATATCCTATGTTGCTGACTCCATACTTGATCCACATGTACCCGCCCTCAGAGCCATAGCCGCAAGTTTCGCCCCAGCCACTTCCCCATGAGTTCTTGATCAGCCAGGCGCTCTTGCTATCATCCCAGCCGATGATGAGCACGGCGTGGTTGACAGAGGCTGGCGCCGGGCAGCAGCTCAACAGGCCGCCACGCGGGGCCTCCTCTTTGTCGAACACGCCCCCGGTGTAGGCCTGGAAGAAGGGGCCAACGTACACGGCCGCACTCACCGGCCCATAGTCGTAGATGGCCTGCTGGAGCGTCGTCACAGGCGGCACGCGATCTTCGCCGCTCACATAAGCCCAACCGTTCAACTTGAAGGGGTAGTTGTAAGGGCCGCCGCACGGGACATCACTGGCGACGTATGGGAAGTCTGCCTCGAGCACCGCGCCGGGGCTGACGAGCAGGTCGTGTGCCCACCACCCGCCGTTGCACCCCCACCCTTTGCCGTTGCACGAGACCAAGTACTGCTCGGAGAGATCCACAAGGAGCGCCTGCTTGATGAGCACCACCGATTCCAGCGAGGCAACCGTAGCGAAGGCCCAGCAGCTGCCGCAGCCGTCCTGGTCGCGCACCGGGCTGACGCCACCATGCTGACGCCAATCCCACGAAGAGGGAAGGGCCATTCGCTCTTCCTCTACACGCAGCGCGGCTGGGCGCAATGCTGAAACAGATCGCTGACGCGCCGTCTTCCGCCAATCAGGCGCTTCCCGCAGCCCGCACAGTTGGTCCAAGCTAAAGGCGAGTGCAGGGTTGTAGCCGACCGTGAACGAGTACCGGCCTGTGGCCAATTCTGCCTGCAACTGCTGCAGATGCGCTTCTATCTGGGGGCGCTCAAGGGGCTGGCCAGGTAGAAGGGTCCACATGATTAGCAAGGCCACCGTCACCGCGAAGATCCGTCGCATAGTCACACCTCCATTGGTTGGGGTGACAAACAGCGCCACACGCTGTCGCCTCCTGGAAGGCCAGAGGCGGTCGCGACCAATGCCGTTCTCCTTGCAAACCTCACTTGACGTCGATGTGCACGCTGAACGTGTCCGCTGGGGCCGCTTTTTCCCATGGCCGGCGGTAGACCAGCCGCAAAATCGTTGCCCCGCGCTGGACTGCCCTGAATCGGAAGGTGAACGTCCCGGGGGCTCCGATCAGATTGCTCTGGGGGACAAACTCTACCGCTTTCTCCTGCGCGAGGGTGGCAGAGTCGATCTCGGCGACCTCCCACGTGAAACCCGTCGTCGGGTTCCCTTCCAAGCGAAGTGTGATCTCTTGGCCTGGCCGCACCCGGACCTGGCGCCCGTGGTCAGCTTTGCTCAAGCTGGTGCGCTCCCCCTGGCTGTTGCATCTACCGAGAGCCAGGGCGATAAGCAGGGCGATGCATAGACGCATGTGATATTCCTTTCTGTGACAGTCCCCTCGCCCGAACTCCCCATCGGGGGCACAGGAGCCGGAAGCTTTCTTGCACCGGCCGCTGCACGTGGCCGCCAAGTGCTGAGGGTTGCTCCGCGGACGTGCGGACGGGGGAGCCGGGCTTTTGTTTGTATGGTACGCAATTCCAGCGCCAATGTCAAGCGAAAAAGGGCCCGCGCATAACTCGACTCCCCGCGTGCAGCGGACCTTTTCGAGGGCAAGCTGACACCCGACGACTGATTACAGAGTTCTCGTGAGTACCAGGCAAGAGCTGTGTTTTTTTCTTGCATTCTCGCTGGGCGATTGTTATATTGGCCGCGTTGACCTTCACAGGAGGAAGGGTATGCATATTCGGCGGATGATCCTTTTGGTCGCCTCAGGCCTGTTGGTGAATGGGTGCGGCCGAAGCGCGGACCTGATCATCACCAACGCCAAGGTCTGGACGGTCAACGAGCGCCAGCCGGTTGCCGAGGCTGTGGCGGTGCGCGGCGACAGAATCGTCGCGGTGGGCAGCACTGCGGAGATTCTCGCCTGGCGCGGGCCCAAGACCACCACGATCGACGCCCACGGTAGGCTGGTCATGCCGGGCTTTAGCGACGCGCACCTCCATTTCCGCAGTGGCGGAGTGGCCCTGCTGCAGGTGGTGCTGGATGGGTGTCGCACACCGGCGGAGATCCAACAGCGGGTGGCCGCCAAGGTGGCAGAGGTGGGACCAGGTCAGTGGGTCACCGGGCGCGGTTGGGACCACACCCTGTTCAACGAGGGAAGGTGGCCAGACAAGCACCTGTTGGACGAGGTGAGTCCCGACAATCCGGTCTATTTGACGAGGGTGGATGGGCATGTGGGATGGGCCAACTCTGTTGCTCTGGCGCGCGCCGGCATCACCGCCGCCACGCCAAATCCCGACGGGGGCGAAATTGTCAAGGACCCCCTGACTAAGGAACCCACGGGAATCCTCAAGGAGGCTGCTTCAGCTCTGGTGGCACAGCTAGTGCCACCCCCCACGCCCGAGCAGGAGCAGCTGGCGCTCCACAAAGCCCTTGCTGAAGCGCGCAGGCTGGGCATCACCTCGATTCAGG
>JBBIKH010000169.1:3474-7843 GCA_037445575.1 bacterium
CCCTGACACATTGGACAAGCCATCCAGCGGAGTTTCATCGCCGCCTCCGCCATCAACCCCCAGGACAACTCCGGCGTCGCCACTGTCCAGCTCTATCGTGAGCTCCTCGATCGGGGCGAGCTCACCCTGCGAGTGACCGAGTGGCTCGATTTTGCCCTCGCCGCCAACGGAGACAAGCTGGTGGCAGTGCAGAAGCGCTACCAGCGCTTCTGCGACGGTGACTACATCCGGCTTGGGCTGCTGAAAGGCTTTGTGGACGGCACTCTCGGCTCGCGGACCGCCTACTTCTTTGATGCCTATGACGACGATCCGGGCAACATGGGTATGCCGCAGATCCAGCAAGAGGCCCTGACGCGCATGGTCTGCACTGCTGACAGTCTGGGGTTCCAGGTCGGATTGCATTGCATCGGTGCCCGTGCCAACTGGATGGCGCTCAATGCCTACGAAGAGGCGCGACGGCGGTTTGGCAGCCGGGATAGCCGCCATCGCCTGGAACACGCCCAGGTGCTCCGGCTGGTGGACATCCCGCGGCTCCCGGAGCTCGGTGTGATAGCCTCGATGCAACCCACGCACTGCACCTCAGATCTGCGCTGGGCAGAACAGCGCATCGGGCGCGAGCGCTGCAAGGGCGCCTACGCCTGGCGACGCATTCTCGATGCGGGCGGCAAGATCTGCTTCGGTACCGACTGGCCGGTGGAACCCTTAGACCCCATGCGCGGTCTCTATTCCGCCCTTACCAGGCGGAACATCGAAACAGGCCAGCCCGAAGGAGGGTGGTTCCCCGACCAGCGCCTGACCATTGAAGAGGCCATCTATCTCTACACCCTCGGCGCAGCTTACGCCGAGTTCCAGGAGCAGGTGAAGGGGTCACTTGAGCCGGGCAAATACGCCGATATGATCGTCGTGTCCAAGGATCTCCTCTCCATAGCCCCGGAAGAGATTCTCACCACCGAAGTGGTACTCACCATCGTTGGGGGGAAGATCGTCTACCAGAAGGATTGACAAGACCGGAGGCAGCCAAATGAACGGAGCAAGAACAAGAGTGCTGACGGCCCTGAGCCTAGTCCTTGCTACCTTCGGGGCGTTGGCACAAGAGCTTCCTAATGGCGATACTGCCAAGTCCTACGTCGCTTTTCTGGCCAGCGATGCCCTGCAAGGGCGCGACACCGGCACGCCGGGCTTCGAGAAGGCGGCTGCGTGGGTGGCTGAGCACTTCCGCGAATGGGGACTCGAACCAGGAGGTGACAACGGCACGTACATTCAGGAGTTCCCTTTGGAGTTCTATCAGGCAGACCTCGAGATTCCGGTGCTCAAAGTGGCAGACCGCTCTTTCTACTTCCAGGATGAGGACTTTCGCGTTATGTCCTATTCCGGAGGCGGTAAGCTTAAAGCTGAGGTCGTCTTTGTTGGCTACGGAATCAGCGCACCAGAAAAGGGACTGGACGAGTATGCCGGCGTTGATACACGGGGGAAAGTAGTGTTAGTCATGCATGGGTGTCCGGGCAACCAGGAGGAGAAGTGGGGATCGCTTGCTTCTGACAGCGCCAAAGCGGCAATGGCCGTCCAGCATGGGGCGGTGGGGATGCTCATGTGCGCACACTTTCGGGCGGAGGACCGAAGTGCCGGACGCTGGCGGCTGCGGCCCGGAAACTATCGCCCGGGCTTTGTCGCCTTTGCGGTCAGCGATAGGGTCGCGCAATTCTTGCTCATCGGGCAAAAGGAGACCAAGCGAGCCTTCGAGCGACGCATGCAAAATGAGCAAGAAAAGCTCGACAAAGAGCTAAAGCCTATATCGCGGGCCACTGGCAAGAAGGTCGAGCTCTCCGTAAAGGTCGTCTTTGATCCGCAGCGCAAGGGCAAGAATGTCATTGCGGTGCTTCCCGGGGTCGATCCCGTGCTGCGAGAGGAGGCAGTTGTACTGGGCGGGCATTTGGACCACGTCGGCCTGCAGTACGGCGAAGTGTACAACGGCGCAGACGACAACGCCTCCGGCGCTGCTACGGTCATGGAGGTAGCGCGAGTCATGGCCCGCAACGGCGTGCAACCGCGCAGGAGCATTGTCTTTGCCTGCTGGGGAGGAGAGGAACGTGGCCTGCTGGGGTCGCGCTTTTACGCTGAGCATCCGCGTTTCCCCATCGAAAAGACGGTGGCCAACTTGAACATGGACATGGTGGGCTTGGGCAAGAAACTTGGCTTCCCAGGCATCTACTATGCGCCGGAGCTCTGGCAGTTGATCAAGGAGAACCTGACCACTGAGGAGCTGGAGTTCATCGAGCCCAGCCGTGGGGGGCCAGGCGGCAGTGATCACACGCCGTTCATCACTCGCGGCGTGCCGGCCTTTGCGCTGATGACGTCACCATTTGACGCCCACCCGGACTATCACCAGCCCGGCGACGATGCCCACAAGATCGACGCCGAGCTGATGGGCAAGGTCGGGCGATTCGTCTACAAGACCGCCTTGCTGCTGGCCAATCATGAACGGCCGCTCATTGTGGAGAACCGCCATCCACGCTACATCCACAAGTCAGCGGTGGTGGCCAATCTCCATCCTTTGCCCTATACGCCCGGCATGGCTGTGCTGGATTCGCTGCAGGAGGAATGGATCGATCTGCAGCTGGTGAGCGTGCCGTTCGACTCGCTCCTCAAGCCCTCCGAACAGCTCACCAACGTGGTCCGTTCCCTGGAGCAGGCGACAAAGGAAGTGGGCGACCCCTCGCGGTTGGACCGCGCCATAGCGATGATGTTCAGCTCCCGGCGGGAGAAGACGGCTGCTTTGGTTGGCCTGGACGGTGCCCGTACCGTGCACGGTGACCTTCAGTTTCTCGCCGCTGCCGGCAAATTGGGCGCGCGCTTTCTCATCCTTGATGGCATGGACGGCAGCTGGATAACCCACGAGGGACTCACCGAAGAGGGCAAGAAAGCGGTCGCAATCGCGAACGAGCAGAAGATGCTCCTCATCCTTCAGAACCTGCCGGAACCCACTCTCTACCAGATCTTGGCGACGAGCAAATCCCCTGTGCTCGTGGCCGGTCTGAAGGCGGTGAGCGATTCGCTCGCCAGCAAGCTGAAGGAAAACGGCGGGCTGCTGGCCGTGCCTTACACCCCCGGGGAGGCAGTAGAGGAAGTGGTGACCAGGGTGCGGGCGCTGGCAGACCAAGTAGGGCGCAACCGCCTGGCGTTCTATCCATATTTCGGCCAGAAACTCGGCCTCTCTGAGCTCGACCGTATGCTGGAGGTAACGATTGCGCTCCACAAAGATGGACTGCCTGACCGGGACATTACCGGGTTGTTGGGAGCGAATCTGCGAGAGCTGATGGGTCGGATCTTCCCAAGCACCCAGCCGCGGATGATGCGGCCTTTCTGAGCCTTGTTTTATGCGGCCGGATGATAGCGCCGGTGCCAGGTGGCACGAGACGGGCGACGTGTCCGATTCTCCGAGCCAGCCTGCACCGGCGCCAGGCCGTTCCCCTACCTGACCAGAGACACCTTGCCGGTGACCACCTGGGGCAGCTGGCGACTCTCCGCCTGCTCGGCTACCACGCGGTAGAGGTACACCCCTGAGGGGAGGGGGACCCCTTGCTCATCGCAACCGTCCCAAAGCAAGGCCCTGCTCTCTGCTGAGGGCCGCTTCTCGGCAAGGACGCGCACGCAGCGCCCTGCCAGGTCGTAGAGCTGCACGGTCACCAGGCACGGCTGGGATAGAACAAGCTGAATGGCGAGGCGGTCGTTGCAGGGGTTCGGCCACGCCTGGGAGAAAATGAGGGCAGTTTGCGGACCCGACCTCACCAGCTCCGCGCTCACCGCGCTGGTCGGCAGCGGGGCCACCGTGTGGCGAATGATTGCAAGCTCTGGCTTCAGCTGGTCGAGCGACACCCAGACAAAGTGAAGCCTGTTTTGTCTGTCCACGGTCAAAGCGCACTGGCCATTATCACCGTTCTCAGAAAAGATCGCCACAGGTGTGCTCCACACATGCTCACGGCCGCACTGGTAGTAGTAGACGATTTCCTTGGGTCGGGAGACGTACCCCCACACGACATGCAGGAGCCCGCTGCTGTCGGCGGCGACCACAGGCTTGTCGGGGAAATCGAAACCGACCTCTGAGGATTCGCAGGAAGTAAAGGGGCGCGCAGGGGACCAGTGCTGCGCGTCTGCCGAGAAGGAGTAATAGATCTGCTCGGGGAAGAAGTCTATCATCTCTTCCCTGTTGATGGTCCAGAAGAGGTGACGATAGCCGTCACGGGTTGTGGCAACGGCCAGCCAATCGCAAAAGAGATCGGGGTTGAAATAGACCTCGCTGATGGTGCGCCAGCGGGCCCGCTCGCGGGCAGAAGCGTAGAGGATGGCAGGATACCAGATCCCCCGCCATGGT
>JBBIKH010000170.1:0-7839 GCA_037445575.1 bacterium
ACAAGACGGTGTTGGAGGCAAACGGCTATCAGACTGCGGCTGCCTACTCGCCCGAGGAGGCATGGGCGGCGTTGAGCACCTGGCGTCCCGACCTGATCATGCTGGATGTGATGATGCCCCAAGGCACCGAGGGCTTTCACCTGGCATATCGGCTGCGTGCCGATGAGCAGTACCGACGCATCCCCGTGCTCATGGTCACCCAGATCAACCAGATGGGTGAGTTTCGGTTTTCCCCAGAAACCGACGGCGACTTTTTGCCGGTCGAAGACTTTGTGGAAAAGCCGGTGCGTCCCGATGAGCTGGTCCAGCGCATCGAGTCGTTGCTCACCAGGGCACGCACCACTGCCTGGCAGACCGTGGATACCTACAAGGGCATGGGCCTGAAAAAGCAGCGCTAACTGAGGCGAGAAGGGCAATGAGGAGCAAGCCCCGCATACTGGTGGTGGACGACGAGGAGATCATTCGCCTGGGATGCCAGCGCATCCTTAGCGAGGAACGCTACGAGGTGCTGACCGCAGAAAACGGCAGCGCAGGGTTGGCGCTGGTGAAGGAGAAGATGCCCGATCTGGTGCTGGTGGACCTGCTTATGCCGGAGATGGGCGGCATGCAGCTGTTGGAGGCCATCCGCCAGGTGGACAAAAAGATCGTGGCCATCGTCATAACCGGCTACGCCACCATCGAGTCGGCTGTGGAAGCCGTGAAAAAGGGCGCCTTCGACTATTTGCCCAAGCCTTTTGGACCGGAAGAGCTGCGGGCGGCCGTGCTGCGTGGACTGGAAAGGCGCGCCCTGCTGCTTGAGACCGAACGCCTGCGTAAGGAACGGGAGCGCAACCTCCTGGAGCTTGCCGCGGAGCGCTCCCGCACGGCCAGCATCATCCAGTCTATGGGCGAGGGACTGCTGGTGGTCAACCAGCGCCGCCAACTGGTGCTCTTCAACCCTGTGGCGCAAACGATGCTCCGTCTGCACGAGGCGGAAGCTGTGGGCAAATCGGTCGAAGGCCTGCTCCACAACCAGGCCCTTGAGGAATTCATCCTCAGCGGCCTAGCCCAAGGCGATCGTCACCCTGTGCTTGCCAGGAAGGAGGTCACCAGTGGCCACGAACCAGGCGGAATGCTCGCGGCAACCCTGTCCCCAATCCTTGGGGAAAAAAGGGAGGTGATCGGCGTTGTCGTCGTGCTGCGCGACATTACCGAGCAGAAACGGATCGAGAAGAGCAAGTCGGACTTTGTGCGCATGGTAGCCCACGAACTGAAGGCGCCCATCGGGGCCATCGAGGGCTACTTGAACCTGATTCTGGACGGGATGATCAAAGACGACCCCTCCCGGCAGAGGCAAGTCATCGAGCGCTGCCGCGATCGTGCCAGCGCCCTTCTTGGGCTCATCAAGGACCTTCTGGACCTCTCCGCCATTGAGGCCGGCAAGGTAGCCCAGGAGATGGCACCATTGGAATTAGACAAGGTGCTGAAAGAAGTGGTCTACCTCATGGCCAGCGAAGCACGGGGCAGGGACATCACGCTTCGCCTTAACCTCCCCCCGAGGCTGCCGCTGGTAGTGGGTGATCGCGAGGACCTGGTGCGCGTCTTCACCAACCTGGTGAGCAACGCCATCAAGTACAATCGACCGGGCGGCAAGGTTGAGGTGGCTGCATACACGGTGGACTCGTCCGTGGTCGTGGAAGTACGGGACACAGGCTTCGGCATCCCTCCTGAGGAGCGCACCAGGATTTTCGACGAGTTCTATCGGGTAAAGAACGAGCACACACGCAAGATCTGTGGCACTGGTCTGGGACTGGCGATCGCCAAGCGAATCGTGGAGTCGCATCGAGGCTATATTGAAGTGACAAGCGAAGTCGAGCGCGGAAGCACCTTTGCCGTGCACCTGCCGGCCGACAAGACCTTAGAGCCCACACTCAGCAAGGCACAGTAGATCAAACCAAGGAGAGCAAATCGATGGCGGAAGCGGCGAAAATCCTTATCGTGGACGATGACCCGGACTATGTGGAGATCACCAAGAGCATCCTTGAGAGCAGGAACTACCGCGTAGAGACCGCGCATTCTAAGACCGAGGCAGAACAAAAAATCGCTGCCTTCAACCCCGACCTCATCATCCTGGACATCATCATGGACAGGATGAACGACGGATTCAAATTGTGCTATGAACTCAAGCACGACCCGGTGTTGCGTTCAATCCCCGTATTTGCCATATCGTCGGTGAATCAAGTGACAGGCTTCACGTTCTCGCCGGAAACTGATGGCGAATACTTCCAGGCTGATGACTTTGCCGAAAAGCCGATCAAGGCGGACGAGCTATTGCGAAGGGTTGCCGCCTTGCTGGAGAAGAACTGAGACCGCGTGAGAAAGGTATACCCATGAAGATCGTCACCCTGCACAAAGCGAACTTGCTGCCGTTTCTCGAAGCAACCAGGTCCTTTGGCGAGCTCCATGCACCGCTGAGACAAGGGGAAAAGAGCTTCGCCTTTCGCAAGGTCGATGATGTGGCAGAGATCAAGGTGGACTGTCTGCGCACCATTCTGCCGCCCAAAAAGTACTTCATGCCGCCTGAACAGACCATGTTCTCCTTTACGCCCGAAGGCTATCGACCAGAAAATGAGGAGGCGGGCAAGAAGTACGTCCTCTTCGGCCTCCACCCCTGCGACATCCATGGCATCAAGATCCTTGATCTGGTATTCAGTGGCAAGTACACAGACCCCTACTACTTTGAGCGCCGGAAGCACGTGGCGATTATCGGCCTGGACTGCATACCTGATCAGTACTGCTTCTGCAACTCCATGGGGACGTACTTCACCGAGGATGGCTTTGACCTGTTCCTGAGCGATATCGGCGACAAGTACATGGTGATGGTGGGGACCAGTCTTGGCGATGACATGGTCAACGCCTCGGCCAACCTCTTTGGAGAGGTGGACGAGCAGGCCAAGGAGGAGTTCAAGCGCCGCTCCAACGCCCGCCGCGACCATTTCAAGGTTGAGGTGGAAACCTGGGGCCTGCCTGAGATATTCGACCTGGAGTACGAGAGCCAGCTATGGAAAGAAGCAGGCGAAAAGTGCCTGAGTTGCGGTGCCTGCTCCATGGTGTGCCCTACCTGCTACTGCTACGACGTGCTCGACCTGCTGGAGCTGGACGCGCAACGGGGCGTGCGCAAACGTCGTTGGGACTCATGCTTGTTCAAGGACTATGCCCTGGTAGCAGGCGGACACAACTTCCGGAAGGAGCGTTCGTCGCGGGTAAAGAATCGCTTCTTCCACAAACAACGCGGCTTTGTCGCGGAGTATGGACGCCCCGCCTGTACGGGCTGCGGCAGGTGCATCGAAGCCTGCCCGGCGGACATCAACATCATTGAGCTGATCACCAAACTGCGGAGTGAAATCAATGTCTGAGCATCTGCCCAAGGAAAACCCCTATCAGCCGCATCTGGCTCGCATTGTTCGCATCTTGCCGCAGATACCGGATCACCGCTTGTTCCAGTTGCGGTTTGAGGATCAAGAGGTGGCGCGGAATTTCAAACATCGCCCGGGTCAGTTCGTGGAGTTGAGCGTGCTCGGCACGGGCGAAGCGCCCATCTCCATCTCCTCTTCGCCGACCAGGCCGGGAACGCTGGAGCTCTGCGTACGCAAGGTGGGGCGAGTCACCGAGGCTCTGTTCAGGCTTCCGGTCGACTCCTTGATCGGCATCAGAGGTCCGTACGGCAACGGCTACCCCGTGGAGGACATGGAGGGACACAACCTCCTCCTGGTGGCAGGAGGACTGGGGATGGCGCCGCTGCGTTCGCTCTTGTGGTACGCCATGGACAACCGCACCAAGTTCAAGGACATCATCCTCATGTACGGTGCGCGCGTGCCTGCGGACATGCTATTCAAATACGAGCTGCTCGGGTTGCTGGACCAACCCGACATCACCTGCTTGCTCACCGTGGACCGAGACGACACGGGCAGGTGGCCGGCGCACATCGGCGTGGTGCCGAAGCTCTTCGACAAGGTCGATCTTGACCCCAAGACCACCATTGCCGCCATCTGCGGCCCTCCGGTCATGTACAAGTTCGTGCTGCAGAAGCTCCTGGAGCGCAACTTCTCCAAGGACCACATCCTGATGTCGCTGGAACGCAAGATGAAGTGTGGCGTGGGCAAATGCGGCCACTGCGCCATTGGGTACAAGTACACCTGCCTAGACGGGCCCATCTTCACCTATTGGGACGTCATCAACTTGCCAGAGGTGGTATGAGGAGGAACGTGATGATCGTAAAACCCAAGATCGGCATTTTTGGTCTGACCGGCTGCAGTGGCGAACAGATCGTGATTCTCAACTGCGAGGACGAACTGCTGGATATCGCCGGGGCGGTGGATATCAGGGTCTTTCACACCGCAACGTCGGACAACGACGAACAAGGCCCGTTGGACATAGCCTTCGTGGAAGGCTCCGTAGTCAAACCCGAGGAGGTTGAGGTCCTGAAGAGAATCAGGAAGCGGGCAAAGTTGCTGGTGGCCATTGGCACCTGCGCAGCATGGGGTGGCATTCCGGCCATGCACAACGAGCTGTCCCGTGCGGATCTCTGCCGGGCGGTGTACGGCGGCGAAGGGGAGTGCTTTGAGACCATCCCTCCACAGCCGCTCCGCGCGTTCGTGAAAGTGGACTATAACATCTCCGGCTGTCCGATGGAGAAGGACGATTTCCTGCGCGCTGTTCCCATGTTGATCCACGGTGATCTGCCGCTGCAGCCCGCCTATGCCGTCTGCACCGAGTGCAAAATGCGCGAAAACGAGTGCCTCTTGGTCACGCGTGGTCAGCTCTGTCTCGGGCCACTCACCCTGGCCGGGTGCAACGCGCGGTGTCCAAGCTACGGTGTGGCCTGCTGCGGATGCCGTGGCCCCGTTGATGAGGCCAACGTCGCCTCGGAAGTCAAGATTTTGCAGGAGAAAGGGTTCACCCTTGCGGACATCCACAATGCCCTGCGCACCTTTGCCGCACCTGCGCAGGCCCTGGAAAAGGAACTATCGAGAGGAATCACCGGATGAGCACCTCGATCGTCATCGACCACCTGTGTCGCATTGAAGGGCATGGCGGCATCACCGTTGAGATCAAGAATGGCAAGGCAACCAGGGTCCAGATGGACATCCTGGAGGGCACACGCTTCTTCGAGGCCCTGCTGAAGGGACGCATCTACAGCGAGGTCCCCGGCATCGTCTCCCGCATATGCTCCATCTGCTCCGGGGTACACACCATCACCTCGCAACTGGCCGTGGAAGATGCGTTTGGAGTCCAGGTCACCCCTCAGACGAGGCTGCTGCGTGACCTGTTCTTGCAGGGGGGCAACATCGAGAGTCACGCGCTGCACGTGTTCTGCCTGGCGCTGCCCGACTACCTCGGTTACAGCGGCGCCATCGCGATGGCGGCGGACCATCCTGACAAGGTCAAACTGGGGCTGGAGTTGAAGAAGATCGGCAACACCGTGCAGGAGGTGGTCGGCGGGCGCGCCGTGCACCCAGTGAACACCGTGGTTGGCGGATTCGGCAAAGTGCCGACGGCAGACGAACTGCGCCAGCTGCGCAACAAGCTTGTGGAGGGTCTGGATTTGGCGCAGACGGCCGTGGACTTTGTGGCGAGCCTGGAGACCCCGCGCTTCACCGAATCACCCACGCTGTACGCCGCCCTGCGTCCAGCCGACGGCTCATTCTCCCTCCTGGGAGAACAGATTTGCCTTTCCAACGGCCAGGCCTACCCCATCCACGAGTACCGCCAAGTCTGCAACGAATTCGTGGTGCCGCACTCCCACTCCAAGCACAGCATGTTCAACGGCCAGCCTTTCATGGTGGGGGCGCTTGCCAGGCTGATGATTAACGGCGCGGCACTCAACGGCCTGGCGAAAGAAGCGGCGCAGCGCTTGGGGCTTGACTCGTTCACGGAGAACATCTTCCACAATAACACGGCGCAGGTGGTAGAGCTTGTCTATTCCCTGGAGCACTCCATCCAGCTCATCGATGAACTGTTGCAGGCTGGTGTGAAACAGGAGAAGCCGGTTGAGGTCAAGGTGAGGGCAGCACGTGGCACAGGTGCTGCTGAGGCGCCGCGAGGCATCCTTTACCACAGCTACACCTTCGACGAGCAGGGGCGATTGACCTCTGCAGATGTCATCGCGCCCACATCCCAGAACGCGGCCAACATCGAGAAAGACATGCGCGTGGCGGTGGAACGACTGGCCGGCGAACCCAAAGAGGTGCTCGCGCACAAATTGGAAATGGTGGCCAGAGCTTACGATCCGTGTCTTTCTTGCTCGGTGCACTTGGTCGACCTGACGAATGGATGACAGCAGAGCAAAAGTACTGGTGGTCGGCGTAGGCAACACGCTGCTGGCCGACGAGGGCGTCGGGGTGCATGTGGCAAACATGCTGCAGGACATGACCTTGCCTGCGCACGTGCGGGTCATGGAGTGCGGGACCAACTTTATGGCGATTGCCCCACACCTCCGTGGGGTGCGCAAAGTGGTCATCATAGACGCTGTGCGGGCAGGGAGCGCTCCGGGAACACTTCATCGCCTCAGCTACGAAGAGATGGAAAGCGCCGCAGGTGGGCTGCGCTTCGCCCATCAGGTAAACCTCCTTTCTTCGCTCAGGCTGCTGCGGGTCGCCGAGCCCGGATTTTCCCAAGCCGGCATAGTCTTGCTCGGAGTTGAGCCGAGGACGGTCGCACCAGCACTAGAGATGTCGCCCGACGTGCGTGCCTCCGTGCCACGAGTGGTTGAGGCGGTGTGTACTGAGCTCTCAGCCAAGGGCTGACCACAAAGGTCCCCAAGGGATCGGATACCAGGGCAGGAGAACCCAAACGGGCCTCCAGCCCGCAGCACACGAGGGCCAAGGTGAGACTGTCTCTGCGTACAAAACTCCTTGCCTCGTCCGTCATGGTGGTGGTGGCCTCAGGTCTGGTGGTCACCTGGCTTGGCGTGCGCCTGGTAGGCGACCGGGTGGTGAGCCAGGTGCAGGAAAAGGTACGCACCGACCTCAACACCGCACGCGCCCTGTATGAGCAAAAGGCCAGCGACATCGCCGATGTAGTGCGCTTGACCGCCATGCGCTTTTTTGTTCAAGAGGCGCTTCGCGCCGGGGACGTCGGCCGTATGCGCGAGGAGCTCATGCGCACACGGCAGCAGGAGGGGATGGACATCCTCACCGTCACCGACGCACAGGGCAACGTGCTGTTCCGCACCGCTAATCCCAATGTCTTTGGTGACTCACAGGCATCGGACCCATTGGTCGCTGCCGTGGTTTCTTCTCATCGTCCCCACTGGGCCACGGAGCTCGTCCCGCAAGAGCAGCTCCATCTTGAGGGTCCCCACCTGGCCGAAAAGGCCCGCATAGAGCTACTCCCCACTCCCCGTACTCGCCATCGCCCGGAACGGGAAGAGACAACGGGCATGATGCTGAAAGCCGCTGCGCCGGTTCTGGGGCGCGATGGCGCGCTCCTCGGTGTCCTGTACGGAGGGGTGCTTCTCAACCGCAACTATGAGATTGTCGACCGCATCAAGAACACTGTCTACCAGGGAGAGGTCTACAAGGGCAAGGACGTGGGCACGGCCACGATTTTCCAGGACGACCTGCGGATTGCCACCAACGTCACGCTCCCGGATGGCCGTCGCGCCATAGGTACCCGTGTATCAGAAGAAGTGTACGAACAAGTGGTGGGCAAGGGTCTGCCCTGGGTAAGCCGGGCTTTCGTGGTGCATGACTGGTACATCACCGCCTATGAGCCGATTCGAAACCTCAAGGGGCAGATCATCGGCATGCTCTACGTGGGCATGCTGGAGGCCCCCTATCGCGACCTGCGGAGGAAGGT
>JBBIKH010000171.1:0-7816 GCA_037445575.1 bacterium
CCTGCTGCAGCACTGCCTGATGTTGGCGGTTTAGCGTGTCCAACAGTTGCTGAAAAAGCGCCACCTCGCGATCGATCACGGCCACAAGGTCGCTGAGCGCTCTCTCCAGCTCTTCCCGGTGGTCTACAGGCACCGGACCTTTTGCCACCTCAGACACCATTCTCGCCTTCCTCGGGCACCGAAGCGACCCTCCCCGCCAACTGCTGGCGGTACTCTTCCGCCATGTGCAGCACACGCTGCACGAACCGACGCGTCTCCGCGAATGGTGGCACGCCTTTGTGTTGGACGACGGCCCCGGGGCCGGCGTTGTAGGCGGCCAGGGCCAATTCGAGGTTGCCGGCGAAACGATCGAGCATCTCCCGCAAGTAGCGCACCCCTGCGGCTATGTTCTCTTCGGGGTCGAACACATTGCGGACGCGCAGGTGCCGTGCCGTCTGGTCAGTGAGTTGCATTAGCCCCTTGGCCTCTTTCGGCGATACGGCATGAGGGTTGCCGGCTGACTCCTGATGGATCACCGCGTACACCAGGTGCACAGGGACATCGTAGCGGCGACAGGCCTCACGGATGTGCGCATCGTAGCGGGCGATGCGCTGCGGCACCTGTGCCCAGTCCACCTCTACGCCAGTTCCCTCCGGAGCCCTTTGCCTCACCTCCTGCGCCAGGCTCCGGTAGAGGAGATCGGCCAGACCCATCCCCCCTGCCTGTGCCATCTTGCGGGCCACTTCCGCCTCGAACAGACTCTGGTAGATATCGCCCCCCAGACCTTCACCAAAGAGACCCTCCTCGGTGTTCGACTCCCGCATCGTCTTCAGCAAATGGGCCAGGAAGAGTGACTCAAACTCCTGGCACGCTTGCCGAAGGCGTTGCTCTTCGGTCACTCCGTTCGCCGTTTGTCTGCCGAATCGCTGCTGAATCTGCTCGATGCTCACGGGACCCCTCGCCTTTGGCTACATGATGACCAGGTCGGCCCGCAGCGCACCGGCCTGCTTTAGGGCCTGGAAAATGGAGATCATGTCCCGGGGCGTCACCTTGAGGGTGTTTAGCGCCTGCGCAAGGTCGCTCACGGTGGCGCCCCCTTCCATCACCATGAGGCCACCTTTGCCGTTCTCGTTCACGGTGGTCATGGTCTGCGGTACTACCACCGTCCTCCCCTGCGAAAATGCGGCAGGTTGAGAGATGAGCGGGATAGCCCGAACCTGAATGGTCAGGTTGCCGTGGGAGACCACCGCTTCCTCCAGGCGGACGTCCTTTCCCACCACGACCGTGCCTGTGCGCTCGTTGATCACCACGCGCGCCACCTGGTCAGGGCTGACCTCAAGTGCCTCAATCGTGGCCAGCAATCTGACCATGCCGTCGCTCTCCTGGAACTGGTCCGGCACGGTCACGGCAATAGTGCTTGCATTCAGCGGCTTGGCCAGCTTCTGTCCGAGGGCGCTGTCGATAGCCGCGGCAATACGCAGAGCGGAGGTAAAGTCCGGCTCCTTTAGCGTCAGCGTCAAGTTGCCACCTTGCGGCAGGGTCGTGGGCGCATCTCGTTCGATGAGAAGCCCCAAGGGCACCCGCCCCACGACCGCATAGTTCTTGCGATACCGTTCGCCGCCGATGGTCTCCACATTGAACCCGCCGATTGACACCGCCCCTTGTGCCACACCGTAGACTGTACCCTCTCGATCTGTGAGGGGCGTCAGAAGCAGCGTGCCCCCTTCCAGGCTTCTGGCATCTCCCATGGAGGAGACGGTGACATCGACGCGGGTGCCGGTGCGTGCAAAAGGCGGCAGCGAAGCCGTCACCATGACCGCCGCCACATTGCGCACCACCAACCGCTCCTGCGGCACCTCGATATTGAAGCGCAGCAGCATGTTGCGCACGGAGCGCACGGTGATCATGGAGTTGCGGCCATCGCCCGTGCCGTCCAGCCCGACGACAAGGCCGTATCCCACCAGGGGGATTTCTCGCACGCCCTCGACCGTGGCCAGGTCTTTAACGCGTACACTGGCCGCGCCAGGCGTGACCATGAACAGCGCGAAGGCCAGCGTGGCTGCGGCCCCCAGCGCCCTATGCCCTATTGTGATAGCCTTCTGGGTCTGCCGAAAGAGCTGCCGTGTCCTATGATGCTGTGCTCGCATGACACTCCATCCGTATTATCGGCAGGTGTCCCGTCAACTTGAGACCCCGCCTGTTCAGAACAGCCAGTTGAGCAGTCGCGCCAAGTAGCCGGGCTTTTGCCCGGCGTGCACGGCGCCGCTTCCTTTGTAGGCGATCTGCGCCTCGGCCACGTTGTAGGAATAGACGGTGTTCTGCGTGCTGATGTCACTCGGCCGCACAACCCCCTTGATGGTCGTCAATTCCCGTTCCCCGTTGACAATCACCTCTCTACTCCCTTCGATTTCCAAGTCGCCGTTGGCGCGCACTTTAACCACCGTGGCACTTATCCGCGCCTTGAGCACCCCTTGGCGCTCGGTCTGTCCCCTGCCGGAAAAGTCGTTGCCAGCTCCTCCTCGAACACCCACCAGGGGCAGGAAGCTCTTCTCCTTTGCACCCCCGCGGACATCAACCTCGGCACCGGTGCTTCTGTCCGTGGTGGTGCTCGCCCTGCTGGAGGCAACGGCCTCCTCTACCACCAGCACCGTAATGAGGTCGCCCACGCGGTGCGCCTTGTGATCGGCGTACAACGACCCGGTAGAAGCCATTTGCGCCGCCGATTGCCCAGCACCCAAGGCTAAAGTGACCACAGTTATGGCAAACAGAACTTTCTGCATGGCTCTTCTCCCAGTTCACGGCCTCAGCACGACCAAACCAGGTTGCTTGACTTCCGCGACATAGCGCTGACGACCTGGGCTACCCTCGACGCGCACCGCGATGCGGTCGCCGCAGGAGCCGTCTTGTAGAGCCGTCGCCTTCATGGTTAGGTTGAGGTTTTTCATCTCCACCAGGAGGGTGACGACCTCGCCCTGCCTCACCAAGGGTGGGCGCTCCAGCTCGTCGTAGCGCAGGGGCTCTCCCTGGGCGACCATCCGCCTGGTGCGCTTGCCCAGCGCTTCCGCAAGGGTGCGCACCTCCGACCCGCGCAACTTGGTGATCTCCCGCCACTCCAGCGCCAGATCGGCCACAGAGAGCAGCTCATGGCGATTCAGACGACGACGGGCCACCACTACCTCGGCGAAGACGCGCACTGTGGCGAGCACATGCCCCTGGCCGATGACCGCCCCTGCACGCAAGGCCTCCACCGCAAAGAGCGTCTTGCCCCACAGCTGGTCCTGGCCGTTGGCCGGTTGCACGCGCAGGCTTTCGGCGCCGGCCGCCGCGGCCAGGAGCGCAGCAGGCATCGCGCCGCACGTCACGTGTATCTGCTCGGCTGGGGCCTGCCGGGCCTGTACCACATAGCGGGTAATGGCCTCCCGGATGGCCTCCTCGGGGCCGGATTCACACAGCCCGCCCTCCGCTATCCGGACGACGGCCCCCAACGTGCACAGCCAAAGCACCGATACCGGTCGCCTGCGCATTGCCCTACCGCTTCAGGTTGGTGACGATGCCCAGCATGTCATCGGCGGTCCGGATGGCCTTGGAGTTTATCTCGTACGCGCGCTGGGCCACGATCATGCTCACCATCTCCTCGACCACCTCAACGTTGGACGCCTCCAGATAGCCCTGCAGCACCTCGCCAAATCCCTCGCTCTGCGGTGTGCCCGGAATCGGCTCGCCAGAGGCGACTGTCATTTCGTACAAGTTATCGCCGATGCTCTTCAGGCCGCCCGGATTGATGAAACGCGCCAACTCCAGTTGCCCCACCTCGTACGGCTCAGTGCTGCCGGCCACCGTGACGGTCACGGTGCCGTCCCGGCCGACCTGCACGCCTTGCGTCTCTGCCGGCAAAGTTATCTCCGGCTGCACGACGTAGCCTGCAGCGGTGACGATCTTGCCATCAGCGGAGACTTTGAACGAACCGTCGCGCGTGTAGACGGTCACTCCGTCCGGGCGCAGGATCTGGAAGAATCCATCACCTTGAATGGCCAGATCCAAGGCGTTCCCGGTGTTGGTGAGGTCCCCCTGGGTGAAAATGCGCGGCGTGGCCACTGGCCTCGTTCCACACCCCACCTGTAGCTGAACTGGCGTCTCCACGCCTGCGGTAGTCACCGACCCGGCCGGGCGGATGGTTTCGTAGAGAAGGTCCTGGAACTCGACCTTGCTCCGCTTGTAGCCGGTGGTGTTCACGTTCGCCAAGTTGTTGGCGATGGTGTCGATGTAGAGCTGCTGCGCATTCATCCCCGTAGCAGCAGCGTGCATTGCTCGATTCATGCATTGACTCCTTTCACGCCGTTTCTGTCACCTCACCTGCGCCACCTCGTTGACGGCGCGCCCGAGTGTTTCGTCCTGGCTCTTCAGGGCCTTTGCATCGGCCTCGAACAGACGGAAGGCGTACATCATGGCTACCATTTCCCGCAGAGGATCGACGTTCGACTGCTCCAGATAGCCTTGGCGCACACGGGTCTCAGCAGGAAGCTCGTCGGGCACGGCTTCTGCCGGCACGGCAAGGAACCCCTGCCCGTGCCGCTCGATTAGGTGCGTCTGGCCAAAATAGACGATGCGCAATCGATCGACCTCTACTCCGTCCTTGACCACCTCGCCTTTCTCACCGATGCTCACCCCCGGCGCCACCTGGATTTTTCCGCGCTCGCCCAGGACGAAGGCACCGTCGTGGGTGACAAGGTAGCCGTCTCCGTCCAGAGAGAATGCCCCGTTCCTGGTGAGGAAGGTGCCTTGGTCGGACTGTACTACGAAAAAACCGGGCCCTTCCAGCGCAAGGTCCCACGGATAATCCGTCTTTTTCAGCGCCCCCTGGGTGAGGTCCAGGGCTTCTCGTTCCTGCAGCTCCGGGGGATTGTCTGCCTGCTCAAGCAGACTGATGAAGAGCTTGCCACTCTTAAACCCCGTGGTGCCGACATTGGCCAGATTGTTGGCAATAATGTCCTGCAACACCACGGTGGCGTTCATCCCCTCAGTTGAATGCTCAAATCCCTTGATCATGTGTACTCCTGTGCTATGCCGAAATGTCGACGTTTTGCCCAAGGGGCCCTTGCGCGTTCTCCTTCCTGGTTTGCGGGGAGCAGAGATGTTCGCCATTGTGTCGTTCGAACGTATCCGCCTTCATGCTCCCCTTGGTCGCACCTGTCTGCTCCGGCTCCCTTTCCGGGTTCTTCTGGCTCTCTTCCTTTTCTTGGAAAAGGGAGTCAAAGCGGCGCTCGCGATCCTGCTCTCTTACCCTAGGCATGACGCGGTAGTCTGTGTCAGCCGGCGGCGGTCCCAATGGACGGGCATTGTCCAAAGAGTCGGCCATGGCGCATTCCCCTATGTCATCAACCGCTCATCCTTCCGCAGCTGGCTGCGGAGGCCAAGGACTATCTGCGTGTGCAACTGACAGACGCGCGACTCGGTGACCCCTAATACAGCCGCGATCTCCCTGAAGGTCAGCTCTTCGTAGTAGTACAAAATTATGATCAGCCGCTCGCGTTCGGGCAAGGCGCGCAACAGCGCAACCAACCTCTCTTGCAGCTCTTTTCGGTCAACTTGCTCCTCCACCTGCGCACCGTGGTCGTGGAGAGAGGCCTCCTCGTCCACCCACTCCCCCTCTTCTGCTTCCCAGAACGGATGGTCCAGGGACAGGTGGCGAAGAACGCTAACTTCGCTGAGCATCGCGCGGTAGTGTTCAATGCTTATGCCTATTCGTGCCGCGACCTCCTCTTCTGTGGGGCAGCGGCCGAGCTCGCCGCACAACTTGTCGATCGCCCGTTCGATGACGGTAGCCTTGTGGCGCAAGGAGCGCGGCGCCCAATCCATCTCGCGCAGGCTGTCCAGAATGGCGCCGCGAATCCGGGGGATGGCATAGCTTTCCAACTTGGTGCAGGCTTTCGGATCGTACTGGTCAATAGCCTGGATAAGTCCCACTACTCCCGCCTGGAACAGCTCCTTGCGGTCAACATACGAGGGCTACGACCCGAACATACGGCCGATAACCTGCTTCACCAGCGGCAGATAGCGGATGATCCGTCGCTCGCGTTCGCAGAGTTGCTGTGCGCTGCTGTATCTGGCCAGGATCTCTTTGTGCCTGCCCTTCGCCTGTGCCATCTTTCACGCTCAGTTGCTGGTACTCTTTTGCGCAGCCTTATTAGGCGAGCCGCTATCCCCTTGCGGGGCGGACTTTGTGCCGACCAGCGAAAATGACACCCACGTGCTCACCACCACAAACCCCACCAAGAGCGATACCCCTGCTACCACCGCTGCCCTTGTCAACGTCGTGGAGAACGAAACGTCGCGGAATACACACACGGCGATGGTGACGAAGGCCAAGACTGCTGCCACGGTGACGATCAGGTGGCGCATGCGGTCTCACCTCCTGCAGCCGTGGGGCCGTCGCTCAGCAACGTTCTGGCGAGCTGGCGAATGCATTCCGAAGCCGCCGCCTCTGGGAATTCCAGAAGCAGGGGGCGCTGGCGTTTTACCGCCTGCGGCACGCTCCAATCCCCCACAATGTAGCCTGCACACGCAATCTCCCGCTTGAGAAAGTGCTCCACCACCAGGGCAAAGCGTTCCCAGACTTCCGCGGCCTCCTGTGGCGATTCCACCATGTTGAGCAGCAAGCGGAGGCAAATGTCGGGACGCGCGCGGTGCAGCACTTTTACCAGCGCGTAGGCATCGTTGATGGCCGTAGGTTCGGGCGTGCTGACGACGAGCACTTCGTCGGCACAGGTCAGCAGGTCGACAAGGTCGTAGGTGAGCCCTGCCGCGGCGTCGAGGATGATAAAGTCGTGCTCGCGCCGCAGCGGCCACACCTGCTCCACCAGCCAGCGCGCCGGACCTGGCTGTGCTTTGGAGAGCTCGGCGAGCCCGGCGCTGCCCGGCAGGACCATGAGTCCGCTCTCGTGCCGAAAGATCACCTGCTCCATGCTCATTCCCCCCAGCAGCACATCGCGTGAGGTGGAAGCCACCGTTACGCCCAAGAGCAGGTCCACATTGGCCAGGCTCTGGTCGGCATCCACGAGGAGGACCTTTTTTCCCATCTCCACCAGGGCGATGCCGAGATTGATGGCCACGTTGGTCTTGCCCACACCCCCTTTTCCGCTCGCCACGGCCACCAGCCGAGCGCGGAGGGTCGCTGGTTGCCGCACGAGTTCACGCACTGTCGCCAACTGGTCCTGCCTCATGAATCACCACCTCACCATCATTCCCGCCAGGCGGTGCGGATTCGCCAGCTCAATGTCCTCGGGGATACTCTGTCCTGTGGTGATGTAGGAAATGGGCTTGCCGATCTTGGGCAGCACGTTGAGCAGCGAGCCGAGCGTCCCTGTCTCGTCCACCTTCGTCACAATGAGGTTGTGCACCGGCAAGGCGTCGAAGCGTCGCGCCGTGGCCAGAAGATCTGCGCTTTTCATGTTCGCCGGCACCACCAGATGCACCTCCACGCCCTCCACAGCATGCAGTATCTGCTTGAGCTCGGTAATGTGCTCCTCTTCTTTTTGCCCGCGGCCGGCGGTATCGATCAGGATCAGGTCGCAGTCGCGATGCGACTCAACGGCGGCGCGCAACTCCTCCGGCGTGTACACGGCGCTCAGCGGAAGTTGCGCGATGCCGGCAAAGGTGTTGAGGTGTTCCAGAGCCGCCATGCGGTAAGTGTCGGCCGAGATCAGAGCGATCTTTTTGTGGTAATGGTACTTGCCGCTCACCGCCAGCTTTGCCATTGTGGTCTTGTTTCCCACCCCTGTTGGGCGAACAAAGGCAACGACCTTTTTGGTACCGTTGGGACTGTTGAGCGGACGGGGAG
>JBBIKH010000172.1:0-7708 GCA_037445575.1 bacterium
CTAGGTGCTGCGCGTGTGATGGCCCTGACGCTGGGTTTGCTGTGCTGGGTTGGAGTCGTCAGGGCGCAGCAGTTTCCGGCGCCCAGAGGCTATGTGAACGACTTTGCTAACGTCATTGATGACGACTATGAGGCCAGGATCACTGCCGTTTGTCAAGAGGTCAAGCGCAAGACCGGTGCGGAGATCGCCGTCGTCACCATGCCCACCATTGGCGACTATGACTACCAGGACTATGCCAACAGGCTTTTTGAGGCCTGGGGCATAGGGGAGAAGGGCAAGCACAACGGTCTGCTCATCTTCAACGCGGTGGCCGAGCGCAAGATCTGGATTGAGGTCGGCTACGGGCTGGAGGGGGCGATCAACGATGCGCGGGCGGGCGACATCTACCGCGAGCAGATCCGGCCCTACCTGCGGCAGGGCGAGTATGGGAAAGGGCTGTTGGCAGGTACCATAGCGGCAGCTCAGCTCATCGCTGCTGAGTATGGTGTCACCTTGGAGCTGGAGGATCTTCCCCTTGCTGCCCCTGCCGGTGGCCAGACCAGGGTGGGGCTCCCCATTTGCACGCTCCTCTTCATCCTGCTGGTGCTGCTGCTGTTGGCCAGGGGAGGCGGCCTTTTTCCGTTCCTCGTCTTTAGCTCCCTGTTCGGCCCCTCGCGTCGAGGCGGACCCTGGGGAGGCGGGTTCGGAGGCGGGTTCGGCGGTGGTGGATTCGGTGGCGGTTTTGGTGGATTCGGAGGAGGTGCCAGCGGAGGAGGCGGAGCCGGAGGGGGCTATTAGGTCGATGGCCAGCTCAGGGGCGCGCGGGCACCGAACCCGGGAGTGCGAAGGCCGCCCCTTGTGGAGGAAGGTAATGGCAAAAGTACCGCATACCCCAGAAGAAATCTTTGAGGCGTTTGTGGCCGATTATCGCGCCGCCTTCGGCGATCAGCTCGTGGCGATCATCCTTTACGGCAGCGGCGCACGGGGCGAGTATGTGCGCAAACGCTCGGATATCAACTTCCTTATCGTCCTCACGGAAGACGGCATGCGGGAGCTGGCAAAGGCACTGCCTCTGGTGGGCAAGTGGCGAAGGCGGAACGTAAGCACCCCGCTGTTCATGACCCCCGAGTATATCACCACCTCCCTGGACAGCTTTCCCATGGAATTTCTGGCGTTGCAGCGGCACCATCGCGTGGTGTACGGGGAGGACCCTCTGGCGGCTCTCGCCATTGACCAGCAGCTCTTGCGCCTGCAATGCGAGCGGGAATTGAAGGGGAAGTTACTTCACCTGCGCGAGGGATATCTGGCCACCGAGGGCCGGGCTCGCCCCTTGACGGCGCTCATCAGGCGTTCGCTGATGACGTTTGTGCCCCTGTTCGAGGCTTTGCTTGTGCTGAAGGGGGTGGAGGTGCCCACGGGCAAGAAGGAGGTCGTCGCCAAAACGGCGGAAACCTTTGGCCTTGACAGCGGGCTATTCACCGAACTCTTGCGCGTGTGGGACGGTGAGAAGCAGAAGGCCCAGGCGCTCAAGGGCCTCACGCAACAGTACATTTGGGAAGTGCGAAAATTGGCGCTCATCGTAGACAAGCCTTAGGCAAACGAAGGAGGAAACCATGCGCAGGACTGGCTCGCTCGTTTTGATAGTGCTCGTTGTCGTCATCCTCTTCTTAGCACTGCGAGGCTGTTCCACCTACAATGCGCTCGTGGGCTCGGATGAGGAGGTGAAGGCTGCGTGGGCACAAGTGGAGAACCAGTACCAGCGGCGTTACGACCTGATCCCCAATCTGGTCGAAACGGTCAAGGGGTACGCCGCCCATGAGCGGGAGACGCTCATTGCCGTGACCGAGGCGCGCGCCAAGGTGGGCCAGGCAAGGACGCCGCAGGAGGTCATCGAGGCCAACGACCAACTCTCTTCTGCCCTGGCCCGGCTGTTGGTGGTGGTGGAACGCTACCCGGAGTTGAAGGCGAACGAGAACTTTATCCGGTTGCAGGATGAGTTGGCCGGTACCGAGAATCGCATTGCAGTGGAGCGCCGGCGCTATACCGAGGTGGTGCAAAAGTACAACACCATGGTCAGGCGCTTCCCCACCAACATCATCGCTGGATTGTTCAACTTCAAGCTGAGGGAGACGTTCGAGGCGGCGGCTCCTGCGCGGGAGGCCCCTCGTGTCGATTTCGGCAGCGGCGGTCGGTAGCACTCGGCTGCTGCGCGGTTGGACGTGCAGGGCAGCCAACACTGCCCGAAGTTGAACGTCTCCATACGACCCCAGAGGAAAAGGAATGAGTGCACTGCTGCTTGTCCTGAGCGGGATGGTGCTGTTTGTGCTCGCCTATGTGGGGTACGGCGGCTTTATTGCAAGGAGGCTGGGCATCGATGGCGGGCGCCCCACGCCGGCCGAGACCATGAACGACGGCGTGGACTATGTGCCCACCAAGGCGCCGGTAGTTCTGGGGCACCACTTTGCTTCTATCGCCGGGGCCGGCCCGATCGTGGGCCCGGTTATGGCCTCCATTTTTGGCTGGCTGCCGGTCTATCTGTGGATCGTGGTCGGCGGCATCTTTGTGGGCGCCGTACACGACTTTAGCTCATTGGTGGCCTCCCTCCGTCATCGCGGCAAGTCCATCGGCGAAGTCATAGAGGAGCATATCGGCAGGAACGGCAAAGTCCTGTTCCTGCTTTTTTCTTGGTCAACCCTGATTCTGGTCATCGCTGTGTTTACCCAGCTCGTGGCCAAGACCTTCGAGCAGGTGCCGTCGTCGGCGACGGCCTCGGTGTTGTTCATGGTGCTGGCGATCGGCTTCGGCGTGGGCGTCTACCGGCAACGCCTTCCCCTGGTGCTTGCTACTGTGGGGGGTGTTCTCTTGCTCTTTGCCTGCATCTACGTGGGGCAGAGGTGGCCGTTGTTCCTGCCTGCCGCAACCTGGCGTTACCTGCTGCTGGCATATTGCTTCGCGGCGGCGGTGCTGCCCGTATGGTTCTTGCTCCAGCCCCGGGACTATCTGAATTCTTTCCTCCTCTATGCTCTTCTTCTCGGTGGAGCGGTCGGCTTGGTGTTCGCCCGTCCCCAGGTGCAGCTGGCCCCGATTACCCGTTTTCATACCGACCTGGGTTACCTCTTTCCGGTCTTGTTCGTGACCGTCGCCTGCGGGGCGATCTCCGGCTTCCATTCCCTGGTGGCCTCCGGGACCACTGCCAAGCAAGTGGCCAAGGAGCGCGACGCAAAGCCTATCGGCTACGGGGCTATGCTTATTGAGTCCCTGCTTGCCATCGTGGCTCTCCTGACCGCGGCGACCATGGCCTCCGGTCGTCTTCACGAGCTGTATGCAGGCAAGAGCTTCGTGCAGATCTTTGTCGAAGGGGTAGGTCATTTCATGGCGCGCATCCCCGTGCTGGGACTGAAGGAGGAGGCGGCCACTATCTTCGCAGCGCTCGGGGTGTCTGCGTTTGTCTTGACCTCATTGGATACCAGCACCAGGCTGGCGCGCTTTGCGTTTCAAGAGTTTTTCGAAAGCGGCCGGCGAGGGGGCAAAGCTTCGTGGGTGACCAACCGCTACCTGGCTACGGCACTGACCGTCGTGGCCGCTTGGATCTTCCTTATCAGCGGCGGCTCGGATGCAATCTGGCCGGTATTTGGATCTGCCAACCAACTGCTTGCTGCGTTGGCCATGCTTGCCGTCTCGGTGTGGCTCGCCAAGAGAGGCACACCCAATAGCTTTGTGCGCTACCCAATGTTTTTCATGTTCTTGGTGACGCTTACGGCATTGGCTTCGCTGGTCTACAAGAATTTTACACGCGGGAACTACCTCCTGGTAGTGATAGGGGTGGTGCTCTTCTGCCTGGCTGGATTGCTAATCAGCCAGGCGGTGCGCAGCCTGCGGGCTGCCACGCGCAAGGCGACCTAAGCCCGGTCTATCCTGAGGGTGGAAGCAAAGAAAGGAGTTTCTGAGCAGCTCCTCTATGGCACGGGTGCCTGAAGAGGATTGTGAGCGGTCGCAGGCGGCACGTCCAGCCTGGCGATTGGGTGCACTATTGCTGGGGCCGGTGCTTTTTGCCGTCGCACTGTGGGGGATTCCTGCACAGGCGGACCTCAGTCCGGCAGGCAAGCGGGTGTTGGCTCTGGCGGTGCTCATGGCCTGGTGGTGGATAACCGAGGCTATCCCGGTCCCGGCGACGGCGCTGTTGCCCTTGGTCTTCTTGCCGCTGCTCAAGGTGCAGCCCATCCGGGATGTGGCTTCGTGCTACGCTGACAGCACTATCTTCCTGTTCATGGGGGGCTTTTTCCTGGCGGTAAGCATGGAGCGGTGGGGCCTGCACCGCCGTCTGGCGCTCCACGTGATCCGCCTCGTGGGGTCCAATCCTCGTACCCTCGTCCTGGGCTTCATGGTTGCCACCGCAGCCCTGTCCATGTGGATCTCCAACACCGCCACCGCGCTCATGATGTACCCCTTAGCCTTAGCCCTCATTGCTCATCTTGGTCACGGGGGCAGGGCCCTGGAGGAGCGGTCATACGCTCGCCTCAAGATCGCGTTGATGCTGGGGGTGGCCTACGGCGCCAGCATCGGGGGCATCGGCACCTTGATCGGTACACCGCCCAACCTGATCTTCGCTGCCCAGCTGGCGCGGCTTTTCCCTGAGGCACCACCATTTGGCTTTTTGGAGTGGATGAAGGTGGGTCTGCCCTTCGTGCTTCTTTTTCTGCCGCTGAGTTGGTTGGTGCTCACGCGCCTGGTGTTCCCGCTGGGAAAGGAGAGCGTGGCGCAGGGTCGGCAGCTGGTCAAGGAGGAGCTTGCGCGGTTGGGCCGTCCTTCGCGCGGCGAATGGCTGGCTGGCATGGTCTTTCTGCTCACGGCGCTGGCGTGGGTGAGTAGGGCCGATGTCGACTTCGGAGCGGTGCGCATACCAGGCTGGGCGACTCTGCTGGGCGTGGGCGCTCTGGTCAACGACGCGACCGTTGCCATGGCGGCAGCGGTACTCCTCTTTCTATTGCCCGTCGATCTTGGGCGGAGGGAGTTTGTTCTCGACTGGCAGACGGCCCGTGGCATTCCTTGGGGCGTGCTGATTTTGTTCGGCGGCGGCATTGCGCTGGCTGGGGCCTTCGAGAGCTGCGGCCTAGCGGCCTGGGTGGGACATAGGCTGTCACTACTGCGCACCCTGCCGCCCCTTGTCTTTGTGGTGATGGTCTGCCTGACTATCACCTTCCTCACCGAAGTGACCTCAAACACGGCTGTCGCCTCGATCTTTATCCCTGTGCTGGCGGCCGCGGGCGTGGCTGTGGGGATACATCCGCTGCTGCTGATGATCCCGGGGGCCATCTCTGCCTCGTGCGCCTTCATGTTGCCGGTGGCCACGCCCCCTAACGCCATCGTTTTTGCCTCCGGCCATGTGTCTATTCCGCAGATGGCGCGAGCAGGGGTGCTCTTGAACTTCTTGGGGGTGATCCTCGTTACATTAGTGGTGTTTCTGGTAGCTGTGCCTGCGTTTGGGATCAAGATGGGCACGCTACCGACCTGGGCGCATTGAAGGCCATAGGAGAGCCAGAGGCATGAGTCCTCGTCTGGCTGCCTTGTTGAGGAGCAACAGGAATCGCATCGTTCGTCGCTGGGCGAGTGAGATTCAGCGCTCCATTCCCAGTTACCGGTCCCGCCCCCTGTCGGAGCTCCTCCTGACCACCGGCAAGCACTTGGATGCCACCATCCACATGGTCGAGTCTGGTTCCTACGACCTGCTGCAAGCGTTTATGCACGAGATTGCGCCGATGCGCATCCAACAGGGCTTTCGTCTTTCCGATATTCAGCGCGCCTTCCTGGTGGGCAAGAAAGTCGTCTCCGAGTTTATCGAGGAAGCGTATGCCGAGGACCCTGGGACTCTGTGGGCGGCCCTACGGGAGGTGGAGGAGCCTTTCAGCAGCACGGTGCTGGAGTATTCTGACATCTATCAGGAACTACAGTTGCGGGAGGCAGAGAAGCGCAGTCGCGAGGCCATGAAGGCAGAAGAGGAGCGACGGCTCCTGGAGCAGGTGCAGGCGGAGCGGGAAAAGCTCGATCGCCTGGTGGCGGCGATAGGCGCCGACATTGCCATCATCGATCGCGACATGCGCGTGGTGTGGCACAACCGCTATCTCTGGCGCGGTGAGGGCGAAGAAGTCAGGTTGGGCGCTCGCTGTGACGTGTTGGGTTGGCACACGCAGCGGGGGTGCGAGGACTGTGCCACCGCCCGCGCCTTCCGCAGTGGCCACGTGGAGCAGAGCAACGTAGAATTGCGCAACGGGAATGGCCAGACGCGCTATTTTCAGATCATCGCCACGCCGCTGCGGGGAGCCGACGGCGGCATCCAACAGGTGCTGGAATTGGTGCGCGAGGTCACCGATATCCGGGAGCTGGAACGGCAGGTGCGTACCCAGCAGGAGTTCCTGCAGGCGGTGAGCAACGATTCAGCTGACGCCATCATCGGCCTGGACTCCCACTACCGCATCATTTTCTGGAACAAGGGGGCCGAGGCGATTTTCGAGTATCCGGCGCTCGATATATTGCGCAAGCGCCTCACCGTGCTCACGCCGGCGGGATCGGAACGCCGCAAGCGACTCCGCCGGCTCCTTGCCCAGGTGCGCCGTGACCGCTACATTCGCAATATCGAAACGGTCTTGACCACCAAGAGCGGGCGCGACGTGCCCGTGGACGTCACCCTCAGCACGATCCGCGATCAGGATGGAAGGATCATTGGCTACTCCTCAGTGATCCGCGACGTGAGCGAGCGGAAACGACTGGAGGAGAAAGTACTGCAGGCGGAGCGCTTGGCCACCGTGGGGCGCATGGCGGCCAAGGTGGCGCACGATATTCGCAACCCCCTCTCTTCCATCAGCCTCAACGTGGAGCTGCTGGGGGATGAGGTTGCCAACCTGAGCCAGGCCTCCAATGAGGAGATCCGCGAGCTGCTGAACTCCATCGCCTCGGAAGTGGATCGGCTGGCGCAGATGAGCCAGGAGTATTTGGAATTTGCCCGTATCCCCAAGCTCAAGCTGCAGCTCACCGATGCCAACCAGCTGTTTGCGGAGTTGCTCAAGGGCTCCTCCTTAGAGTTGGCCGCGAAGGGGATTACGGTGTCCACGCACTATCGCGAGCACCTGCCGCCGATCAAGGTCGATCGAGCCCAGATGTACCGGGCGCTGCAAAACCTGTTGCGCAACGCCATCGAGGCAATGCCAAACGGGGGCAACCTCACTCTGAGCACCGAGCGAGATGGCGACTGGGTGGTCATGCGCATGGCCGACACTGGCGTCGGCATCGAAGAACACGAGCTCCCCAAGATCTTTGAGCCGTTCCACAGCACCAAGGAGTTCGGCACCGGGCTGGGGCTGACCATCACCCGGCACGTGGTGGAGGAGCATGGGGGGCAAGTGAGCTGCACCAGCAAAGTGGGGATCGGGACCGAGTTTAGCATCTTGCTTCCGGTCAATGAGGTCAAACGCCAAGAGGTAGTGTGAGCGAGGCGGAAAAAACCATTCTGGTGGTGGATGACGAGAGCGACCTGCGGGACTCGCTGGGCAAGGTGCTCCGCAAGGAGGGGTATCTGGTGCTGTTGGCCGAAAGCGGCGAGGCCGCCTTGGAACTGCTCTCGCGCAAGCATGTGGACTTGGTGCTGACCGACCTGCGCATGCCGCAGATGAGCGGCATAGACCTGTTACGGCGTGTCAAGCAACAGTGGCCGGACGTAGAAGTGGTGGTGCTGACC
>JBBIKH010000173.1:0-7703 GCA_037445575.1 bacterium
CAAGGCCCGCGGGATCCGCACCTGCTGGGCCCCCTGTTTGCCATCCGTGGCGCCGGCCTCCAAGAGGAGCTGACGACCCTCCGCATGCTCCACCATCACGCCTACGTTCTCCAATACGTCCAACGCTTCATCGATCACCCTATCGATGAGCTGTTCGCCAATCAGGGAAATGCGCGGTCTCTGTTCCATCAGCTCGGTCCCTTCCTGTGTGTTGTTTGCTGTCTCCGCGTAATGTGCACCTGCGTTATCGCAGGGCAAAGAAGAGTTCGCCTAACGGGATTTGAGGAAAAAGTAGACCCACAAGAGAAAGCTTACTTGAAAGGTGCCGTAAGCTGTCGCTGCGTAGCGGTCGAGGCGGAGAGCCTCATCGTAGTAGCGGTTCATGGCCTCGGGTGATCCCGCGTGGAGATAACGGTCGTATTGGTCGTCAGCGGCGCTTTTCAAGTACATGGACGCCCCACCGGCGAGGACGGTCGTTCCCAGAAAGACCCATGCCAGACGCGCGTCCCGTTGCTTGCGCGCATCCACTGGCAGGCGGGCGCTGATCACGGGGCGCGATGAGTCCCCTCTGGTTGCGCACAGGTTCCCATTTGGCGCCAATGCAGCACGCGAGAAGTGTCCGTTGCTCCCCTGCGGGTGCCACTGAAGCGCACCCCACGTGTGGTGGCCGCCGAACAGCCGGCTGCCCTGGGCAGAGGGCCTGATTCCGTGCTCTTGGGCGCGCGCCAGGGGGGCGGCCGCCAAGGTCGGGCAGAGTGTGAGGAGCATGGAGATCTGGGGCCAAAATAGTCGTAAGAGCCGCGGTCTCATCGTTCACCCTTCACCCGGAAGGCTAGAATACGATTGCCCTCAGCCGTCATGATGAGCCGGTCGTGAGCGACCAGAGGCACCGTGCTTACGAGCCCGCCTGTGTCGTGCTTCCACAACTCTTGGCCGGTCTCCAGCTCGAGTGCGTACACATGCTTGTCTAATGAGCCCACATAGACCACCTTGCCCGCGACGAGCGGCGCCGTGCTGATGATGCTCTTGGCTTGGAATCGCCAATGCTGTCGGCCGTTGTGCAGCGACACGCAGTAGAGAAAGTGATCGTTGCTCCCAAAAAGCACCAGGGAATCGGCCACTGCCGCGGCTTGGTGAATTCTGCCGCCGGTGGGGAAAACCCAGCGCACCATGCCGGAATCGAGAGAAAGGGCATAGAAGCTGCGATCTGTGGAGCCCACGCACACCGTTCCCTGGCCGATAGCCGCGGGAGCCAGAATGGCAGCGCTAGTGCGGAACTGCCAGAGGACCTGGCCGTTCCGTACGTCCACCGCATACACCCGGCCATCGTCACTGCCAAACACCACCTTGCCGTCCGCAAAGGCCGGCGTGGAACGTAGGTTGCCCTCGGTGCTCACGCTCCACAACACCTTCCCGCTGGCAAGCTCGTAGGCGATCACCTTCTTCTCCTCAGCAGCGACGATGAGGCGTCCTTCGGCCACGAGGGGTTCGGTTTCGATGCTGCCCGCTGCTGCTGACCAGAGAATGCGACCGTCGCGCAGATCGTGGACGCTGAGGCTGGGCTCGCCGTACCTGCGCACGACCAGCAACAAGGGTCCATGCAACGCGCAAGTGATTTCGTAGCCTGGACGGAACTTTTTTTGCGCAATCTTTTTGCCTGAAGCGGCATCCACCACCAGCAGGTGCCCGTCCCGCAAGGGGCAAAGGAGGGCGCCGCCATCGGAGATGAGCGTCTTTCCTACACTGGCGGAGGTTCTGCGCTGCCAGGCCAGCTCCAGGGGAGGTCTGAGTGTCGTGGAGACCAGATGCGAGCGCCGGGGATTTCCGCCGAACTGAGGCCAAAGGTGCGCCGCATCGTCGCCCGTGAGCTGGGGCACGGTCAGCCGCGCACACCCGAAGACAGCCAGGAGGCCAAAGGCCAGCAGGCCTGCGCGCAGAAGCCTAAAAGTCCCAGCCAAAGAAGAATTGCGTGAACCAGCGCTTGTCGACATCGATGTCCTTCAGGTGATGGAAGCGTGAGGGCTTTGGCACCGTGAACTTGCGCCCCCCGTCCAGGCGCAGCACCAGCACGCCACCGATCCGCCAGCGCACCCCAAAGCCGAAACTTCCCAGCAGTTCCTCGAACTGGTCGTCCCAGCCGTTGCCGAGGTCCAAGAAAATGGCGCCGCGGATGGCGTTCAGTGCAAGTCCGCCGATGGGGAACTTGACGAAAAAGCGATCGATAAACGGCAAACGGAGTTCATTGCTCACCAGCGCCAGCTTTGTGCCCCAAATGCGCCACAGTGGGTAGCCGCGCAAGTCCCAGCTACCCCCCATGAAGAAGGGTGTTGCCTCTTTGCCTTCGTTAACCATCGTCATCAAGCGCACGGCGTGGGTGACGCTGCGACTGAGGCGAAAGTAGTGGCGATAGTCGACGATGAGCGTGATAAAGTTCACGTGTGAGTGGTGGACGTCCAGAGTGTTGCCCAAGGTGATGTTGTAGCGCTCGCCGTCCACCGGGCCACTTGGTCCCCAGAGTGAGTTGTCCTTCACAAACGACACGATGTTGGATACCAACACCGCCTGGCGCCGGCGGTTGAACACGTACCAGTCTTTGTCCGAGTAGCGCACGTTCAAGCTGGCCTCGAAGCGCTTGAACACCGAGAAGGGGTAGCTGACCGCAGCGAACCCGCCCGCGCGCCGTTCCCAGAAGAAAAAGTCGTACAGCGAATAGTAGCGGCCGGCAAAGTGGTACAGCCCCACGGCGAAATTGGTGCGGTGGCTCAAATCCAGGCGCGTGACGGCAAAATTGAAGCTCTCCAAGAATTCGTCGCGGGTGCGCGCGTTGTTGTAGATGAGAAAGTAGTACTGCGCATTGCCCAGCATGTCGGTGATCGCCAACTGCGCCCCCCCAGAGGTCCCGTAGATGGGGTCCTGGGTCACAGCACTCTGTGCTACATCCAGGTCGAATTTCGGGCGATACTTCACTGCCTTGCTGAATACGTCCCCCTGTACCTCTCTGGTCACCCAAGCCTGTTGCTGGCAAGGCAGGGTGTCGGCAGAAACGATAGCCGATCCGGCAAAGGTCTTGACCACATCTTCCAAAAGGCGCAGGCGGAAGGAAAAGTTCTCAAAGGCGGCAAAGAGAAGCTGATCGCTGTCCGTCCAGGCAGGATCAAAAGCGCCGGTGGTGAAGAAGGTGAGCTGCCGTAGCTCATCCATCTCATCGGTGGCAGCAGGGTAGCGTTTGCTGCTCGCGGAGTCCCCAGCACCAGGCATCGAGGCAAAGGCCCCTTGTGCCGTGTTGCGCACCATCCAGATGTTGTATGCGCCATCGCGATCGGAGGTAAAGGCCAGGTAACGACCGTCGGACGACCAGGCAGGCGAAAGGTCATTGTGTGGGCTGCATGTGGCCGGCTCCACCGCGCCCGTGTGCGGATCCACCATGTAAAGGTTGTAGTAGCCTTCCGCACCGTACGGTGTGCGATCACTGCTGAAAGCGATAACTGTGCCGTCCGGCGACCAGGCCGGGTCGCGATCGTCAAACAGGTCATCGGTCAACTGCTCGGCCGTCTCGCGCTCAAGGTCAACCACATACAAGTCGCTCTGGCCGCCAAAGTTGAGGCCGGTGAGCACCAATCGCCTGCCGTCAGGCGACCAAGAAGGGGAATAGAGGGAGACCAACGAGTCGAACCGCACCTGCTTCACCATTGTCCGATGCTCGATGTCGAAGACGTTCAGCACGTCGCTTGCCCCGCTTCTACTGACAAAGGCCAGCATTCCGCTCGGCGTGACGTCTATCTTGCTCTGCAGGACGTGGAAACTCTCAAACTCCGAGGTGCGCTCCCCTTTGATGAGCACCTCGGCCTTGGCCGATTCCTTACTAGCGGACAGCTTTTGCAGGTAGATGTTCGAATAGCCCATGCGGTTCGAGACAAAGACCACGTATCCTCCGTCTGCGCGGCGATAGAACACCGGCTTGGTGTCGATCCCTTCTCGGGTGACCACACTGCTGGCCATCTCTGGGGAGTCGCGGCGCTCCAGCAAGGGATAGGTGCGCTTCTTGAGGGCATAGAGCCACTGCTTGTCGAACTCCTCAAGGTTCACACCAAGCGTGATCCGCATGACGTCGGCAAACCGTTCCTCTTTCCAACTGTTCTCGATGAGGCGGAGGATCTTCTCCTCGCCAAAGGTCTCGTCGATGTACTTGATAATGGCCTGCCCTTCTTTGTACATCAGGAACGAGCCGTAGATCTGATACATCTGGCTGACAGGCACGATGTAGCCGTTGAGCACGCCATCGCGGATGAACATTTCCGCCTGGGAATCCCAGCCGCTGGACCAGTATTCGGCGAGGCCTTCCACAAACCAGAGAGGCAGGTCCGGAGTCGTGATCCGCCCCCGCTGTTTGAACACGCTGTTGAGTTTGCTGTAGGTGAACACGTGCACCAGCTCATGGCGGATGACGTGCTTGAACTCAGAGATGGAGCCATTGGCCGGCACCACTACCCGGCCTTTGAGAAACTCGAAGAACCCGCCAACTCCTTCGGGTACCAGGTAGGGAGTGGTGTTGGTCTGCTGGAAGTGGGCGTGGCTTGCATAAAAGATCAGCGGGATGCGCCGGGCGATGTTGTGGCTAAAGCGGTCTTCGAGGACGCGATAGGTCTCTTCCGCATACGTGGCACCGATCTCTGCCAGCTTCCGCATTTCCGGGTAGAAGTAGATGTCGAAATGCTCTGTTTGCAGCACGTGCCAACGAAAGTGGTCGTACTGCACCTTGTTGCGGCCGAAGTAGTACTGGCCATGGCCTGGGCAGGGAAGCAGCAACATCGTGCCCAGCAACGCCAGCAAGAGGGTGTTGTGATACAGGCGCCGCATGCGGACCTCTTTTGTCCAGCCTCACTTTGCGTTGGCTTCGTGCAGGAATTTACAAAAAAAGCCACCAGTTGTCAAACAAAAATACGCACTCCTGGAGGAGCCTTGTGTAGTTCACTCAGGGCTGGAGGGATCCGGGGCCTAGGGGAAGGTAGAGGTTGAAAGTACTGCCCACCTCAGGCCGGCTGTGCACTTCAATCCAACCCCCGTGAGCTTCTACCAGGCGTTTGGTCACTGCTAGCCCAAGGCCGCTTCCGGAGGACTTGGTGGTGTAGAAGGGCTCGAACACTCGCGACAGGTCGCCGCGAATGCCGCTGCCGGTATCCTGGACGGCAATGCACGCCACTTCCCCGCGCTTGGTGTGACAGGCGCTGGCCGTCACGGTCACTGCGCCTCCTGCCGGCGTTGCTTGCAGAGCGTTGAGAAGGAGATTGAGGAGCATCTGCTGCAGGGCATCCTGGTCAAAAGGAAAGGCAGGGAGCTCCTGGTCCAGGTGCATTGCCAGGGCCACGCCAGCCTTTTGAAACTCCGGGCGCAGCCGCTCGACGGTTTTGGCAATGACCTCTTGCGCCCGCTGGTGCTCCAGGGCCAAGCGCGGCCCTCGAGAGAGCACCAGAAAGTTGTCCACCAGACGGTTGAGGCGGCCTACCTCCTGCGGGATAAAGTCGAACAGTTCGTCCGCTTGGTCTCGGGGACAATAGCGCTGGCGGAGCACATCGGCGGTGCTCTTGATGATGCCCAAGGGGTTGCGGATCTCATGGGCGACGGTGGCCGCCATCTGCCCCATTGTTGCCAAGCGCTCTGCCCGACGCAGCGAGGCTTCGGTGCGCAGGAGCAGCGAGACGGACCACAGCAGAGAGGCGCCCAAAAAGAGCAGCAGGACGACGCTTGCCACCAGCCCTACCAGCCGCGCTCGGTCGTAGAGGCGCATCAGTTTGAAGAACTCGGCGTTGGCTTCGAGGGCCAGGAGGGCCACCGTGGCACCCGAGCTGTCGTGGAGAGGGGCATAGGCGACCTTGAACCGGTTGTCTTGTATCTGCCGCAGGGGACCGGCTGCTGCCTCGCCCCTCAGGGCCTGCTCCACAGCCAGGGTGTCGGCGCGAAGGTGGTGTAGGGTCTCGCCCGTCCCCAGGTACGGCTGGGAACTGGCTATGAGGCGGCAGTCCAGGTCAATGATGTGCACTGCCTGCAACTGGGCATCGCGGCGCAGGCGCCATAGCTCCAGGGCCAGCAGGGTACGGTCCTCTGCCTGCAGGTAGTCAAAACCCTCCCGGTCCAGGGTGCGGGAAGCAAGCTGTGCCACTGTTTGCAGGCGCCTGCCCAGCTCGTTGTCCAGGTAGTGGCTCATCCGCCGCACAAACAGCCAACTGGCGGCGTTGAGGGCCATGAGCACCACAAGGGTTGCCCCAAGGACCACCCCCACAAACGCGCGCCGCCGCAGCGCTGCTTGCCGAGCCGCCCGCAACTCGTTCACGGGCCCGGCCTCGGCTGTTTGTGTTCTCCGAAGAGAGAAAGCCATTCGCGCACCTCTTCTTCGCTCAACTGGCTGTTAAATTTGCTTTCGGCGACGTCATGCGCTGGCGGTCGGCCGCCCAGCTGGCCAACGAACCGCAATGGGGGGAGCACCTTTGCGCCCCGACCTTGCGCTACCTGGATCAAGTGTCGGTCGCCGGTGACAAGGGTCAGGTTGCGTGGTCGTGCTTCCGTTCCTATCAGGTGCTCGATGACAGAATCCGCGTTGGCTGGCGGCCGGGAAAAGAGTACGCGCACCCCAGGCGGGGAGGCGCCGGGAACAGCCGCCGGGGAGACCGTGCTGCCGTCGAACACGACTACCACCTCCACCCTGCGCCTCGAGACGTACGAGGCAAGGCGCTGCACCAGGGCGGCACGTGCCTCGGCCAGGTCCTGGGAAGCCCGAGCTGCCAGCTCCGGCACCGAGTAGATCACGTTGTAGCCGTCAATGATGACCTTGGGCATGCTCATGCGTGGGTCCTCCGCTTGGTTCATGCCCGGCTGTTTTCGCGCGGTGGTCCTGCGTGCGGCGCGCATCTATGATGTGCACGACCCGCCATCCTTGCCGCACCAGCTCCTCGGCAATGAAGCGTCGGTGGCAGCGGAAGAAGAGTGCCTCCGAACACATGATGGCTGTGGGGACCCCCGTAGCCAGATCGCGCAACTCGGCGATTCCCGCGGCGAAGGCCGATGTGCGCATGTAGGCCTCATAGCCGCCGCTGCGGAACCCCCCCAAGCTTGGGCCGAGCCAACGATACTCAATTCCCGCCTCAGAGAGGGTGGCTCTGAGAGACTCCCGGTCAAAGTGGGGGAAGGACCGCGACGTCGGGAAGCGGCGCACATCCACGAGTCGCCGTATGCCATGGGCCCGCAGCCGGCCCACAAACTCCTCCGCAGCCAGAGAGGAGTGGCCGATCGTGAACACCACCGGGCGGGTCATCTGTGCGTGCTGCCCGGCCTCAGCCGCTGCCTTGAGCACCTCGTCCACCTGAATCGCCGCCATGCAGCGGAGCTCATCGCAAAAGTCGCGATGGCAACGGCTGCAGGCGAGCTCCTTGTGCACGACGCGGTGGCCAGCTTCTGGCGCGTATGGAAACCAGATCTCGGGTTCCCCAGGGCCGAATATGCCAACGGTGGGTCTGCCCAATGCCGGTCCCAGATGGAGGACCCCGCAGTCGTTGGCGACCAGCACCTGGCACCGCTTTATGATCGCCATGACCGAGCGAATGGGGAGGGTGCCGCACACTACAGCGTCTGTTGCCTGCTGCGCTATACTCGCTACGAGCCTCTCCTCCCCAGGCCCTTGGGTGAGAAGCACTTGCATCCCAAGCTCTGCC
>JBBIKH010000174.1:0-7693 GCA_037445575.1 bacterium
ACTCGCCCTTCGCACAGGCCGTGCCTTCGGCCTATATTCTGGACTGGGAAAACTGCCTCAATGGCCAGATCATTGTCTGCGGGCAGTGCAGCCGGGCCTGTGAGCGGAAGGCCATCGACTATGACATGCGAGCCCAGGACCTTGAGGTGCCAGTCGGGGCGGTCATCGTCGCCACCGGCTTTGACGCCTTTGATCCGTTCACGATGAAGACCTATGGCTACAGCGTCTCGCCGGAGGTGCTCACCGGGCTGGAATTCGAGCGCATGCTCAACGCCTCAGGTCCCACGCGCGGCCATGTGATCCGGCCCTCCGATCGCAAGGTGCCGCGACGCTTGGCGTTTGTGCAGTGCGTGGGGGTAAGGGGAGAAAGGAACTGTCACTACTGCTCCCGCTTTTGCTGCATGAACTCGGTCAAGAACGCCATGCTGGCCAGAGACCATGAGCCGGGTATCGAGCAGGTGACAATCTTCTACTCCGATATCCGCGCATTCGGCAAGGGCTATGAGGCCTTTTTCAACCGCTCCAAGCAGTATGACTTTATCCGCTACTTTCGAGGCAAGCCGTCCAAGATTGTCCGCGACGCCCACACAGGTGAGTTGCACATCTTTGTAGAAGACACTTTCACCGGTCGGCCGCAGGTTGAGGTGGCGGACATGGTGGTGCTCGCCTCCGCAGGGGTGCCAGCCGAAGGCAACGCCCATTTGGCCGAGGTGTTGGGGATCGAGCTTGACGAATACGGCTTTTTCAAGGTAGCTGAACAGAGCGGCGCGCCCTTGGCTGCCACGCGCGAAGGTATCTTCCTGTGCGGATGCGCCAAAGGGCCGGAGGACATTCCCGATTCGGTAGCCCAGGCAAGCGGTGCGGCAGCAGCTGCCCAGCGCTTCGTGGCCGACTGCCGTGTGCAGGAGCAGAAGGTGGAGATCCCACCGCTCCCCACCGACGGTCCACCACGCATCGGGGTGTTCCTCTGCCATTGCGGGGTCAACATCGCCGGAGTAGTGGACGTGGCAGGGGTTGCCGAGTACGTGCGGCACCTTCCCGATGTGGTGCACGTGGAGGAGAATCTGTTTCTTTGCTCCGACGCGGGACAGAAGCAGATCCAGCAACAGGTTGTGGAGAAGAAGCTGAACCGCGTGGTGGTGGCTGCCTGTACGCCACGGACCCACGAACCCATCTTTCAGGAGTCATTGCGACTTGTGGGGTTCAATCCCTACTTGTTCGAAATGGTGAACGTGCGGGATCAGTGCAGTTGGGTGCACAGCCAGGAGCCGGAGCGCGCCACGCTGCGGGCCAAGGACCAGATTCGCATGGGCGTTGCCCGGGCGCGGCGGTTGGAGCCCTTGGAGCGTCGCGACATCTCCGTGGACCAGGGGGTGGTCATCATCGGCGGCGGCATTGCCGGCATCGAGGCGGCCCTCCGCTTGGAGGCGCAAGGCTTCCCCGTGTACCTTGTGGAAAAAGAAACCCATCTGGGCGGCCGCCTCCGCGAACTGGACGAACTGGCGCCCGACAATGTGCCGGCCGCCTCGCTGCTCGAACGCAAACTGCAGCTGCTCCAGGCCAGCACGGTGACGGTGATGACCGAAACCGAGGTCAAAGAAGTGCAGGGCTATGTGGGCAACTTCGAGGTGACCACCACTCGCGGCACGCTGCGCGCCGGGGCGTTGGTCCTGGCCATCGGCGCCCAGCCATATGCGCCCGCAGGAGAGTACGGCTACGGCAAGATGCCGCAGGTCATCACCAGCTACGAACTAGAAGGGTTGTTGCGCGGGGACGGCTCAGCTTTCCGCCTGGGCAGCTCGCCGCTTGGGCGCGTGGCCTTCATCCAGTGTGTGGGCTCGCGCGACCCGGAAAAGAACCCTCATTGCTCGCGCATCTGCTGCAGCACCACCATCAGACAGGCAAGGAAGCTGCGCGCCAGCGGCGCAGAGGTGGTGGTTTTCTACCGGGACATGCGGACTGCTGCTCACGGCGCGGAGGAGGCCTATCGCCAGGCGCGCGGCGAAGGGATCATCTTCGTCCGGATCCCCGACGACCGCCCGCCCGAGGTGAGCCCGCGTGGCGAGGGCTGCCTGGTGCGGGCCTACGACACCATGCTCCGCGACACAGTGGAGGTGGAGGTGGATGCGGTAGTGCTTGCCGTCGGCCTTGTGCCGCGCGCACCTGATACAGAACACTTCCGCGAGTTGCTCAAAGTCCCCTGTGGACCGGACGGCTTCATGATGGAGCGCCACCCCAAATTAGGGCCGGTGGAGACCACCACCGAAGGGATCTTTCTGGCCGGCTGCGTGCAGGGACCAAAAGGGGTGGCAGATTCCTTAGCGCAGGCTGCTGCCGCTGCAGCCAAAGCGGCAGTGCTCCTCACCCGTGACAAGATCTCTCTGGAAGCTACCACCTGCACGGTTATCGAAGAGCGCTGTCGAGCCTGCGGCACCTGCGTCACGGTCTGCCAATTCCACGCGCCGGCACTCTACGAGCTTCCCTCCGGAGGGCGGGTGGCCCGTATTAATCAGGCCTTGTGCAAAGGATGTGGCACTTGCGCCTCCTGGTGCCCGTCTGATGCCATCAAGGCCCAGCACTTTACCGACGAGCAGATCGAGGCCATGCTGGAGGCCATGTTGCTGGAGGAGGTGGCCTGATGCCGGAAAAGGAACCCTTTCGGCCAAAAATCGTGGCCTTTGCCTGCAACTGGTGCAGCTATGCGGGGGCAGACAACGCGGGTGTCAACCGGATCCAATACTCCCCGCAGTTTCGCCTCATAAAGACGATGTGCTCCGGACGCGTCAGCCCTGCGCACATCCTCAAGGCATTCGAGATGGGAGCCGATGGGGTGCTGGTCTCGGGTTGCCATTTTGGGGATTGCCACTACCTTTTTGGCAATTACCGCGCGGTGGAACAGTTCGAGAAGGCCAAGAAGATCGTCCGCCTTCTTGGGCTGGAAGAGGAGCGTTTGCGCCTGGAATGGGTGTCGGCTGCCGAGGGGGTGCGCTGGGCCAGGTTGATCAACGAGTTTGTGGAGCAGATCACGCGCCTGGGACCCAGCCCCTTGGCGCGCAATGGGAGAGAGTAGATGGAACTGGACAGCGTGCTCAAAGGGACCAACGTGCTGGACTGTCTGGAGTGCGGCAAGTGTACCAGCACCTGCCCCATCTCCCGTTTTGACCGCAGCTTCTCCCCGCGCTATACGATCAGCAGTTTTCTCGAGGAGTCGCCGGAGGAGCTGCTGCGCGACGCGCGCTTGTGGCGCTGTCTTACCTGTGGCCTGTGTAACCTGCGCTGTCCGGTGGACGTGCATTACAGCGACTTTACACGGCGCCTGCGCGCCCAAGCTGCCGCCGATGGCCGTGAAGCTACCTGCTCCCATGGGGGCGCCCTCCAGGCGCTCATGAAGATCATGACCGCCCCTGCCCTGCAGCAGAACCGTATGGAGTGGGTGAATCAGGAGCTGCAGCTTGCGGACAAGGGGGAGGTGCTCTATTTCGTCGGCTGCCTGCCCTACTTCGATGCCTTGTTCACCGATCTCGGCGTGGACACCCTCAGCATAGCCCGCGGCGCAATCAAGATCTTGAACAGACTCGGCGTCAAGCCGGTGGTATTGAAGAACGAACGCTGCTGCGGCCATGACCTCTACTGGAGCGGCGACACCGAACACGCCCGCCGCCTGGCTCAGCATAACGTGGAGGAGATTCGCAGCACCGGCGCCAAGCTCGTCCTGTTCACCTGTGCGGAGTGTTACCGGACGTTCAAGGTGGACTATCCGGTGCTGGTGGGCCCGTTGGGCTTCCAGGTCGCCCATCTCACCGAGTATCTAGCCGAGCGAATCCCTGAGCTGGGCCAGTTGGCCGTGCGTTCTGAACGCGCGGTGACCTATCACGATCCCTGCCGGCTGGGGCGCCACCTCGGGATCTATGACCCGCCGCGCACGGTCATTACCGCCTTGCCAGGGCTTGAGCTCCGCGAGATGGCCAAGCACCGCGACACCGCCATCTGCTGCGGCACCAGCGCTTGGCTGAGCTGCGACCGCTACTCCAAGGCCATCCAGACGACGCGCCTGGCCAGCGCCCGGGCTACGGGCGCAGAACTGATGATTACCACGTGTCCAAAGTGCTACGTCCACTTCACCTGCGCCATGAAGAGCCAGGATTGTCCTGAGGAAGCACGCATCGAGCTCAAAGATCTGACGGCCGTGGTGGCCGACGCCCTGGGAGGCGTTTCCTGAGCCCTCTGCGCTGGGCAGCTGCCGAGGCACCTTATGGCAGGCCCCTGGAGCCGCCGGGTCCCTTGTGCGCCGGACAGAAAAGTGCGCGGGCCCCATAAGGAACAGCGGTCGCAAGGAGAAACGAACCGCGGTGAGGCTGCCCTTCGGGGCGCCCTGGGTCGAAGGTAGCCCCGGTGAGGCCAACATGAGCTCCGAGGTGGTAGACCGGCAACGCCGGAGGAAGGCGAGGTCCGGCAGTGGAAACACAGCTCAAACCTGTTCAACGGCCGATCCTATGGCTGTGCGAGCGTGGCAGCCCTTCATGCGACCCGGTCTGCTCGCAGGCTAATGTGCTGCTGGTAAGCTCGCCCAAGGCAGAGTCGAAGAGGCAGCGTGGCCGCCGCATCTTTCTCGCGCCGAAGAGCAGCCAGAGGTTCGAAAGACCGTGGGGCTCATCCATTGCTCCTCGTCCCAAGGTAGCCGGCAAGGGCTCTGGGCCTACCTGCGAGGCGCTGCCGCTCGTGACGACCCTGGAAACCAAAAGAGCGGGAACCAGTCGAGCGCTGAGTGTCCAATCCCGCCGCTCGACGCGGGCGAGCCTCTCGCGGAGTCGGGCAGCGAGGGCTGCGGCAAACGTCGACATGAGGTAGCGACGGTGTGGCTGCCGCATATTGAGCATGGCCCTCAAGAGAAGTTGCCACGGCTGGCGATTTGGAGAGTGCGGGATTCCCAACCACCTGCGCGGCGTTTCTCCAATGCGAGAGGAGAGAAACAAGTTCCAGAGCTGCTCTCTGTCACCTTGTGCGGGCTCTGGCCAAGGCCCCTGGAAGTGAGAAAGGAGCCTTGCAGGCGCAAGCGGATACCGACAGAATGCCGGCATAAGGGGAAGCTTTGAACCTGGGGGAAACGTTGGAGGGCGTCATGAACCTTGGCAAAGCAGTACTGATCAGCACCTTGCTCGTCTGCCTGGTGGCTGGCTTGGCGACGGGGGCGGGTGCGCGCGAGCGGCGAGGGGAGGGCCACGGTTACTTCTACGCCGGCACTTCCTTCCTGGAGTTGGATAAGCTGAACGACGCATTGACCGCGCAGGGTTACCCCAGTTTCTCTACACAACTCTTCAGCATGGGCGGTGGGGGCCACGCGTTTATCGGTCGCATCGTGCTTGGGGGGCAGGGTCACGCGCTCTTCAGCAAAAGCAAGGATGTAGTCATAGGGTCCACGCCCTACAAGACGAGCTTGAGCGCCGGCATTGGAATGTTCGATCTCGGCTATGTGGTCACGCCTCCGGGTAGGCTGAAGGTCTTTCCCATGGTGGGTATCGGCGGCGGTGGCATGGAAATGACCATCGTCGAAAAGCAGCCGCCGGCGTTTGAGGAGATCCTGAAAAACCCTGCCCGCGGAGCGAATTTGTCCATGGGGATCTTTTTGCTCAATTTCGCGCTCGGTCTCGATTACCTGGTGGTTACAGGCAGAGACAAGGGCGGGATGGGCGGACTGGTACTGGGCTTAGAAGTTGGCTACACTTTCACTCCATTTTTCGCAGCATGGTCAGCCGATGAGATCGAAATCACTGGTGGACCGGATACAGGCGTTACCGGCCCCTACGTGCGTCTCAAGATAGGAGGAGGCGGCCGCAGGGACAGATGCTGCAAGGGGCAAGATTAGGTCGTGCAAAAGCGAGTTTTGGAGAAGTACCATGGGAGAGAATCTTCCGCGCATCGGCGTGTTCGTATGCGACTGCGGCCTCAACATCGCCGGGGCAGTGGATACCGCGGCGGTGGCCGAATATGCCAAGAGTCTGCCTGGAGTGGTGGCCGTGGTGCGGAATACCTACACGTGCGCCGATCCCGGCCAGAACGAGATCAAGCGGGCCATCGTCGAGCACAAGCTGGAGCGGGTGGTAGTCGCCTCGTGCACGCCCAAGATCCACGAGCCCACCTTCCGCACCTGTGTGGAGGAAGCGGGCCTTAACAAGTACCTGTTCGAGATGGCCAACATCCGCGAACACTGCAGCTGGGTGCACCAGTACGACCGCGCTGCAGCGACGGAAAAGGCGAAGGATCTGGTGCGCAGCGCGGTGTATCGTGCCCGCTTCCTGGAGCCACAGCGCGAGCCGGTCTACCCGGTGACCAAGGCGGCGCTCGTCATCGGCGGAGGGGTTGCCGGCATCCAGGCATCGCTGGACCTGGCAGAGGCAGGGCATCAGGTCTATCTGGTGGAAAAGGAGCCTTCCATCGGCGGCATCATGGCCGCGTTGGACAAGATCTATCCCACCATGGACTGCGCCATATGAATCCTCGGCCCGAAGATGATGGATGTCGGTCGACATCCCAAGATCAAGCTTTTCACCCTCAGCGAGGTAGAGGAAGTTACCGGCTTCGTGGGTAACTTCAAGGTCAAGATCCGGAAGAAAGCGCGCTACGTGCGGGCCGAGGACTGCAACGCTTGTGGCGACTGCGCCAAAGTCTGCCCCGTCGTGGTTCCGGACGAGTACCAGCAGGGGTTCTCCTCGCGCAAGGCCATCTACTTGCCGTTCGCCCAGGCAGTCCCCTCTGCATATGTCCTGGACATGGCCCACTGCCTGGGGACCAATCCCATTGCTTGCGGCAAGTGTTCCCAGGCCTGCAGCAAGAAGTGCATCGACTATGACATGCAGGATGAGATTGTGGAAGTGGACGTGGGGGCGATCATCGTCGCCACCGGCCTTGAGGTTTACGACCCCAGGCCTCTGGACGAGTTCGGCTACACCCGTTTTGAGAATGTCATCACGAGCATGGAGTTCGAGCGCCTCATCTGCGCCAGCGGCGCCACCGGTGGTCACTTCATACGTCCCAGCGACCGCCGACTGCCCAAGACGATAGGGTTCATCCAGTGCGTGGGCTCGCGGGCCACCAAGCGCGGCAACCGCTACTGCAGCAATATCTGCTGCATGAATACCGTCAAGGATACCCTCTTGCTCAAGGACCACTACCCCGACGTGCAGTGCAAAGTCTTTTACATGGACATGCGCGCCTTCGGGAAGGGTTTCGAGGAGATGTACCGCCGCAGCAAGGAGGAGGGGGTTCAGTACATCCGCGGCATCCCTGGCGACATCTACGAGGACCCCACGACCAAGAACTTGATCTTGGTTGTGGAAAACACCATGACCGGCAAGGTGGAGGAACATGAGCTGGAGATGGTAGTGCTGGCGGTCGGCCTGCGGGCGCGAGACGACCAGAAGGTGTTGCAGAAGCTGTTGACCCTTTCCAACACGGCGGACGGTTTTCTGCTGGAGTCGCACCCCAAACTCAAGCCGGTGGATGCCCCCACACAGGGGGTGTTCTACGCGGGCTGCGTGGAGGCCCCCAAGGACATCAAGGATAGCGTCACCCAAGCGGGTGCAGCGGCTGCCCGCGCGGGCATTCTGCTCAACGCCGGCCAGGTGACCATCGAGGCGATTACCTCCATGCTCGATCCGGCGCGCTGCAGCTTCTGCGGTCTGTGCAGCCGCGTCTG
>JBBIKH010000175.1:0-7676 GCA_037445575.1 bacterium
GGCGCATCTCCCGCACCTTGTCCAAATTCCGGGTAGCCAATACGAGAGTCTTTCCGCTAAAGGCCACAGCACCACCGCGCTTCCGTCCGACACCGCCGGCTTAGCCCAGCACCTCTTTTTCGGTGCATTTGCAGAGGGGGACAACCCGCTCGGAGAAGCGCCACGCGCCGCTCCGTCCCCGCTGCTCACTTTTCACCACCACGTGTGGGACCATAAGCTCTCCACACTTGGGGCAACGCTTGCCGAATTCCATCTTCGCCTTCGCGACCTTGGTGGCGAAGCTCCTGTCCTTTGCCATCTATCTCCTCCTGGCCGCTATCCTCAATCAAAGGAGCGTCATTAGCATGCAGTGATCCGCTCCCACCTTACTACCCCCAGAGAGGGGGCTGAAAAAATGCGTCCAAATATACAAAAACCCCACTGAAGAAACAACAGAAAAGAGGCGGAGAGCAGGAAGCGGAAGAAGAGGGTCAAGGGGTTGAACCAGTGCGGCGCAGAGAACGGATCTCTTTCTCCAATTCCCCGAGTCGACGCTGGAGCAGCCGCACCGTCTCTTCCAGGGAGCGTGCATCCGACCTTGCTGGGTCTGCGGGCGGTAGATGTGGCTCATGGAGCCACAGGCCGGCTTGAGCGTTGTCTGCAGTAAGCATGGCAGGCGAAGGTCGCCGTCCCACCGTGACCTGCAGCGTCAACGGCTGCCCCTCGCGCTCCACCTCCAGGGTCACTGCAGTGCCCGGCGCCGTGGCCCGCACCGCCCGAGCGGCATCCTCGCTGGTCGCGATCTGTTTGCCTGCAAAGCGCAGCAGGACGTCCCCTTGGCACACTCCCGCCCGGTGGGCAGGGCTCCCTTGGACCACCGCGGTAACCGTCGGTTTGTCGCAGGAGTCTGTGGATATGACAGTGATCCCCAGCCAACCGTGGCCTGCTCCTTCCAATTCGATGATCCGCTGCACTGCACTCAGCACGTGGTCAATGGGATAGGCCAGCAGATAGGCAGGGACCTCTCCCGCAGGGATGAGCGAGCGTCCCTGGCTACGCCTATCAACTGCGGCCGCGACCAGTCCCACTACCTCGCCTTTGGTGTTGAACAAGGGGCTACCGGCGCTGCCCGCTGCAATCGGGGCAGACAGTTGGAGGAGACCGTCATGGCGCACAGCGTTCACCAAACCGAAAGAGACACTGGGTGCCACCCCCAGGGAGCCGCCGACGACCGTCACCCAGGAGCCGGAGCGCAGGGTCCGCGGAGAACCGAAGCGGGCTCTGCGGGCGTACGCGGCGGGAATCCGCACAACAGCCAGGCCCGTGCCGTGGTCAGCGCCCACAAAATCAGCAGGTACCGCACGACCGTCGCACAGCCGCACCACGATCTCCTCTGCCCCTGCAACTACGCTGGTGCGGGTGACCACATGACCCGAGTCGTCCACCACCAGACCAGAACCCACATTCTGCAAAGTGACGGTGCGCCGTTCCCTCTTCTCCCCCCACAGGCCGAAAAGACGGCCCTCCCGCCTGCTCTCATAGGAGGTAACCACCTTGGCCGCCACAGCGACAACCGATGGCTTGGCCTCCTCCACCAGGGCGGCAAGGTCCCGTTCCAGTTCGGTGAGCACGGGCGCCGGAGTCTGCCCAAGCAGGGCCACAGGCAGGGCGAGTAACGTGTGCGCAGCGCGTATGAGGAGTTTCATCTTCATGGCGAGATGGCTGACGGATCAGCCGCGGAGACCGGCTCAGAAGGATACAAGGCGAGGCCTGACGGCAGACGGCATTGCCCCCCCTTTGGCCAAGCTATCCATCGGTACCGCTGACCCCGGCAGCGTTTGAGAACCGAGGGGAACCCCTCTGCCCAATAGCTCCGCGTCAATGGGGACGGAGTCCAGCACATAGTTCACCACCACCGCGGCAGTGTCTCCGTCGTCTGCCCCACCGAGCCGGGCCGCCTCCACCTCACCCTTGGAGGTTACCGCCAGCTGGTGGCCATGGCGCAGCATCAGGAGCGCACCAAGGGCTGCCAGGCAGAGAACCACCACTGCGAACGCATACCCGGCCACTCGCAAGGAAGCAAATGTGGCCAGCGGAAGGGTACGACGGCTGCGAGCCTGCTCTTCGCGGCGCAGGCGGGCGCGCAGTCCGGCTTCGAACCCTGGCGAGGTGGAGAGCCGCGGCAGATTGCGGAGCTGGACCCGCAACAAGCGCAGCTTTTGCACCTGCGCGGCGCAGTGCGCACACTGCCGCAAATGCTCCATCAAACGCTGGCGGTCCGTCCCGGAAAGCTCCCCGTCGATATAGGCCATAATGGGTGCGACAAAATCGTCGCAATTACCGGTAGCCATGTGCCAGCCTGTTCCTCCTACCTCTTTACACCTTCCCACCGCCGACCGCCTACCCTAATTGGCAGCTATCTCCTCCAGCCGCTTCTGAAGACGGAGCCGCGCGCGATTGACGCGCGACTTGACCGTTCCCAACGGCGCCTTGATAATTTCGCTGATTTCCTCGTAGGAAAGCTCTTGAATATCGCGCAGGATAATAACCTCGCGGAACTTGGGCGGCAAATTGTCGATCTCGCGCTGGATAATCGCCCCCTTCATCGTCCCGTCCACCTCCTGCTCCGGATCAAAGGCGCTGTCCTCGATCTCAAACTCCTTGTCCTCGCACCCCAGCTGGGAAATGGCCAGCAACCGCCGCCCTTTGCGCTTGCGGAGCTCGGTCTTGGCCAAGTTACCCGCGATCGTGTAGATCCAGGTGGAAAACCGGGCGATGCGGCGGTAGGAATGCTTGTTCCGATAGAGGCGCACGAATGTATCCTGGACAATGTCCTCGGCCTCCTCCCGATTTCCCACAAAGCGACAAACAAAGTTCATCAGCTGGTTCTTGTACCGCCGCACCAATACGTCGAAGGCGTAAAGATCGCCACTTTGGAACTTGGCGATCAATTCCTCATCAGTGGGATGGAGCTCCGCTTTTTCCCTTTTTGTCATGGTCACGTTCACGCTCTTTTAACCGTCACCCAGGAATCAAAGTTCCACGGATTTTGCGCAAGGCGCCCCCGTGTCATAGCATGCGCTGGCGCGCTGCGGGCTTGGGCTCGCCCACCAACCTCACCAGCAACAATTCTAACACCATACGTCCGCGATTCCTGTGGGCACCTGTCTTCAAAGCGTTGTCGGTCTCAAGTAGTAGCTCGAAGGCAGAGCGCAGTTCCTCCTGCGAGAACCTCTTGCTCTGCTGCACGTACTTGTCAACGAAATAGCGCGGGACATCCAATTTCTCTGCAAGATCCGGTCCAGAAGCCGTAGCTGCCAGGCCCCGGGCAGCGGTCAGCAAACGAAAATGGCGGGCCAGGCTCGCCAACACGGCGGTGGGCGACTCGCCTGCATCCAACAGGTGACGAAGGATAAGGTGCGCCGAACGAAGGTCCCTTGCGCCGATGCTGTCACACAAGTCAAAGACGGTAAAGCCCCTGGTCACGCCGATAGTAGCGGCCACATCCTCTTCCGTTATCGCCGAGCGCGGATAGATGTTGATCTTCTCCTTGGCCAGCTCGCTTGCCAATACCCGCAGCGAGTTGCCGGTGCACGCGTGTAGCAACAGCAGAGCCTCCTCGCTGATGGACAGCCCTTGCCCGCTAAGATAAGATTTGACCCAAGCTTGGGCGCGACTATCACGCAGGGTCTTCAGCTCCACCACAGTGGCCGCCTCGCACAGCAGTCGTGCACCCTGGCGACGCAGGTCAAGCGCCTGGCCCATCACCACAAGGCAGGTTGTCGGACACGGGCGGCGGGCGTAAGCAGCGAGCAACTGCAGCCCCGCCGCAGTCAACCGCTCAGCCTCTTTCACCACCACCAGGCGGTGCGGCGCTGCCATGGGATAAGCGGACGCGGCATTCACGACAGTGGAAGCATCCGCTTCACTGGCATAGAACACGTCCAGGTTGAATTGCTCTGCCCCAGGCTCCAGAAGCCTAGCGCCCAACTGACGCACCAGGTCATCGGCCAAAAAGTCCTCCGGCCCAAGCAGCAAATAGACTGCTGCAATGCGCCCTTGCTCGATCTGTGCGCATGCCTCCCAATAGTCCACAGTCAACTCGCCCTCAGTGTACTTCTCGTCAGCAAAGAATCACTGCGCATTATCTTCCGCGCTCCCGCCTTCATGGCGGGCCACCAACACCAGCAACCAGACGAACGTGCCCCACACTCCGCCAAGTATGATCACCATCATCGCAATGCCCAGAGCGCTCATTTTGCCCTACCTCCTGCCAGAAAGCGCCGCACGAGCACTCCGTTCAGCAGGATCAAAACCCCCATGCCGAGCGCCCACTGGGCTACGCAGGTGCCCAAACTGAAAGCGCGAAGGGGGTTCCACCAGGAATGGGGCTCAAACACCACGATGGACTGATAGAACCACCAGCCGATGAGGAGAAGAAACTCCGCGGGGATGAAGAAACGCAGCAAAAAGTCCCACCATCGTCCGATCCGGATGCCAGACCCTGGGGCATTGAGCAGCTGTTCCCTGAAGTTTCTCACCCCAAAACGGCGTGCAGCAATGGCAAAGAACAAACCGGAGACCAACAACCCGAGACCCCACACCCAATCCTGGTTTTCGAGGAACGAAAGGTGGAGTGCCGAAGGAAGACCGGCTAAGAAGCCAAGGGCGGCGGTGAGCATCACTGCTCGAGGCCGCGCCATGCCGGCATCCACCAAATTACAGGTGGCCAGCTCCACCATGCTGATCAGCGATGTAATCGCTGCCGTGCTCAGGGCGAGAAAGAACACGACGAGCAAGAACCTCCCACCTGGGCAAACGCTGAACAAGCGCGGGACCCACAAAAACGCCAAACCGGTGCTGGCCGGACCAGACTCGCGGAGAACACTGAGCGGCTCCAGGCCCAAACCAGGAGCTAAGGCAAACACCGCCGGGAAAAGGCCAACCCCAACAAGGAGGGAGGCGCTGTTGTTGCCAAAACCCACTACCAGCGAGTTGAGCGCCACATCTTCGCGCGTGCGCGAATAGACCGCATATGTGAGAAAAAGGCCCCAGCCGGCCCCGGTGCTCCAGGCGGATTGCGTCAATCCTTCAAGCCACACCCGGTAATCCGCCAAGGTGCCCCAGTTGGGGCGAAAGAAGAACTCCAGGCCGGCTGCTGCCCCCGGCAACGTGAGAGCCCGCACGGCAGCGATCGCCAACAGGACAAAAAGCCCGGGAATGAGCACCTTGTTCACCCGCTCGATCCCTTTGGCTACGCCACCACACACGATACCCGCGGCAATGGCCATGGCCGCCAGGTGGAAAAACGACTGTTGCATGGGGTTGGCCACAAAGGCCTCCCAGACCAGGCGACTGTCTGCGCCTGCGAGGCGGTTGGCGAAGGCGGCAGCTAAGTACCGGAGGCACCAGCCTGCCACCACCGAGTAGTAGCACATGATGGCCACTGTGCACAGGGCCACAAAGCCACCCATCCAGGCAAAGTGGCTCCCCATGATTGTGGCAAAGGAGCCGACCGTCCCCCGGCGGGTGGCCTTACCAATTGCCGACTCGACCATGAGCAAGGGAATGGACCAGAGCAGTAGGGCTGCCATCCAAGGTACAAGGAAAGCACCACCGCCATTCCTGGCGACAATGCGCGGAAAGCGCCAGATGTTGCCCGTTCCGATGGCCATTCCCAAAGCTGCGGCAACCAACCCCCAGCGCTAAGAGAAGCGTTCCTGCCTGCCCACCGTTACGTCTCTTTTCTCGCTCTGGTCGTCACGCGTTGCCCTCCCGCCGCGTGTGTAGCCTTCCACTGCCGCACGGCATTTATAAAGGCGACAAAGAGGGCATGCTGACGCTCGTCTTCCTGCATTCGCTCCGGGTGCCACTGCACCGCCACGGTGAAAGTGTCCTCTGGCACCTCGATCGCTTCGACAACACCGTCGGGTGCGGTTGCAGCCACCCGCACTCCTTTGCCCAATCGCTTGATCGCCTGATGGTGAAAGGAGTTGACCTCTGCCTCCAGGCTTCCCAGAATCGCTTCAATCCTCGAGCCGGGCGCGATCGTCACCCGATGCCGGGCGCCGTGCACACTGCCAGGCAGCTGATGGGGCACTGCTGCAGGGAGCATGGTCGGAATGTCCTGGTACAGACTCCCGCCAAGAGCCACGTTGAGCGACTCACAGCCACGGCAAATCCCAAAGATAGGCATCCCCAGCCGCCGCGCCTCCGCGATCAGCGCTCGTTCGAACACGGTGCGCTTCTGATCAGTCTGCCAGCGCGGGTCGATCTGTTGCTCCCCGTACGCTTCCGGATCAACGTCGTCCCCGCCGGTGAGGAGCAGCCCATCGATGGAAGCCACGTAAGTGGCAATAAGGGAGTGCTCGGTGACAGAGGGCAAAATTACCGGCGCAATGCCCGCCTCAGTGAGAGGACGCACATACGCACAGTTCACGTAGTACAAGTCCTGTCCGCGCGAGAAAGCGCGTTCCTGCTCTTCGGGGCTGTAGTCGCACGTCAAGCCAACAATTGGAACTATCTCTTCTATCTGTCGTTCGCCTGACTCCACCCGCTCCTCCAGGTTCTTGCGCACATACCTTCGTCGCACCGTGTCGGACACATTGGTCTGACCGTTGTCATCGACTCCGTCCTCTTCGCAACATCGGGTAGAAAAGAAGCCTGGGAAAGAAGAAGAGAACCACCACCGCCAGCAGGAGATTGATCCCCGTTGAGCTTGCCAATGGAACCTTTTGCCACCAGAAGGCAGCGGCCGACAGCACCAGTCCGACAACGAGCCAGGCCGTGAGCAGGCCTGTCATCCGCCGCTTGGCCCACTGGGCGACCACCCGCGGCACGTTGAAAAAGAGGTCAAAGACCAAGTGCTCCAATAACGCTCCCCGTTCGCCAAAGACCGGCACAATGCGCACCGTGTTCGTTGCCCAACGGCTGGCCATGAACCGGGCAAGGGCCGGGTAGGTGGTGACCATTTGAAAGGGAAACGCCAGGTACCCGAGATATTTCAGGAATGATACCGGCGCCGCCACCATGTAGCTGCGGAAATCCCGCTCCTTGCTCATAAGATAGACCACGTAAGCGCCACGGCAGAGGGAACCGGGGGAGATGGGAATCACCTGGAAAAAACCCACCACAAGGGTAAAACGAGCCAACGCGCTTGCCCATGAAGCGCCGGACATCAGCGCCGACACAGCCATCACGCTGCCGACCAGGACCGACACCACCTGTGTCACCGGCAGAGTTGCCATGTGCACTCCCAGGGATTTGAGGTACTTGACGATAAAGGGGTCGCGCACATGCGCCAGGATGGCCTGCCGTTCGTTGTCGTCCAGCATTCCCTCCTGGTAGCCCTCTTCGATTATGTCGGTAAACCACTTCTCTCTGAAAGCGTCATCGCGGAAAAACGAGCGGAGAAAGGAAATTGCCTGTCGCACCCGGCCAACGAGATAGCCTGGCTCGGCCAGCACGCGGTGCAGTCGTGGGGGCAGCCACCCCAAGGTCACTCTTTGCAGCCAGAAAAGCCAGGTATGGGCAAGAAGCGTGCGCGTGCGCCCTTCGCTGGTGCGCCCGCTCCTGTGCCATTCCACCAGCCTGGCCGCGGCGCCGCCACGCATTGCTCGACGCAAATAGTCCCTGCTCCTCAACCTGCCCCGGGGGTGGCGGGGGGGCGCGCGGTGGGGGCGCGAGGGGGGCGAGGC
>JBBIKH010000176.1:0-7633 GCA_037445575.1 bacterium
CTGGCCGCGGCGCCGCCACGCATTGCTCGACGCAAATAGTCCCTGCTCCTCAACATCCCCCCGACGTGCCGGCGATAAGCGCTGTTCCCCCACAATCGACGCAATACTCGCCCGAACAGAGGCACTGCCCCCAAGAAATAGAACCCGAAAAACCTTGCACCCGAACGACGAAGTTTGTTTGCAAACGCCCCGTCCACCAGATCGTTCACGAGATAGCCCTGCACAAGGCCATCCCGGACCGCGGCGCGCAACCCGCGGTCACACAACAAGCGGAACCCGTGATGCGTCACGTCCGGCATGGAGTGCCGGTATCGCCGGTCGTACTGTTCAAAGGCCTCGGCCAGTGGGACAAGCTCACCGTTGTGCTGGCGCATGGCAGCCACGTAGGCCCACAGCTGCCGGTAGTCACAACGGTCAAACTGCACCAGAGAACCACGGGCCAGGCCTTCAAAAATGAGGGTGATATCCCTCGGGTTCATCGGCATGAAGGGGAGCACCGCCAAGCCGGCGCGGAAATCCACCGCACATAACCCAGCATCGGGGTTACTGCTTGCGTTCAGCCGTTTCAACACATTCGGCTGACTCTTCATCGTCCACCACTCATATTGCCGGGCCAGCTCATGCCCGCCCAGGCGGTGGAGGAGGGCAACAAAGCGGGCCATAAACTGCCTCTTGGCCACATACTCGGGGCTACCGGTCAGTTCTGGGGCGAGCTCTTTCCACTTGCGGCGCAGCCTTAGCTTGGTGTCTGGTTCCAAACGCCACACTCTGCCTTCCACCCACTCCAACACCTCGCCGTGGGCTCTGAGGCCTGGTTCGTAGAATGAGGCGTAGACGTCTACGACTCGTCCCTCCTCGCCGAACTCTTGGGCGGCCGCATAGCGCACCAGCTTCTGCCAGAGGAGGCCTGCGCGGCACGCATCAGCGCTCACCTGGGCACTAAATGGCACCTGAAAGCCTATCCAGTACACCAAATTGCGGAAGAAGCGAGAAAAGCGGGAAGGCGGCACCAGGATCTTCAGCGCGTACACCTGACCCTCCACCAGGCCGGGCGCCGATGCCTCCGCCTCCATAACCTTCTCCAGCACAGCCTTGTACACCTGTCCGGCGAACCCCCCGCCCACGAATTTGACAATCTTGAAGCGGGCGCGACAAGTCTGTTCGGGCCACACGGTGGTCAGATCCAGCGTGAGCACGTCATCGGCGTCGTACCTCAGCGGGCGAAAGCCTACGGCAAGTTCTGCCTCATGGGCAATGCGCGCGAGCTCTCTGCAGAGGTCAAGAGAATAGTCGATATTGGGCATAGCTCCTTTGTCTTGTTACCTCCTGAGATCAAGCCGCATCTTGCTTTCCGCCCCTGCCTTTCCGACCTTTGGCCTCCTGATGCTTTGCGGAAACGGCCGAATCGGCGAAGAAGGTGATGGCCCTAGCCGACGCCACACACTGGGAGGGAGCGCACCTGCGGCAGGGACCCTCGGTACAAGTTGCTATTGGTGGGCGCGCGAACTCAGAAGAAGATCCGGATCTCGCGCTTTTCCGGCGGCGCGGCTGTCAGTCCCTCAGCTACGGTGTAGCGGAGAGTCACATCACGGTCGGGCACGCCCAAGACTGCCGCCAGGCGGAGCACAAAGTCGCGCACCTCCCTGGCCTTTTCCGCCGCCTCCAAAGTGCACTCCATTTCGATCCCGGTGCGGCGTGCCGCGGATGCGGCGAGGGTGGCAGTGGTAACGCGAAAGTTCTCCGCCTGCAACCGCTCCACCACTTTTTCCGCCAAGAGAGTATTCCTATCGCCACTCGTGAATACAATCACTTTGTAGGCCGCGTTTTCGAGCATCAGCTCCTTCCTGGCGCTCTGGGCAAGCGGGGACAGGGGTACGCCGTTCTTGGCACTGCCTCCGAGATCCGTTGTCGTGCTGCCCGCGGATGGCGCAGGCGTAGCGACAAAGGGGATTGCCGCGCTTGCGGCCGCAATCCTGTCCTCCATCCGGCGCAAAGCATCCTCAGATCGCCGGATCTGTAGGTCCAGTTCAGTCACCAGCTGTTTGTAGAAATCCACCTGTGCCTGCATGCTCTGGAGCGCTTGCTCGCTCTCCGCGGCCTTGGTGGCCGCTACACGGAACTCGCGGGTAAGCATCATCCGCACGGTCACATGGATCAAAAGTAGGGCGGCCACCACCGTAATCGCGGTGGCAATCCAGAACCGCTTGTGCCTCCACGGTACGAGCTCTGCTCGCAGGTCCAGAAGCATCTCGGTCCGCTGTCGTCGATAGGAATCGCGGGGCACCACCTGCGACTCTTCGCCGCCCTGTGGTTGCTGCGTTTCCTCCGTTAAAGGCGGGCCGGTCGAGTCCGCCGGACGCCCCCTCTTTCCGCGCCGCAGACCATTTCGCAGGACAAGAATGCGTTCCTCAGCGGTAGTCAAGAATCGCGATGAGCAATACGAGCAGGAGTAGTAGCGACTATGAGACATCAGACGCATCCACCACTTGCGCGAAATACGCCGGGCGGTGCGATTGTGGCACACAGGGCAAACGGTATCGCCAGCGTTGCGCACTTCTGCCATGAATTCCCTCATACCTTACAGTTCTTGCCCACTTCATGTTCGGCCGCCGGGCTCACGATGACAACTGCCCCCGCGGTCTGTAGTCAATCCCGCGTCGGGGCAAAATTTACACAATAAAACCAATAAAGCAAGCAAAAAAGGCGCATGAAACAAAGGGCCGCCACCGTTTGTGACGGCCCTCAAAGAGCCTCGCTTGTCGCAGGGGCTAGAATGAGATGGCGTAGCCGGCCATCAGCTGCAGGTCAGGCGCACCGTCGTCCAGGCCCAGGCCCAAGGCACCGCGCACCCGGCCGTTGCCCAATTGGTAGTCGGCGCCGGCACTGAGAAGCATATAGTCGCCTTCGGAGTGCAGGACCAACTCACCCACGACGTGCAACAGCTTGCTCACCGGGTAGATTGCTCCGACTCCCAGGTTTAGGTAGCTCTCGTGCGAGGTCTTCTCCTCGATCTTGCCCGTGTACAGGTCGACATCGATAGTTGTCGTCTCGTAGAAGATCAAGCCGACATTGCCGGTGATGGTCATGCCGTTTTGCAGTGCATAGCGCAGGGCACCGAACCCACCAAAATTGAGGTTTCCGGCACCGATCTTCTCAGAACCGATGGGTAGCGTAACCATAGCGCCTACTGACCCGTTGAGCTGCTTACTGTTGGCGAGGTTGTACCGGCCGTACAGCTCAAGATCGGAGATACCAGACTCGCCATTGCCATGGTCTGGCGACCAGCTTACGAAGGCGAGGGCGCCTTCCACCTCGATCTTGTCATTGATGGGGAACCCACCCTGCGGGCCGATGTTCAATGTGCTGGACCCTTCGTAGTCACTGTAGACAAGCCCTACCTGGCCGTAGGAGGCCTTGGCAATGGGTGAATCGAAGAAATACGACTGGAAAAGCTTCACACCCTGAGAATTGGTCTGCGCAAGCAAAGGCAAGGCCATCGCCAGCACGACCGCTCCTGTCACCACTCGTGTTCCCGTCCGCATACTGCCTCCTTCTGCGTTGGTATTCGAAGCCTGACTGCTAAGAATCCACCATCCCCACGCGCCACCTTTTTGCTGCAAGTCGTCTTGCCCAGCTACGCTGCGGTGACTATAGAAGTCACGCGCATCCTACTTTTTCTTAAGCTCGGCCATCTCCTTGCGCAGTTCGGCGATCTCGTCGCGCAATGCCTGCACCTGTTCGCTCAACTGTTCGATGTCTTTTTGGAATCTTGGTTTCAGCTTTTCTGTGGCCTTTCCCACCTCCTCTTCGACACGGGTGCGCAACTGCTGGGAGAATTCCTCCACCCTTGTCACGGTGTCCTTGATGAACTTGGCCCGCTCCTCCTCTGAAACCTCACCCCGCTTTACCAGATCGTCGACCCACTCCTCCACTTTCTCCTTTGTCAGGCTGACGGCGCCGATCCCCGCCAGCACCAGTTTCCTCAAGGTTCCTTCCATAGGTCCACCCTCCTTTTGTTTGTACCCGCCCATCGGCCTCATCGCAGGGGCACGATGGTTCCGTTCTTGAACTGGAGCAGCGCCACATCGTTGCAGACCCGGGTACCGTCACCAAACGAAATCCGGCCCTTTAAGCCTTGAAAGTCGGTGACACCCTGCATGGTGCGGACGAAAGCCTCCCGTGAAGTGCCACCTTCGCCCAGGACTTTGAGGATGAGCCGGATGGAGTCGTAGCCAAAGACGTCCATCTCCGTGGGAGATGTGCCCATGGTCACCCGGAAGTCGTCGCGGAAGGTGGCGTAGTCCGAGCTCCGCTCGTCGATGTGGTATGCGGACACAAAGATTGCACCTTCGACGTGGTCGCGGTTGGTCCGCAACTGCTCCAGGTCGTCCCAGTAGCTTCCGCCCAGAACCTGCGCTTTGATGTTCTGCAAAGCAAACTGCGGCACCACCAACTGAATGTGGTCGTTGTAGATCGGGAAGAACATCGCGTCCAGACCGGTGGCAGGCAGCTCCGCCGACTCGATCATCGTCTTGCCTTCGCTGGAGCGTGCTCGCGACGCGTCGACCTCCCGGCGCCAGACTGCCTCGAATTCGGCGCCGGTGAATGCCTGACCCTTCCTGCTCATGTCCCTTTGCACCATGCTCCTCAGGGCCTGCTCCCGAATGCTGCTCAGTTGACGTCCGAGATCGATGGCCCCTTCATAGTACCACTTTTGGGCAACAATCACTCCTCCCAGCGCATCCACGGTCTGCACGAAGCTGTCGGTCAGCATCATGCCGTAGCGGTCCCGCGGAGCGAGTGTGGCGAACGTGCGGAGGCCAAGCTCCTTGACGGCATAGCGGGCCAGGTAGCTACCCTGACGGTCAAGGTCGGCATTGAGCTGGAAGATGCCTTCCCCGACCAGCGTCAGCCCATTCTCGCTGCTGACCGGGATGAGCAATGGTACCCGTCGCGAGGAGAGGGCAGTGCCTATGGCCACACTGGCCTCGGCCTCCAATTCGCCCACCACGCAGAGGACCGCCGGATCCATTGCCAGCTGCTGCGCCGCCAGGACCGCTTTGACCACATCGCTTTCCGAGTCACGAACCACGAGCTCCACCGGGGGGACGCCCTGTCCGCTGGCGGTGCGCAGGCCGTACTGTATACCTCGCAACACAGCCCTACCCTGCTCGCCGTAGTAGCCGCTCAAGGGGAGGATAACCCCCACTTTGGGACGAGCAGCCACCCCCGTCTTGGCCGATTCTAGCAACGCCCGCACGCGACTCGATTGCTGGCTCTGGGGGTAGAGCTCCACCATGCGTCGCAAGCGCCGGAGTGCCTCCTCACGCTGGCCATTCTGCAGCTCACGCTCGGCCATCATGATGGTCAGCAGGAGCCGCGACCGCTCCCGTGCATAGTCGGATTCCAATCTTTTCATTTCATCCAGAGACAGGTGAGCGGTCGAGAGAGCTTCCAACTGTCGAGCCGCTCGCCCGCGCACCGTCTCGTCTTGGCCTCCGTCGATGACGGCCATGTACTCCCGTGCCGCCTCGAAAGCATTGCCCAGAGCATACCAGTCCCAGGCCATAAGGAGGCGAGCCTCGTCCGCATACCTGCTCCCCGGATAACGGTCGAGCAGCTCCTGCGCATACCGGTTTGCTTCGCGGTAGGAGCCGAGCTTCTGCAGGCTTTTGGCGCACATCAGATACGCGGCCGTGACCCGCTGATTGCCGGGGAGGGCCGTGACCACGGTGGCAAAGCGGAGGCGCGCCTGCTCATACTCGCCCGCGCGGTAGAGGATAAGCGCCTCGGAGAAGGCCTTCTCTGCCTCTTCTGAGTATTGGACCTGCTGCCAAGGCAAGAGCTCTCCTGGACTGCCCACCACCAGCCCAGTCCAGATGACGGCAAGCACGGTCGCTGCCAGCAACAACCAGCGCCGGGAGATGCTTCGGTCGATCATAGGCTCTATTTTGCTCCTCAACTTATTCAACTGTCACGCTCTTGGCCAGGTTGCGGGGCTGGTCCACGTCACAGCCACGCAACACCGCAATGTGGTAGGCAAGCAGCTGCAACGGAATAATGGTCACAATCGGGGAAAGGAACTCCAAAGTCGTGGGCACATAGATGACGTGGTCAGCAAGCGAGGCGATCGCCGTGTCCCCCTCGCTGGCCACGGCGATCACCCTCCCCTTGCGAGCTTTTACTTCCTGGATGTTGTTCATGATCTTCTCATAGGTCGAGTCCTTGATGGCCAGGAAAACCACCGGCATATCCTCATCAATGAGGGCGATGGGCCCATGTTTCATCTCGGCGGCAGGGTAACCTTCGGCATGGATGTAGGAGATCTCTTTCAACTTGAGCGCCCCCTCAAGCGCTACCGGGAAGTTGTAGCCTCGTCCCAAATACAAAAAGTTCCGGCAGTCGCGGTACTGGCGCGCGATGTCCAGGATGAAGTCGCTTTGCTCAAGCACCTGCGCCACCTTGCCCGGCAGGGCTTTGAGTTCGGCAACGATCTCCCGCCCTTTGGTGTTGGAGATGCTCTTCATCCGGCCCAACAATAGGGTCATGAGGGCCAGCACGGTGACCTGGGAGGTGAAGGCCTTGGTGGAAGCCACACCGATCTCGGGGCCGACGTGAAGGTAGACGCCGGCGTCCGTCTCGCGGGCGATGCTCGAGCCGACGACGTTGCAGATGCCGTACACCTTGGCCCGTTTGCGCTTGGCCTCGCGCACCGCGGCGAGGGTGTCGGCAGTCTCGCCGGATTGGCTGATCACTATCACCACGGTATCGCGATCGATGATCGGGTCGCGGTAACGGAACTCCGAGGCATATTCCACCTCCACCGGGGTGCGCACCAGGTCCTCGAACATGTACTCGCCGATGAGCGCGGCGTGCCAAGAGGTGCCACACGCGGTGATCAGGATGCGCCGGGCATACAGCAGCGAGTCGATGTCGTGCTCGATGCCGCCAAGGCGCGCGGTCCCTTCTTCCTCAAGGAGGCGGCCCCGCATGGAGTCCATAATGGTCTGGGGCTGCTCCATGATCTCCTTGAGCATAAAATGCGCATAGCCGCCCTTCTCGATCCGCTCCAGGTCGATGCTCACCTCTTCCACCTTGCAGTCCACAACCACGTCGGCGAGCGTCCGCGCAGTCATGCTGTCAGGCCGCAACTCCACCACGTCCCCGTCGTTCAGATAGGTCACGTTGCGAGTATAGGGGACAATCGGCGTCAGATCGGAGGCCACGAAAAACTCTTCACTTCCAATCCCAACCACCAGCGGACTCCCCTGGCGTGCTGCCACCACCGTGTGAGGTTCTGTGGCTGAGACCACAGCCAGCCCGTAGGTCCCCTTCACCAGTTTCAGGGCCGCGCGCACTGCCTCCTCCAGCTTGCAACCGTCGCGGTAGAAAGCCTCAATGAGGTGGGGCAGCACCTCTGTGTCCGTTTCGCTGCGGAAGAGGTGGCCACTCTTCTCCAGTTCCGCCTTCAGCGCCGCATAGTTCTCGATGATGCCGTTGTGCACCAGCGCGATGCGCCGGTGGCAATCCGTGTGCGGATGGGCGTTGATCTCGTTGGGGACCCCATGCGTTGCCCACCTGGTATGCCCTATCCCCACGCTGCCGACCGCCGGTCTGCTGCCGATGCGAAGTT
>JBBIKH010000177.1:0-4614 GCA_037445575.1 bacterium
GCTCGAAATCGATATCCTGTACGCGAAGGCGCAGACATTCCATCAGGCGAAGGCCAGCGCCATACATAAGCGACGCTATGAGCCACTTGTCGCCTGTCAGGTTCGCCAGCACGGCTTTCATCTCCGCGCGCGTCATGACCACGGGCAGGCGCTTGGGCTTGCGGGCACGGATGACTTCGCCCACATCGCCCACCTCGCGCCCGATGACATGGCGATACAGGAACGAGCGCCGAAAGCGCCTGGTTCTGCGTCGAGGCGCTGACCTTTTCCTTCACGGCCAGATGGGTCAGAAACGCGTTGATTTCCGGCCCGCCCATCTCTGCCGGATGGCGCATGCCGTGCAAGAAAACGAACCGCTTGATCCAATGGACGTAGGCTTCCTTCTTCGGCGGGCGTAGCGTTTGGTGCGAATGGCTTGGCGCACCTGTTGGAGAAGTTTCGGCCTCTTTTCAGCCGTGGGATTGTGGCTCACAGCCGCCTTCCACGTTCTAGACGATTCTTGCTCAATTATAAGAAAAAAAATGCAAAAATCAAGCAAAAAGTCTGTTTTTTTGCAGAGGTCAGGCAAAGCCTTACCAGGTACCTCCCGTAATCCCGCCCAGGAGGGGGTTACGAGAGATCGATCCAAGACCTTTTGCCCTGAACACATGCAGTGGTCATCATGGCTCACAGGGCACCTTGTCTTTGACGAAATGAGCCCGCGCTTACTACCCTGTACGTACCAGGCCGAGACCGGAAAACATCTCTTGCGTCAGCATTTGAGCTGGCCCCACCGGTTACTCCCCGACCACCAGCGGAAGAGCATCACCCCCTACCAATTTCTCAGAACCGCCATACCCGAGGTAGTCCCCTCACTCCTGTGCCTACCTCCCGTGATCCTCGACCATATCCCCCTGACCCCATATGAACTCTTCCAACAAAACTCCACCCCTTACTCTATAGAGGTCTTGTCCGACCATGTCAAAAATGGGTGCACCATTTTCCTGTTGATTATTTGCGCCGATTCTTCTAACTTGCATAAGGGTTCACTGGCACGGAGGGATGGAGAATGTGGCACGTATGACAACTACTTTCCGGCAGCGGTTTCGTCAGATGGCTCAGGAAAAGCGCAGCCTACTTTGCGTCGGCCTGGACATCGAACAGGAACGGCTCCCCTCGTTTCTGGGGCGAGGGCGATCGGCGATGGTGGGCTTTGGGCGTGCGATCATCGAGGCCACTGCCGACTTGGCACTGGCGTACAAGCTGAATTTTGCTTTCTTCGAGGCCTATGGCGCCGAGGGGTGGCGGGCGCTGGAGGAGCTCAGGGCCCTCATCCCCGGCGACTGCCTGGCCATTGCCGACGCTAAGCGCGGCGACATCGGCAACACGATGCGGATGTATGCTCGGGCCATCTTCGAGACCCTTGGTTTCGACGCAGTTACGGCCAGCCCCTACCTTGGCCGGGACGCCGTGGAGCCACTGCTTGCGGATCCGGCACGGGGTGTCTTCTTCCTCTGCTTGACCTCAAATCCGGGCGCCAAGGACTTTCAGTACTTTTCCGATGGCCACAGGCGCCTTTTTGAGCACACGGCAATCACGGTGGCCAGTTGGGACAATGTCGGCAATTGCGGCCTCGTCGTGGGAGCCACGCACAGCCAGGAGCTGGCGCACGTGCGCGCCTTAGCACCTGCCCTCCCCTTGCTCATCCCGGGGATCGGTGCGCAGGGGGGCGATCTGGAGGCGGCCGTCCTGCACGGTACCGACGAGCGGGGGGAGCTGGCCCTATTCAACTCCAGTAGAGGAATTCTTTTCAAATCTTGCGGATTGGACTTTGCGGAGGCGGCGCGCGCGGAGGCACAGGCGTTGCGCGACGCGATTAACGGGGTGCGGTCCCAGAAGTGCGGCACGCCCAGATAGATGGGCGCCCCCGCCACGTACCATCCACACGGGGAGGCTCATGGTGGAAAAGGAACAAGTAATGAAGATCTTCCGCAGCAGCGGAGGTTTGCTTGAAGGGCATTTCCTTCTCAGCTCAGGGTTGCATAGCCCCCAGTACTTCCAGTGCGCCAAAGTGCTGCAATATCCTCATTACGCGGAGCTGCTGTGTGGCGAGATCGCCGAGCATTTTGCCGATGAAGACGTCGACGTGATCATTGCCCCGGCCATCGGTGGAATTGTCGTCGCTCAGGAGGTGGGACGCCAGCTGTGCCGACGCTCCATCTGGGCGGAACGAGAACAGGACAAGATGAGCCTCCGCCGCGGTTTCGAGCTGCAACCCGGCGAGCGGGTGCTGGTGGTGGAGGACGTGGTCACTACTGGGGGCTCGGTGCGTGAGGTCATGGCGCTGGCCAGCGACGCCGGCTGTGAGATCGTGGGCGTGGGCGCCATAGTTGACCGCAGCGGCGGCAAGACTACCTTTGACGTCGATCTGTTCGCCGTGGTGCGCCTGGAGGTGGTCACCTATCCGCCAGAGAACTGCCCACTCTGCAAACGAGGGCTGCCCTTGGTCAAACCGGGCAGTCGCAAGCGCTAAAGGCCGGTGGGTTGGAGCAGGGGTGGACCGCAGATGGCCACGCAGGTAATTGTCAACCCGAGGGCGGCGAACGGGAAAGCAGGCCGCATCTGGCCAGAGTGCGCTGAGATGTTGGCCAACGTGCTCCACGAGGGCTTTGAGGTGCGCTTCACCGAGTGGGCCGGGCACGCTGTCGACCTGGCCAGACAAGCGGCTGCGCAAGGGTGCGAACTGGTGATTGCTGCAGGTGGCGATGGCACGGTCAACGAGGTGGTAAACGGTCTGGCCGATGCCCTGCCGCGGACCAAGCTGGGCATCCTGTCGCTAGGCACTGGCAAGGACCTTGTCAAAACCCTTGGTATCCCTGCTGACCTGCGACAGGCTGCGCAAGTGTTGGCCAACGGCGCCGTGCGTCGCATCGATCTTGGCCGCGCCAGCTTTGTGGACGGCAGCGGACGACAGATGCAACGTCTGTTCGTCAACGTCGGCGACGTGGGGTTCAGCGGCGCAGTGGTGCAGAGGGTCAACCGCTCCAGCAAGGCTCTGGGAGGGTTCCTGTCCTATTTGGGCGGGCTGGTCACCACGCTGTTGACCTATTCCAACAAACTGATGCACATCACGGTTGATGGCGGCCTGGACGAGATCGCCCTGGTGAACGCGGTGGTGGTGGCGAATGGGCAGTATTTCGGGGGCGGCATGTGGGTGGCGCCCATGGCCAAGATTGACGATGGCCTCTTCGAGGTGGCAGTGATCGGAGACGTGGGCAGGTTGGAAGTCATCGGCAACGTGCCAAAGTTGTACCGGGGGACCCTTGCGTCTCACCCCAAGGTGCGCTACTTGCGCGGCAAGAAAGTGACGGTCACCTCCGGCGACGAAGTGTTGTTGGACCTGGACGGCGAACAGCCTGGGCGCGCGCCGGTGACGTTCGAAGTCCTTCCGCAGGCGCTGGCCTGCCTGGTGCCGGCCTGGGGGTAACAAAAACCCCCGCCGGCATGGCGGGGGCGTGAACTGCTCGGGGTTATCCCAAATACTTTCGCAGCGGCTCGAGGCGCGAGCGGTGGCGAAGGCGGTGGAGGGCCTTCTCCTTGATCTGCCGCACTCGCTCCCGCGTCAGCCGGAAATGCTCGCCAATTTCTTCCAACGTCAGCGGGCGGTCTCCGTCCAGACCAAAGTAGAGGCGGACGATCTCTGCCTCGCGTGGCCGCAATGTGGCCAGGACCTTTTCGATTTCGCTGCGCAGGGACTCGCGCATCAGGGAGCCGTCCGGCGGGTCGTAGCGGTCGCTCTCCAGCACATCCAACAGGCTTGTGCCTTCCTCGTGGTAGACCGGTTCGTCCAGGGAAATGTGGCGGGCGGCGTTCCTGAGCACCTCGGCCACTTCCCTGGTGCTCAGGTCCATTTCGTCGGCGATCTCTTCCATGCTGGGCTCGCGGCCGTAAGCCTTTTCCAGGGCCTCGAAGGTGCGACCGACCTTGTTGATGGCCCCCACGCGGTTGAGCGGCAAACGCACGACACGGGCCTGTTCGGCAAGGGCCTGGAGAATGGATTGGCGGATCCACCACACCGCGTAGGAAATGAACTTGAACCCCCGCGTCTCGTCAAAACGCTGTGCCGCCTTGATCAGCCCCAGGTTCCCTTCGCTGATGAGGTCCTGAAGCGGCAGACCCTGCCCTTGGTATTCCTTGGCCACGCTTATGACGAAACGCAGGTTGGCTTTGACCAGCCGGTCGAGCGCCTCCGTATCCGACTTGCGGATGCGACGAGCTAACTCTATCTCCTCATGTGGGGGGAGTGGCGAGAAGCTCCCAATCTCCTCCAGATACTTCTCGATCGATTGCTTAAACTGGGGCTCTGTAGCGCGTTTTCTCTTGGCCATAGACCTACCTTGCGACAAAACCGCCAGACCTTCACGGTCTGTTCCGTCTGATGAGAGTGGCGACTTTCGCCTTCCAGCGTGCGGCCTACTCCTACGGTAGGGGGCAGATCCTCACCTCCTTTGCGCGAAGATGGACCCAATTGTTGGACGCCGGCAAACTAGACCAAGGCTTGCTGCGACGGTGCCGCCCCGTCAAGAGACTTCCAGGCTCTCGATCAGCCTCTTCTCGCCAAGTCGGGCAAAGGCG
>JBBIKH010000177.1:4637-7565 GCA_037445575.1 bacterium
CACCACTGGTCACCTCCTTCCCAATGACCTGTCCGGTGTCATCCCATTTGGGATGGTATACTTTCTGCCCAATGGCAAACGTCTCTGTAGGGTGGTACTCCTTGACGGTGGGTTCCCCAAGAGGTGCATGGGCGGGGATGAGTTCCTCCCACTCGCGGCTGCTCACCAGCGTCATCCGGCCACAGACGGTGCAGCGTAGCCAGAAGATCTCGCCCCCCAGTCCTTTGCCCGTTCGCTTCATTGGACGGTCGGCCCGACATTGCTTGCAGAACTTGGTGACCGCCTTCTTCCTTCTTTTGTCGCTCATGATGCACACCTCGAAGTGAGAGATGCGCGCTGCCGCAAGGCGGCCCAACGCACGCATGAAGGAATATAGCAAACTATTATTCGTCCGTCAACCCAAAAAACGCGATTTTTCCAACTCCAGCTCGTCGCTGCTGGACAGGCCATGGTGGCGGAAGAGGGGAGCGCTGGCAGGCAAGGCGCACAAGGCTCGGTCGCGACCCCTGGGGTGGGGAAGTTTCTGCTTGCATTTCTCTGCAGCATTTCGTACAATGATCGGCGGTAACGGGAAGCGAAAATACCAGAGGAAAAGAGGCGATGCGCATGCTACTCATAGCGCTTCTTGCCCTCGGGTGCGGAGGTGGAGACTACGCTGTTATGCGCAATGACTATCCCGTCAAACCGGTGCCATTTACCCACGTCGATGTTCAAGGCGGCCTCTGGAACAAGCGCCTGGAGGTCAACCGCACGGTGACCATCCCCCTGGCCTTTCGTCACTGCGAGGAGACCGGCCGCATCGACAATTTTGCCAAGGCGGCGAGGCAAATGCCTGGACCGTTCCGCGGCCTGCATTTCGACGACTCGGACGTGTACAAGATCATTGAAGGCGCCTGCTACTCTCTGGCGATCCGTGGCGATGAGGCACTGGAGCAGTATCTTGACCAGCTTATCGCCAAGATTGCTGCTGCGCAGGAAAACGACGGCTATCTGTACACGGCCCGCACCGTGGACCCGGACAACCCACCCGAGGATGCCGGACCGACGCGATGGTCAAATCTCCAGTACAGCCACGAGCTCTACAACGCCGGCCATCTCTACGAGGCGGCGGTGGCTCATTTCCAGGCCACAGGCAAGCGCACCTTGCTGGATGTGGCGCTCAAGAACGCCGACCTCATTGCCAGGACCTTCGGGCCCCATGCGCGACATGATGTACCCGGACACCAGGAGGTGGAGATAGGTCTGGCAAAACTCTATCAGGTCACTGGCGAGCGCGTATACCTTGATCTGGCCAAGTTTTTCTTGGACCAGAGAGGACACGGCGAGAGGAGGGCCTTGTACGGCGCCTACGCCCAGGACCACCTGCCCGTGGCGGAACAGCGTGAGGCCGTTGGCCATGCGGTACGGGCCCTCTACATGTACGCGGGTATGGCAGACGTGGCTGCGCTCCTGGGCGACACCTCCTACGTGGCTCCTCTGGAGCTTCTGTGGCAAGACGTGGTGAGCAGGAAGCTTGCCATCACCGGTGGGGTGGGCGCGCGCAGCCACGGCGAGTCCTTTGGCGAAGCCTACGAGCTCCCTAACAAGGAAGCCTACAACGAAACCTGTGCCGCCATCGCCAATGCATTGTGGAATCACCGCATGTTTCTTCTCCATGGCGACGCCAAGTACCTCGACGTGATGGAGCGCGTGCTCTACAACGGCTTCCTGTCAGGGGTGTCGCTTGCTGGGGACCGGTTCTTCTATCCCAATCCGCTCGCGGCGGAGCGAGGGTACCGCCGCAGCCCTTGGTTCACATGCGCCTGCTGTCCAAGCAACGTCACACGCTTCTTGCCATCGATTCCTGGCCTCGCGTATGCGATGCGGGACCGTGCGCTGTACGTGAACCTCTTTCTGTCGAGTGCGGTGCGGGTGGACATGGGTCAGCGAACCGTGACCCTGGAGCAGGTGACCGACTATCCCTGGGATGGTCGGGTGCTGCTCAAGGTGAAAGTTGCCCAGCCGATTGCCTTTGCGCTCCACATACGCGTGCCGAGCTGGGCACAAGGCCGGCCGGTGCCCAGCGATCTGTACCGCTACCTTGACGACAGGCCATCCCCGGTGTCCGTTGAGCTCAACGGCCAGGCAGTGAAATGGGAGATGCGCCAGGGCCTTGCCGTCATCGAGCGCACCTGGGCCGATGGGGATATCGTCTTTTTTGAGCTGGGAATGCCAGTGCGACGCGTGGTGGCGCATCCGCAGGTTCAGGCCGACGTCGGACTGGTAGCCCTCGAGCGCGGGCCGATCGTCTATTGCTTTGAGGAAGTGGATCACGGCATCACCGTCTTCTCGCTGCTTTTGCCGGATGAGACGGACGTGGAAAGCGAGTATCGGCCGGAGTTTCTGGGGGGCGCGGTAGTGCTCAGGGCACGCGGCAAAGAGAGTGGCTCCGGGCGTGAGGTGCAGCTCACGGCTATCCCGTATTGCCTCTGGGCCCACCGCGACGAGGGTAGCATGAGTGTCTGGCTCCGCCGGGGGTAAAAGGCCGCGCGACTAGCTGCGGCGGGCCGCGTTGGGCAGATTGCTGTCCATTGGGTGCGATGAACGAGAACACGAAGCCTCTTGCCAGGGCTTGCGCCGCGCTCTTGAGATTGTGGACGCTCCTGGCGGTGTTTCTGCTGGTTGCGGCGGGTCAAGGCCGGGCCCAGGTGGTGGTGCGCGGTCAGATTCTGGACGCTAACTCGCAGCGCGCGGTAGCCTACGTTAACGTGGTGATCAAGGGCACGCAGCTGGGGGCAAGCAGCGACGCCGCCGGTCGCTTCGTGCTCTCCGTGCCGGCGGCCAGCAGTGTGCTCATGTTCAGGCACATCAACTACGACGTGCTGGAACTGCCTGCGGAAGTGGTTCTTCGCGCTCCCCAGGTCCACCTTCAGCCCCGAGTTATCCCCC
>JBBIKH010000178.1:0-7436 GCA_037445575.1 bacterium
ACCTTGGTAGCGATCACAATCTTGCGCACGCCTGCTTGCTTGGCTGCGTCCATTACCTCCACCACGCGGCCATGGGCGGCTGCCTTGTCAGCCCTGAGCACGAGCGGTTGTTCTCGGTCGCGGGCCATCTCGCGCTGCAATTGCTCCTTGAGCGAATCGAGCTCCACGGGGCGATCGCCAAGGAAGAGTTGGCCCCCCTGCGAGATGTGGACGATGAGTTCCTTCTGCTGCTCCACCTCGAAGGACTTGCTCGCCGGCAGATCCAGCTTCATGCCGGGCTGTTCGAGAAAGGTCGAAGAGACCATGAAGAAGATGAGAAGCAGGAAGAGCACGTCGATGAGGGAGGTGATGTTGATGAACACTCTTCGGCGTGGGCGTTCACGGAAGCGCATGGTCTTCCTCAAGTTCGTGGCTGCGAGGCGAGGTCACCTTGTGGAGCAGTACGGTTGAGTACTTTTCCATGTCCAGAACCAAGTCCTCTGCCTTGGAGGCAAAGTAGTTGTAGAAGACCAGAGCGGGAATGCCGATGGAGAGGCCAACCGCGGTGGTGATGAGGGCTTCGGAGATGCCGCCGGAAAGGGCGCTGGCCTGGCCGACCCCAATGCGCGAGATGATGTCAAAGACCTTGATCATGCCGATCACGGTGCCGAACAGCCCGAGGAGCGGTGCCACCCCTGCCACTGTCTCCAAGATAACCAGCCCTCGTTCCAGCTCGCGGGTTTGCTGGCGTCCGATATCGGCAATTATCTCCTTGGCCTCTGCCCGATCCAAGTGGCGGTTCTCCAGCACCGCAGCCACCAGCTCGGCAAGAGGCCCTTTCACGGTGCGGCACAGCTCCTCTCCGTACGCAGCCTCTTCCGGGTCGCGCAACCCCTCGATCCAGGCGACGATTTCTGGCACCAGGACCCGCTTGCGGCGCAATACGATGCACTTCTGAATGGCCACTGCCACCGCCAGCACTGAGCAGAGGGCCAGTGGGATCATCGTGATGCCACCCTTGGCAAGGGTGTGGAACACACCTGTCACCGGTTACCACCTCCACACACCGTCATTGGCGTGTCACCGAGTAGATGAAGGTCCACGTGAGCTCCAAGTACTCTTCTGGAAAGCCTTTGGGAAGCGGCTTGAACGGAGCAGCATTGACCACCGCCAGCACGCTTGTCTCTTTCAAAGACTGGTGGCCGGTGTAGCCGAGCACTTCCAAGTTGGTCATCTGCCCATCGGGCAACACCCGAAAGCGCAACACCGTTTCGCCGCTGATGATGCCGAGCCGGGTGAATGCTGCGGGTGGGTAGATGTTCTCCCTGATCTTGCGCTTCATCTGCAGCAGGTACGGGGCAAAGTCCCAGGCGTAGGTGTTTAGGGTCACCCCGCCCAGGTCCTCTGCGCTAAAGGTGACCTGCCGGTAGGTGGCATCGTCGGTGCCATACGAGGGCGGGCGGCGCTGGGAACTGGGCGCACCGGCCAACACCTCTGGGGTAAAACGCTCCCTCTGCGCAGTGCCTGTTGCCACGTCCGCCAGAGATACTCCCTCTGCTAGAGCCTTGTCCTCCGTCAGTTGACCTGAGGCACCGCTTTCTCCGAGCGCTGGTCTGGGGACGGTCACTGCATTTCCACCCTGCGCCTCTGGGCCACCCGCAAAGGTGCGGTAGGGCGACTGGCCCTCGGAATATGGCTCACCAGGGGCTTTATCCTTTGCTGTGTACAAATCCCTGGCGCGCATGCTCTTGTCCGAGAGGAGATGGGTCTGTTCGGCAGGAGCTTCTGCCTTGGCATCGGGGGGCGTTTCTACCAACTCGAACTGCAGGCGTTTCTCCTCCTCAGATCGTTCCAGCCCTGCCGCCTTCCCGGTGATGGCCTGGATCACGTGCACCTGACGCGCTGCCCCCCACAGGGTCAACAGCAGCACGTGCACGAGCAATGAGAACACCAGGGCCAACGTGAACGAGTCCTGGCGAAGCGACACTCTGTGGCTCAGGGCGTGCATCTGGTCAGACCACAAACGTCATTAGGTCCTCGGCAACCACAACGTCGCCGGCGAAGTGCTGGCGGCAGATGCTTAGCACGTCAATCTCATCGCATGGAGGATAAAGGTGGGTCAAGACCACCTTCTTGCACCAGGCCTCCTGGGCGATGCGCGCCGCCAGGGTCGGGGTGAGGTGCCCTTCGACCTTCTGCCCATCCGGCAGCGAACACTCCAGGATGGCGAGGTCCGCGTCCCGGCACAGCGCAATCACCGCCGGACAGTAGTCCGTATCGCCGGAGATGGCCAGCACGCGGCCCTCTGCCTCGATGCGCAGGCCCAAGGCCACCTGGCTGTGGCGGACGGCCATGGTTGTTACCTGCCAGCCATCAAAGCGCCGCGTCTCCTGACCAAGCTCGTGCACCGAGAGGGAAAACGAGAGCTTCTGCAGCCAAGGTTCATGGGCAGCCCGGAGACGATTGACCATGGCCGTGGCGCCCTTCGGACCAAAGACCTCCAGACCCCAGCCGGGAGCGAGGTCAGGCGTGTTCTGAAGGGCAAAGAGCCACGCTGGGAGATCCCCAAGGTGGTCAAGGTGAAAATGCGTGAGGAAGAGCACGCGGGGGAGGCGGTAATCAATCTCCGCTTCGGCCATGCGCCGCAGCGTCCCAGGCCCACAATCGACCAGTGCCACGTGACCTGCCACCGTCACCGCCAGCGACGGCGCCGAGCGCCGCCAGCGGGGAATGCAGGTGCCCGAGCCCAAAATGGTGACCGTCAAGCCTTCAGCTCCGATCCTCGTCCCTCCTCGTCTCGGAGGCCAGCCACTGCAAGTAGTTCTGCGCCCCCGCTACCACATCCAGGGCAATGATCTCCGGCACCTGGTAGCTGTGCAATTGCTGCACTCTCGCTGCTAGTGCGGGGAACAGAGCGGCGCGCGTCTTGATGAGGAGCAGTGCCTCCTGATCCTTATGCACCGCCCCTTCCCACCGGTAGACGGACGTGGAGTTGGGGACCACCGTCGCGCACGCAGCCAGACGTTCCTGAACTATGCTCTCGGCGATATGCTCCGCCTGCTCGCGCGTGGGAGCAGTGACCAGGACCACCACGTAGGGGGTTGTTGGTTCATCAGTCATATGAGCACTATCTTGTGAGCGCGCCCTCTGCCCCGGTTGATCTCCTCAATCCCCACGGCGCCGGCCAATCTCGGTTTGCCGCACCCAAGGATTGCACCGGGCCCGACCTTCGCCGACCGGCCAAGGCGTGCCCGAAGCCGGGTGTCCGCCCACGGTGCCCTGCCCGCTGCGCAGCGAGGCCTGCAGCCCTGGTTCAGTTCAAATCGAACCGCTCCCTAATGATCCGCTCAAAACGCGGCTTGTAAATGAGGTCGTAGGTGGCTTCCTTGTCCGGGAAAAGACGAAGCACGCTCTGCTTGGCAGCATGAACGAGAGCGAGCGCCTCTGCCACCGACATCTCCTCCTGCTGCAGCACGGCAGCTGTGAGGTCAACAATCGTCCGCAGCCAGCGGATCCGCTTGTGTTCCTCCAGGATCTCTTGCTCTCTCGTCACTGGAGCTCTCCAGGGCAGCGGCTATCCACCTTTTGGCGTTGATGAGGTGCGAGCCTTCCCAGTAGATTCGGCCACAGGTCGAACACCGCCAGAAGGTGCGGTGTTGCTGACGCAAATAGTCGCTGACCATATCGGCCACCTCCTCCGGGTCGGCGGGTTCCACCGGACGGTTGCACCGCGTGCAGATGGTGAACAACCCCTGTTCGGTATCCAGTCCCAGGGTCTTCACCACCTGCCGGAACTGCTCACGTGGGTTCTGGCTCTGAATGAACAGCCCGCCCGCCGGCCCGAGCGACGCTGCAAGGGAACGGTCACGGGTCAGGAGCAAGCGGTGCTCTTGCGTCGCCTTTGCCCGGAGCTCCGCGTCCGTCCACGAACTCTTGTACTCGGTATCGTAGCCGAGGATGCGCAGCCATTTGGCCAGCTTCCCGAGCATCACGTCGACGACGAACTTCATTTTCGCACCTATTTCAAAAGTAACATACCCCCGGCAAAAAGTCAAGCTATTTGTGCGACCAAAGCTCTTTGGCCCCGCTTGCGGCAAGCGCCTTTTTTCGGAACAATCGGTCGCGCCTGGCGTTCAAAGGGCAGTGTGAATTTCGCACGAACCGAACGCCATGAAGGACCTTGTACGCGCGCTCCTCGCCGCCCTTGTGTTCCACCTTGCCGTGGTCATCGTGCTCCTGGCAGTGCGTGTGCCCTTGCGCTGGTCGGGTGGGGTGGTGGAGATGACGTTTGTACCCCAGCCCGTGGAGGAAGCAAAGGCGCCTGCTCCGCCTGCACCCAGGCGGGCGGCTCCGCAGACCACGGTGGTAACAGTGGCGCCGTCGGAGGGCGTGCCGTTACCGGTGGACACGCTGCGCCTCTGTCCAGCGCCTGTGCCGGGTGCTGCGGAGATGCTGCGCTCTGCTACCGATAGCCTCCGCCTCCAGGCGGCGCGGCGGTGGGCGCTATACCACCAGACGCTGCCGGAGTCGCTTCTCGCCCCGACGCCAGAGCAGGCGCTCATGGAGCGCCTCGCCCAGTACGGTCCGCCAGTCGAGGACTGGCGCGCACTTCCACCTCGTGATCGCGCCGGCGAGGAGCTGAACAAGCGCGCCACCGGTCACGGCGGACTCGCGGACCTTGGGTCTCTCCTGCGCAAGATCGGCATTGGAGGGCCCCCCGCGGCAACGGTGCCAGTACGCGTCACCAGGGAGCCAACCGTGCAGGAGCTGCACGTCCTCCGCGAGCTATGGGCGAGTACCACAAGCACTGCCCCCGACCTCTATCGCCATCTCGACCCCGCCATTGTGCCCAACGCCGAGCGGTTGAACCAGCTCTTGGACGAGATGACGGAGCAGGGTTTGCTGCGTCGCCGCCTGGTGTCGCCCCAGGACCTTTTCACCTTTGTTACACCGTTCGGCAGCATGGAGGTGGAACGGAACCAGCTCAACAGACTAAACCGCATCTACCAGTACTGGCCTGCCGTTAGTCGCGACGATGTGCTCCACTACCTCCAGGGGGCCCTGCTGCGCGAAGCCGAAAATGACTCCACTGGGGAGTGGCGCCGCCGGCTTGCCGAAAAGCTGCGCCTGTTAGCCACCGAGCGCTGAGCGTTCAGCTCACAGCCATCCGTGCGCCTTGTACCAGGCGAGCGTCTGCCTGATTCCCTCCTCAACGCTTATCTTCGCGACAAACCCAAGGTCGGCCTTGGCCTTACTATTGGCACAGACCCAGAAGCGCTGGCGCATCTCCCGCACTTTCTCTCGGCTGAGCAAGGGAGGTCTCTTGCCCATGCGGGCCGCCAGTTCCGACAGCATCGCGATCGGCGCAGCCAGCGCCTCCGGCACATGGAGCTTGATGCACTTCCGTCCCATGGCCGCGGCGATGGCGTCGGCAAAGCCTCCCCATTCTACCGGCTGGTCGTTGCACACAAAGTAGACGTTGCCAGGTGCCTGGGCGCTCGTGGCAGCGAGGACTAGGCCCTCTACCAGGTCTGCCACGTGGACGATGCTCAGCAGGCGCGGCCCCCGCCCCAGCACCGGGCAGAGTCCGCGCGCCACGTAGCGAAACAGCACCAGCACATCGCGGTCTCGTGGGCCATAGACCACCGGCGGCCTGACAATGACCGCCTCGGCCACGTGGGCATAGCGCTGCACCAGAAGTTCCGCCTGCAGCTTGCTCTCCCCATACGCAGTGAGGGGCGTCGAGGGGTCCTGTTCGGTCTTTGGCCTCAGGCCGTCGCTCGGCCCCGCGGCCGCCTGGCTGGAGACAAAAACTACGCGCGGCATTCCTGCCGCTTCACACCCCGCCAGCAGCTTAGCCGTGGTCTCTGTGTTGGCCTTGAAGAACCCCTCCCGCGACACGGCCTTTGTTGCCGCGGCCACATGAAAGACCACATCTACACCCCGCACCGCCTCGCGCAGCCAGGCCACATCCATCAGGCTGCCGCGCTGTACTTCGATGCCTAGACCTTCAAGCCAGTGCAGGTCGCTGGTCGGTCGCACCAGGCAGCGCACCCGCGCGCCTCCGCGCAGGAGTCCCTCCACCAGATGACTGCCGACAAAGCCATTTGCCCCGGTGACCAGTGCATTCACCTTGTCTCTCCTTCTGTGGGTCGAGTGACCTACTGTGAATTTTACGCAAACGCGCTGAGAAATGCAAATCCCATTTATCTTGCAGCAGCGTGGTCTGGTTGGTGAATGGGGCTCCATTGTGCGGGCGGACCTCGAGGGCATGGCTGCGGGGGACTTGGGCCCGGTACGCCTCGGCCCCTTGGCTTCGGGCCATGAGCGCCGGCGCCTTTTCGCTTGACATTTGCCGTTTTGTTCCTTATATTAGGGCCCAGATTGGCAGATGCCGCCGTGCGTGCTCCCAGGTACATCCCAGCTAGTGTGCGCTCGCCTTTTCTCTCAGCGCAAGGAGGTTGACGTGGACCTATTCGACAAGTGCAAGAGCTTTACGCGTGCCCGCGAGGCCATGGCCGCTGGCTACTACCCCTACTTCCAGCCCATCGAGTCCGGGGCGGCCAATGAGGTAGTGATTAAGGGCAAGAAGGTCATCATGATCGGCTCCAACAACTACATGGGCCTGACGCAAGACCCGCGCGTGAAGGAGGCGGCCATCAAGGCCGTGCAGAAATATGGCTCTGGCTGCACGGGGTCGCGCTACCTCAACGGCACGCTCGACATCCATGTGGAGCTTGAGGAGCGCCTTGCCTCTTTCATGAAGCGAGAGGCGGCGCTGGTCTTTTCTACAGGGATGCAGACGAACCTGGGGACCGTCTCGGCCATCGCCGGCAAGGACGACATCATCTTTGGCGATCGCGAGAACCACGCCTCCATCGTGGACGCATGTCGGCTGTCGTTCGCCAAGCTCGTCAAGTTTCGGCACAACGACATGGACGATTTGGAGCGGCTGCTGGAGCGTTTCAAGGACCACCCTGGCGGCAAGTTGATCGTCGTGGACGGAGTCTTCAGCATGGGCGGCGACATTGTCAACCTGCCCCGGCTGGTGGAACTGGCCCGCCGCTACGGAGCGCGGGTGATGGTCGACGACGCCCATTCCACAGGTGTGCTCGGCGCCAACGGCAGGGGCACCGGCGAGCACTTTGGCCTGGAGGACCGGGTGGACATCGTCATGTCCACTTTCAGCAAGTCCTTCGCCTCCATCGGCGGGTTCATCGCCGCCGATGAGGACGTGATCCACTACATCAAACACGTGGCCCGTTCGTTCATCTTCTCGGCCAGCCCCCCACCGGCTGCCGTTGCCACGGTGCTCGCCTGCCTGGACATCATCATCAAGGAGCCAGAACGACGCGAAAAACTGTGGAAGAACGTCCACAAGATGAAGAGTGGATTCACGGAGCTTGGCTTCAACACTGGGAACAGCGAAACACCCATCATCCCCATCATTATCGGGG
>JBBIKH010000179.1:0-7403 GCA_037445575.1 bacterium
GGATAGTGGTAGCCATCGGGTTCCCCGGTGGTCCTATTGGACGCTAAACAAGTACTCGCTTACATCCACGCCAACCCGGTACGAGCGGGGTTGGCGGATGACCCTGAAGATTATCCATGGTCCAACGCGCACATCTACGCCGGATGTCCCGGCTTCACCCTGTGACCACCACCTTATACACGGAGGTGCTTTGGTGATCCTGCTCAATTTTGCCCATCCGTTAACCACCGCGCACGTGGCAAAAATCGAGGCCCTCACCGGCCGACCGGTCGAGCGCGTGATCGAGGTGCATAGCCAGATCGACCCTCAGCAACCGCTGGCGCCCCAGGTGGTGGCTCTGGCCGATGCGGCCGGCCTCTCTCCGGCCGAGTGGCAGACGCTACCCATCCTGGTCAACCCACCATCGCTCAACTTTATCGCGGTCGCCCTCCTGGCCGAACTCCACGGCCGCTGCGGCTACTTCCCCGCCCATCTGCGATTGCGGCCGGCCAGGGGTCCATCCCGCCGCAGTACGAGGTGGCGGAAGTACTGGACCTGCAGGCACTGCGGGATGCCGCCAGAAGGCGGCGGTGAGAACGAATTCTTGCGCAGAGGTCCGGCTTGATGGGAACCAAAGTGTTCCCGTTTCTATGGTACCATTGGACATGGACAGCAAACCAGCGGAGGGCACGGGCAAGATGAACGACAATATGCCGGGCCTGGGGCGGGCGTTCGAGGAAACCAAGCGCACCGCAAGGGTACTTGAACTGATCCAGATCATCGCTGTGGCTCCCCGGCGCTATCGGCGGCGCGATCTGGCTGAACGGTTCGAGGTAAGCGAACGCATGATCCAGAAAGACTTGGAAATCGTTCGCCACGGCTTGAGGCTTCCGCTCGCCCGCTCAGCAGAGGGTTACTATTTTGAGAGGATCCCCCGCCTGCCGGCGCTACAGTGCACCTTTCCCGAAGCCCTGGCCTTGCTGATGGCCGTGCAGGTGGCCCGCCAGGTATCGGGCATCGGATCTGCGGAATTAGCGGCCGCCGTGACGCGTCTCGAGGCGCTCTTTCCCGCCGAGTTCGCACCGTTGTTGCGTCAGGTGGCCTGTGCGCCGGTTACCATAGCCCGAAAGGAGCACCGGAATCAGATGCTCATGCTCCTGCACCGTGCGCTGCTGATGCGACAAAAGGTGCAAATGGTTTACGAGACCCGTTCTCGCGGAGGCGAAGTGAACGAGCGGGTGGTACACCCATATCATCTCCTGCCTTATGTGCGAAGCTGGCACCTCATCGCCTACTGCGAACTGCGCGGACAGGTACTGGTGTTCAAAGTAGATCGCATCCACGAGGCCAGATTGCTCAACGAGGGGTACAGCATCCCGGAGGGTTTCGATCTGGACAGCTACCTTGGAGATAGCTGGGGACTGCTACGCCAGGAGGCCGGCCAGGTCGAGGAGGTCGTCCTCCGCTTCGAGCGGGAAACGGGCTTGCGTGTTGCCGAGGAGTACTGGCACAAGAGCCAGGAGGTGCAGGAAGAGCCCGATGGCTATATCCTTTTCCGGCTGCGGATTCCGATCACTCCGGAGTTCATAAGTTGGGTGCTCTATTACGGTAGCCAGGTCGAGGTACTTCGGCCGGCCTGGCTGCGGGAGCGGGTGGCGGAGGAACACGCCCGCGCTGCGCTCATCTATGGAGGGTTGACATGGAAGTAGAATACACCGGACATCCTCTCCTGGACGTTGGCCTTGCTACTCTAACTGCTTTCGCCCACAAGAGGCACCCCAGTGAGTTGACCCAGGACGACCTGCGGAAGGCAGCGGAGTACATGCAGCAAAACTATACGGTGGACCCGCTCAAGTCGTTCTTGACCGTGGCCTTTCCGAATTCAGGTTACACGAATCCTGCCTATGAAAATCAGCCCGAAAAGCGGAAGATCTATGCGGAGCGCGTGCTCTTCGCGTTCAGCGGGTCGGCAGCCCCCGAGCGCGACCCCTTCCTCGGATCCCCTGCAGCCAACATCCCGTATGATGTGAAAGGGGAACTTCGTCCCGGGCGCGCCTTTCGCCAGCATGTGCCGTTGCTCACCGGCGAAGGCATCATCAATTTCTATCCCTACGGCGACGCGGGCGTTCCCCTTTCGGGCCTTTCCATCCTGGCCTTTCAGGCGCTACCCCTGGGGTGCGCCAAGGTTGGGGGGCGCCTGCTCGCCGTACATAGCGACGATCCGGAGATCCTCCTCCACTTTGCCCGAACTTTTCTCGAAACCAACAGGAAGAACGTGCAACTAGCCCGTACTGCCGGGGAAAAGAAACTGCCTGAAACGAGCCCTCGCCGCATGCGCACCTGCCTCATCGAGCACCTTCTCATCGCGGAAAGGGTGCGGCGCGAAAAGGAGCGCGAGGCATATCCGGTAACCGTTACGGCGTACTACTTTTCCAACAGCGGACAGGGAGTGGATCTCCAGATCATGCCCCTCCCCCTTGAGGTGAGCGCTTTCCAGGGCGCTGTACTGAGCCCAAATTACGAACCGTTGTGGGAAAGGCTGGTGAAGCGTGAGTGGCAGATCACCCAGGGAGGTGAAGCGCGCTATAACCGACTGTACGAAGATCTCTTCTCTTTACCTGAAGAGGCCTCCACCTTCATCCGTCGGTACTTCCTTCGTCGCCCGAGCCGGGCTAAGGACAAGACGGATCCGACGTCCGGCTATGACACCCGAGGGGAGGCAGATCTCATCTCCTGGCCGTTGACGGAACTGTTTCTGAGAAAGGTGGTGCGTATGGACGAGACGCGAATCCAGCACATCCGCGAACTGGGTGATGCTCTGGCCACGTATGTGGTCGAGCGGAACGACCGCAGGTTCTTCGACAACTTCTGGATGGCGCGGAACTACGGCGAGATGCGCGCCGCGCTCATCCGGGCCTCGCAAGCCGAAGTCCGCCGTGGCCGCCCTCCGCTGATTACTCTGGACCAGTTTCTGGCCATCTTCGAACAGGCCGAAGGAATCCCGGCCGCTGACTGGCGCCTGGGACGAGACCTGGTGCTCATCCGTCTGCTTGAGCAGCTCTACCAGAAAGGCTGGTTTCAGGCACATGCCGCTGAACTGCCTGAGGTCGAGGAAACCGCCGAAGAGGCGTAAGAGGAAAAAAGGAGGTTGCCATGTCGTTCATCACCGGTTTGCTCCTGATCGACGCCCCCGCATCCGCACTGAACAACCTGGGCCAGGTCCCGGGGAGCATGACCGAGAACGCCGTGGGGGTGAAGATGATCAACACGCGTGAGGGAACCTTTCCCTACGTATCGGCCCAGGCCTTCCGGTACTGGCTCCGAACCACCCTGGAGCGGGGGAAATGGGGCTGGAAAGCCTCTCCCATCTTCCGCGAGCAGAAGATCGCCTACACGGACGCGAACCCTATCCGCTACTGGGACGACGACCTCTTCGGTTATATGCGCGCACCCTCCACGAAAATCGAAGCGGTCACGGCCCGCGAAAAAAGTGGACTGGTCGCCGAGGCGACCCCGACGGCCGAAACGGTGACCCGCGTGTCTCCCTTCCGTATGAGTACCCTCGTGTCCGTAGGCCCGGTACGTATCGTCAACGACTATGGCACGATGTCCCGCCACGAGGGCAAGCCGGTGCCGCACGAGCATCAGTTCTACCGCGCGACTCTACAGGGGCTGTTCTCGCTGGACCTGCATGCGGCCGGGACGTTCACCTATATCGATCGAACGGGATACCTCAACCTCGATGATGCCCGGCAGGAAGAAGCCAAGAAGGGGGGGCTGCAACACCTGCCAGGGGAAAAGGCCTATCGGCTCCCCTTGGATGAGCGCTTGCGCCGTGTCCGCGCCCTTCTGGAAGGGCTTGCGTACCTCTGCGGCGGTGCAAAACAGGCGCTCCACTACACCGACGTCAGCCCCGATGTAACTTTCGTGGCCGTGACCCGTGGTGGAAACCACGTCTTCGGGCACATCTTCGGGCACCAGGGAGACCGGGCAGTACTCAACCTGGACGCTTTGAAGGAGGCGCTGGACGTTCACCGGGACGACATCCTCTCCGATATCTACGTGGGCTGGGTCCGGGGCTTCCTGGATGCCGAGCGGGAGAAACTGGAGGGCGCACTCCGAGAAGGAGGCGAACTCGCCGCATGGGCGGGGCGCATCCATATCGCTCATCCTCGCGATGCCTTCCGGATGCTCGCCGATGCCCTCGAGAAAACGCCCGAATGGCTCGCCTGAAAGGGGGAACGCCGATGCGCGTTCTCAAGATCGTCGCTGAAGGGCTGACCACCTCCTTCCGCTATCCGCACTTCATGATGGGGGTGCAACCCACCTACGAGATGCCACCTCCCGCAACCCTCTACGGCCACGTCGCCAGTGCCCGGGGAGAGTGGTTTGACCCCAGGGGCGTGCAGTTTGCGGTGCACTTCACCTTCTGGAGGAAACAGCCCGACGTCGAAAGCACCGTCCTGCTCAAGCCTTCCCGGGGCAATATCAAAGGCACCAGAATCCCGAAGGTACTTGAGGGCGAAGTGAACCCTTTCTCGCGCGAGATCCTCTTCTTCCCTCAGATGCGCCTTTACCTCGACCGGCCGGAATGGCTAGAGGCCTTCCGCCACCCCCGGTACGCGGTGTGCCTGGGTCGGTCCCAGGACCTCCTCACCTACCGGCGGGTAGAGGTGGTGGATCTCGTGCTGACTTCCCAGGCTTACCTGGAGCATACTCTCCTGCCCTACGACTATGCCCGTCGCACCGCTGCAGGGCACACTGTGCTCATGCCCAGGTACCTGGACTACACCCAGAGGCGACAACCGGCTTTCGAGCGTTATGTAGTGTTGCATCGCCGGGTGCACACGCGTGACTTTCTGCACTTCGAGGGGGACCGGCCAGCCGAACTCTGGGCTGATCTCAGCGAGCCCAAGGTAAACGGCGATCCATTAGGGGTCGTGTTCCTGTCCTGGGTTGAGGGATAGGCCGTGAGCGTCGCGACAGGCCTCGAGCATATCTGGGCAAAAAGTCCCGAGAGGGATGGCGAGCACGGACTATCCCTGCCCGAGCACACCTGGCAGGTGCTCTCGCGCCTGCGCGAACTGGCTTCGATCCGCCCGGACTTGCCGACCCTCTGCGGCCAGTCGCGCCTGTGGCATCTGCTGTTCTGGGCAGCCTTCCTCCATGACTGGGGGAAGGCTGCCCAGGGATTCCAGAGGATGCTGCGGGGGAAAGGCACGCCCTGGAACTACAGACATGAGGTCCTTTCCCTGGCTTTCCTGGACTGGATCGCGCAAGGTCTGACACCGGAAGAACGCACCTTTGTCGCTGCGGCGATTGTGACCCACCATAAAGATTTTGAGGACCTGAATCCCTATCTGAGCCCTGCGGACGAAGAGTGTGACCCGCTGCCCGAGATGCTGAGCGATCTCCAGAAAAAGGACGTGGCTGCGCTCTACGATTGGCTTCGCTCCGAGGCTGTACACTGGCTGAAAAAACTCGAGGCCGATAGCATCGGGGTTGCGCTGCCTCCCGTTCCGCAGCGGTCGGAAGCGATGCTGCACCTGAAGCCGGAGACGATTCGGACGCACCTGAGATCCGTTCAGCAGCAGTTGAAGGCCTGGCGTGACGCCTTGTATGCCGCAAACGACGTCAGCACTCTCGCTCCGCTGCTGCGACCAGGCGTTCTGCTGCGCGGCTTGCTCGTCCAGGCGGATCATCTCGCCTCCGCGGGCATAGAACGGTTGCCGCTGCCTAAATTCAACGCTGACGGCATTTTGCGAGCCTGTGGCCTCTCGAGGTGTGACCTGTATGAGCACCAGCAAAGAGCGGCCGATGCCGTAGGCCACGTCCTGCTTGCCGCACCGACGGGTTCTGGAAAGACCGAGGCGGCGCTGCTCTGGGCCGCGTGCCAGGCACCGCCCCGACTGTTTTACACCCTGCCCTATCAGGTGAGCATGAACGCCATGTATGACCGCCTGGAAAAAGTCTTCCCGGACAACGTCGGCCTGTTGCATGGGCGGAGCACGCTTGCCCTGTACCAGCGCTTGATGGATCAGGAATATACACCGCGCGAGGCTGCCTGCACGGCGCGCCGGCTGCGCAACCGCGCGGGGCTGCCATACTACCCTGTTCGCGTCTTTAGCCCGTATCAAATGTTAAAAGCGGCCTTCCAGCTCAAAGGGCATGAGGCGCTGTGGAGCGATTTTGCCGAGGCTGCCTTCGTCTTCGATGAGATCCATGCCTACGAGCCAAAGCGACTCGCGATGATTTTTGAGACGATGGCCTACCTGGCCCGGTACTACGGAGCACGCTTTCTCGTGATGTCCGCCACGTTACCGAGACCGATCGCCGAGAAGATCGGCTGTGCTCTGGGCACCCTGTCCGCTATCTCTGCATCGGAAGAAACGTATCGCTCCTTCCAGCGACATCGGCTGTGCCTGGCAGATGGGGACCTCCTCGACGAAGCGAACCTGGACCTGATCCTTAGCGCTGCTTGCAGCGGTGCGCAGACCCTGGTGGTCGCCAATACGGTGCGCCGTGCCCAGCAAGTTTGGCGCTGGATGAAGGAGCGCCTTCCTGAGGAGATCCCCCTTTTCCTTCTTCATAGCCGCTTCTGTGGCCGTGACCGTGTCGAGAAGGAACAGCGCATCTTGCAGGCAGCGGGCCTTGGCAAGAGCGAACGACGCTCACTGGTACTGATTGCCACCCAGGTGGTCGAGGTGAGCCTGAACCTCGATCTGGACGTGCTTTTCAGCGACCCTGCTCCTCTTGAGGCATTGCTTCAGCGCTTCGGACGGGTCAATCGCCTGGGGAAGTGTGCTCCGGCACCCGTGTATGTATTCAAGCAGGTCGATCCATCTTTCGATCGCGTTTATCAACCGATCGCGCAGGTGCTTCAAACGCTTGAGGTGCTGGAGGACGTCACACGGAATGCCCCACGCGAGGGTCTGCGGATTGACGAGGGCCGGCTCGCAAGTTGGCTGGATGCGGTTTATCGGGGAGAGGTCCTGCGAGCATGGGAGGATCTTTTCTCGCAGGCAAGCGGCGAGTTTCGTACCAATTTCCTGGGCACCCTGTTGCCTTTCCAGTCCAACCCGGCACTGGAGGAACAGTTCGATCGGCTGTTCGACGGCACCGAGGTCTTACCGGAGGTCCTTTACGATGAGTACGTGGCGTTGCGGGAGAGCGAGTGCTTCCTGGAAGCAGATCGGTTGCTGGTCCCTATCTCCTGGGGACACTATAGCCATCTTGCCAGGGAAGGTTATCTACTGCCTGCGGACAAGACGTTGCCGGCCGTTGTCCGAACGCCTTACGATCCTGAACTAGGTCTGGTACTGGAGTAAGACCTATGAGTTTCAGCATCTATCGCCTTCGATTTACCGTGCAGGTTGAGACACCCCTCGAACTGCCCCCCTGGCCGGGGAGTGCGATTCGAGGCG
>JBBIKH010000180.1:0-7365 GCA_037445575.1 bacterium
CTGCATCCAGTGCAACCAGTGCGCATTCGTCTGTCCCCATGCTGCAATCAGAGCCAAGCTCATCGATCGCACGCTCCTGGGCGGCGCCCCGGCAACGTTCAAGACCCTGCGCGCCACCGGCAAGGATGGCGAGAAGTACGACTACAAGGTGCAAGTCTTCGTCGAGGACTGCGTGGGATGCCTCAACTGTGTAAACGAATGCCCCAAGCAGGCGCTGGTCGCAAAACCGATTGAAGAGGAGAGGGAAGCTGGCGAGAACGACAACGTGGCCTTCTTCCTGTCCCTGCCCGAAAACGTGCTGAGCACGGTGGTGAAAGAGACCACGGTGAAGGGAAGCCAATTCAGACAGCCGCTGTTAGAGTTCTCGGGCGCCTGTGCGGGCTGCGGCGAGACCCCCTACGTGCGACTGTTGACCCAGCTCTTTGGCGAGCGGATGATCATCGCCAACGCCACTGGCTGTTCGTCAATCTGGGGCGGCACGTTTCCCAGCATCCCCTACACCAAGACGCCAGAAGGCTACGGCCCGGCATGGGCGAATTCCCTGTTTGAGGACAATGCCGAATACGGCTTCGGCATGAGGCTGGCGGTCGACGCCAACCGCCGTCAGCTCCTCAGCCACGTGGAACGCGCCCTGGCGATGGGCATCGACGGACAGCTTCAGTCCGCGCTGGTCAAAGCAAAGGAACTGTGGGAAGACACCGGCCAAACGGCAATGGAGAACTCCCGTCTCATCCAACGCCTCCTGCCCGATGCGATTGCTCGTGCGGGGGAGGACGCAAAACAGGTGCTCCACCGCATCCGCGAGCTCCAGAGCTGCTTTGTGGACAAGAGCATTTGGGCCATCGGCGGCGACGGGTGGGCATATGACATCGGTTACGGCGGCCTTGATCACGTGATGGCCATGGGCAAGAACGTAAACTTGCTGGTGTTGGACACGGAGGTCTACTCCAACACCGGTGGCCAGGCCTCCAAGGCAACCCCGCTCGGCTCGGTGGCCCGCTTTGCCGAGTCCGGCAAGCCCACGAAGAAGAAAGACCTCGGGCTGATGATGATGAGCTACGGCTACGTGTACGTGGCCTCCGTGGCCATGGGAGCAAACAAGAACCAGCTCCTCAAGGCGCTCGTAGAGGCGGAGGCTTACAAGGGGCCGTCCATCATCATCGCCTATGCCCCTTGCATCAACCACGGCATCGACATGGCCCTCACCCAGCAGGAAGAGAAGAAGGCAGTGGACTCCGGCTATTGGGTCCTCTACCGCTATAACCCCCTCCTCAAGAAGGAAGGGAAAAACCCATTGATCCTGGACTCCAAAGAGCCACAGCTGTCGGTGCAAGAGTTCCTGGAAGGGGAGAAACGGTACAACTCGTTGAAGATCAACTTCCCTGAAAAGGTGCAAACCTACTGGCCAGAGTTTCAGGAGCTGGTCAAGGAACGTTACGCCTTCTACAAGAAGCTGGCTGAGTGAAGGAAAAGCGGACAGCCCCCCTGTTAGCAAGGGGGGCTCTTTTCCTTGGGGGACGCGTCTCCTGCGCCTGGCCCTTTTGAGCATGGCCATCCCTGCCATTTGCCCATCGCCCTGGGCGCCGCATTCCAGCGAAGGTCATTGAAACGCCATTGCGCCGCCTTACCACGGTCTACCGCGGGGCTACGGAGGCAATGCGAAGGCGTCGCTGAGGCTCTGCATCACCCCCGCTTCCGCTGCGCCCTTTTCGCGGCACCAGGGGCTGCACAGTCAAAGGTAGCCAAGAAATTCCTACCCCTCGCGTAAACAAGCAAGAGCGCTTGGGCCACTTCTCCCACTATCACCGGGCGCTGCTGTGGGCAGTGGCCACCAAGCCGGGCCAGGGCTTCGGGAGAGAAATCGGCGACAACCTAAAGGCCGGGCGTTGCATGAGGGTCGAACAACCCGGCCAAGGCAGCGCACAGCAGAACCTTGGCTCTTGCGGCTCCACCAACAGAATATGAAGTAAAAAGGGGAAGCCGCCGCGCGACCTCCCCGGAGAAATGGTTGTGTTGCGGGCCTACTTCTTTTCGCCCTTTTTGGGCTGCGTTTTGTGGCAACCCTTGTCTTTGCAGGCGCCGGCTTCATGGCCCTGGCACTGACCGGAGGCGTGCTTTTCTGCACAAGTGGCTTTGTCTTTGCACTCCTCCTTGCACTTCTCGTCGCACTGCTTGTCGCACGCTCCCTGCTTGTGTTCTTTGCACTCGCCTTTGGCGTGCTTATCCTGGCACTTTTCGGCCACCTGCTGAGTAGACTGAGGGGCGTTGGCCTTCTTCCCCTCATCCACGGCGGTGAAGCCGAACAAGAAAAATGCTACCGCCACCATCAGGCCGACAACCAACAGGTTCCTGCGCATCGGTTACCTCCTTTGGTTTGGGCATTCGCTCTGCAACGTAGGACAATCCTCGAGGGTGAGGCTACTGGCTCCCGGCACTCGCGGGCACGGGGCTTCATCCTCCACCTTTTCCCTGATGAGCCGGAGGTAGACCGCCGCCTGTTCAGGTGAAAGGATTTGCCGCTCACGGAGGATGGCCGCCACTGCCCGCCGCTGGAGGATGGACTGCAAGGAGTCGATCCTGTCCATGCAGAGGCCAATCGCCTGCGTATCGGGCTGGTCAGCGCTGAGCAGGTCCACCAAGGTCTGCCGTTCCCGGTGGAGGGCAACACAGACGGCTCCCGCCTCCGTGGCGAAGCAGTGCCTGGTACTGTCCATTGCCTGTGCTTGCCGGCCAGACAACGCCAGGCGTTCGCACAGGGGTTGGCCCTGCTGCACCTCCCGTCGCGAGGCAAGCAGGAAGCGCGCGGTCAGCGTCGCCACCAGCACCACGTTCACGCTGACGGAAAAGAGCAACGCAAGCAAGAGTGCTTTGGACCTCATCGCTGCCTCCCTGTGCCCGTAAGTTCGGCCAACTCAATGTAGGCGCGTGGCAACGAGCCGGGCGGCAGTTGATCAAAGACGAGCTGGTGGCTCAAAGCTTCCACAGACTCTGTTGAGGCGCGGTGCGACGTCCCCAAGGTGCGCCCTCCCGGGACGGGAACCAGCTTGCTGAGGAGCAGGCCCGTCGCCATTCCCAGGACTATCACCCCGGCAGTGGCCAGAGCGGGAACCCACCTTGTTCGTGCCTCAGCTTTGCAAGGCAAGTCTCTCGCCGCATGCAGGGTCCGCGCCTTGACACGGTACCACAGCGCCGCGCTGGGCACAAGCTCCGACGGAGGCGTTGCTGCCTGCCACACCTGCTTGAGCACCTCGGCTCGATGCGCACATGCCCGGCAGGCCTGCAAGTGCGCAGCCACCCGACGGGCGCGCCGCTCCGGGAGCTCCCCATCCACAAAGAGGACAAGCAGTTTGTGGATCTTCATACATTTCATCGTCGAGACCTTCCCTCACCCATTTAGACACACAGCCGCAGAAAAACGTACGCTCATTCTTCACTCAACAACAGCATGAGGGCTCTTGCCAAATTCTCCTTGGCCCGGTGGAGACGCGACTGCACCGAGCCTACGGAACAGTCCAGGACTTTGGCGATCTCTTGGCAGGATAACCCCTCGTACTTTTGCAGTACTACCACCGCCCGTTGCGCTGGCGGCAGCGAGCCCAAGGCTTCCCAGACCAGGGACTGTGCCTCTTGACGTTCCAGCTCCTCATCAGGCCGCTCCGACGCAGGCGCAAGCCGGTCCTGCAACAGCGGCTCGCCGTCAAGCACCGAGCCGTAGCGTTCCTCCCGTTTCTTGCGCCGCAGGTGATTGAGGCAGAGGTTGGTCGCGATCCGAAAGAGCCAGGTGAGAGGCTGGGCGCGATGCCGAAAGGAGCCGGCCTTGGTGAACGCACGCACAAAGACCTCCTGCGTGAGGTCGTTGGCATCCTCCCGGTCCCGGAGCAAACGAAAACAGAGGTTGAGCACCACTCCTGCGTACTGCTGGTACAGCTGCTCGAACGCGTGCCCGTCGCCTGCTGCGATGCGTCGCATCAGCTCCTGATCGTCCACACCTTCCTCGACAGATCCAAACCGATGACGGTCCTCTGCAGTGATTAGACACTCAGGGCACGAAAAATGTGCGGAATTCGAACGGAGGGGGGCAGCAGAATCAGGTGCCCGCCAGGAGTGCACACGCTGTGCTCCAGCGCCTCGTGGGCGAGCAGGTGCGGGCACCGTCCGCCCCAAGGCGTCGCCAGGTGGGCCCGCACCAGAGCGCTTCATCCTCCCCCGGCTCAGGCGGAAGCACTGAGAGCTTCCTGAATCATCGCCTTGAGTTGCACCCGTGACGGCGCCCTTCCGGCGACCTTCACTTTGCCGTTAATGACCAGGGCAGGAGTGGGAATCGGGCCGTAGCGGGCTATCTCCGCAAGGTCTCGCACGTGCTGAAAGTCCGCCGCCACCCCCAGCTCAGTCAGGATCGCCAGGATGTCGGTAGACATCCGTTCACAGAACGCGCACCCAGGGCCGAGCACGCGGATGACCAGCCCGCCGGCCTTCTCCTCTTCCACCACCTCACCGCTCGCCTTGCGGTAGAGCCGTAGGAGAGCCGCAGCGTACTCCTCCTCCTTGTGGGGCGGCACATAGTTCTCAGCCTTGATGCGCGCCAACAAGAAGCGCTTGACCTGCTGCTCGTCGCCGAGCTGCTGCTGGAGAGCCTCGGCCACCGCCTCCTCGACTCCCACTAGCCCCACTTGCGCACCGCCGATAGTGAGCGTGGTAATGGCCCCCATCGTTGCCTCCCTTCCCAGGTATCCAATCGTTACCCAGGGACAGTTGCCCGGTACAGCCCTCACACGGACACGAGCTCGCTGAGAAGCTCCTTCAGCTCGCGCACCGAGGGGACGCGTCCACTGACGACCACCTTGCCGTCAACGATGACCGCCGGGGTGAAGACAATACCCAGCTTCGCATACTCTTTCCAATCCCGCAGGTGACTGATGTCGGCGGGGAGCCCCAACTCCGCACATGCGTCGAAGACGTGGCGCTTAGTGGTCTCGCAGCGAGGGCACCCCGGCCCAACTACCTGGATGGTCACGGTCTTTTGCTGACTCATGCGAAAAACTTCCTTCTAAGACGCAATGCCACGTTAACCAAGCTGATCAGGATCGGCACTTCCAGTAATGGCCCGATGACCGTCGCAAACGCCTGGTTTGACTGGATGCCAAAGATCGCCACCGCCACGGCAATCGCTAACTCAAAGTCATTGCTGGCCGCGGTGAACGAGACAGCCGTCACGTGCTCGTAACCGGCACCCACCCGGCGAGCAATAAAAAAGGTGGAAAACCACATCAGGAAAAAGTACAAAGTGAGAGGAATGGCCACCCGCACCACATGCAGCGGCAGTTTGATGATGTACTCGCCCTTCAGTGCAAACATCACCACGATGGTGAACAACAATGCCACCAACGTGACGGGGCTGATCTTGGGGACAAAGACCTGCTCGTACCAATCCCGCCCCCTGGCTCGCATGAGAACAAAGCGGCTAACGAAGCCGGCCAGGAAGGGAATCCCCAAGTAGATGAACACCGTTTTGGCCGCCTCTGCTACAGAGACCTGGACGTGGAAGCCCTCGGTCAAGCCCAGCCAGTTGAGAGCAAGCGTGATGAAGAGGTAGATGTAGACGGCATAGAACAGCACCTGGAAGACCGCGTTGAATGCGACCAGACCGACGGCTAACTCGCGGTCGCCCTCCGCCAGCTCGTTCCAGACTATCACCATGGCGATGCAGCGCGCCAGTCCGACGAGAATAACGCCCATCATATACTCGGGGTGATCCCGCAGGAGCAAAACGGCCAACACGAACATCACCACGGGCCCAATTATCCAGTTCTGGAGCAACGAGAGGGCCAGAAGCTTCTTGTTCCGAAACACCTTACCCATCTCCTCGCACTTCACTTTGGCCAACGGCGGGTACATCATCAAAATCAGGCCCACAGCGATGGGCAAAGAGGTCGTTCCCACCTGGAGGCTGCCAATGAAACCGGTCAAGCCTGGGACCAGGTAGCCGACCATTACTCCGGCCGACATGGCCAGGAAAATCCACAAGGTGAGAAACTTGTCCAGCACCGAAAGCCGAGCGCTTGCTCCTTCCACCCATTATCGACCTCCTTTTCCTTCCAGATCCGTTCCCATGCTAACTGTTCAGTGCCTCTGCTGTTGGGAATAGAGCTTGTGTAGCGATTCGGGTAGGCTCTCCACGAACGCTCTGATTTGGTCGCGAACCCTTCGGTACACCGCCAAAGCCTCTTGTTCGTTGTGCGCCTTACGCGCAAGAAATGGCGGATCATCAAAGCCCACGTGCACCCGCTTCGCCTGGCCCGGAAACAACGGACAGCTCTCTCGCGCGCGGTCGCACACGGTAACCACATAGTCGAACTCGATGTCCATTACCTCGCGCACATGCTTTGGGCGATGGCCAGAGATATCCACCCCTGCTTCGGCCATCACCGTTACGGCACGGGGGTCAAGCTGTTGGGGCTCAGTGCCAGCCGACCAGGCCTCGATTCGATCTCGCTTCAAATAGTTGGCCCAGCCTTCCGCCATCTGGCTTCGACACGAGTTCCCCGTACAAAGGAAGAGGACTTTGATCTTTTCGGCCATAACTGCCACATCCCTGTTACCTGGCGGTCCACAGGAGGTACAAGCCGGCGACAAGCACGAGCCCGCCGCAGACCCTTCGCAGCAACAAGGGGAGACGAGACCGCTCGTTCCAGCTCAGATAGCGCTGCACCAGGCCGGCAAAGGTCCCTGCCGCTACGATCAGCGCACAGTGACCCACGGCGTAGGCCAAGACAAGCGCTCCTGCGTATGGCAAGTTGTGGGCAGCGACCTTGAAGACCACGCCGAGCATCGGGGCCATAAAAGCGAAGGTGCAAGGGCCCAAGGCCACTCCGAAGAGCAGGCCAAGGAACAAAGCAGCTGGGGCTCCCCTGTTACTGAAGGAGGGTTGACCAACTCCCCCTAGCCACGGTAGGTCGATGACGCCCATTAAGTACAGTCCCACCGCAAAAAACACAGCTGCCACCACATAGTTGCCAACAGGACCCACGTCCCCCAGCATCCTTCCTGCCAGGCCCGTCACCACCCCCACCAGGGCGATGGTCGTGAGGATGCCCAGGGAAAACAGCGTGGCCAGCACAAATGCCCGCCTGGTGGTAATCTCGCCCTGCCCATCGATAAAACCGACGACCAGGGGAATACTGGCAAGGTGGCAGGGGCTGACCAGAATGCTCAACAACCCCCACAGCAGCGCCCCCACCACGGCCATGGCTGGACTTGCCCCCATGGCCCCGGAAAGCCCCTCCAGCCGAACCCGCATCGCAGCTGTCAATCCACACCAAGGTCCTTCAACTTCTAGACAATTTCCGACTTGGAGAGAAAAACTTC
>JBBIKH010000181.1:0-7282 GCA_037445575.1 bacterium
TTCTGCGGGCTGTGCAGCCGCGTCTGCCCCTATCACGCCATCATCCCGCCAGACCGCAAGAAGGGGCAGTATCCCGTATTTATTGAAGCGGCGTGCGCCGGCTGCGGGGCATGCGCGGCCGAATGCCCGGAAGATGCCATCGTGATGCGCCACTTCCGCGACGAGCAGATCCTGGCGCAGATCGAGGCCATCCTGGCCGAGAAGCCCGAGGAGAAGATCCTCGCCTTCGCCTGCAACTGGTGCTCCTACGCCGGAGGCGACAACGCTGGCACCGCCAGACTCCAATATCCGCCTACCGCCCGGCTGATCCGCACCATGTGCAGTGGGCGGGTGGACGAAAAGTTCGTCTGGTACGGGTTCAAGCTGGGTGCCCCCATTGTGTTGGTTTCCGGATGCCACTTTGCCGACTGCCACTACATCAATGCCGTGCAGTGGACGCAGCGGCGGGTGGAACGGCTCTGGGACAAGCTGGAAAAGAAGGGCATCCGGCCGGAACGGCTGCAACTGGAGTGGATTAGCGCCGCGGAGGGCCAAAAGTTCGCGCGCGTCATGCGCGAACTGGAGGAGATGCGCCAGAAGGTCACTTTGGAGGAAATCCGCCAGACCATGGAGATCCTCAAAGACTATGATCCGCTGAGGCGCGAGGTGGCGGCCGCTGCGGCGTCTGCGTAACCGTGTAAAAGACGGGTACCTTTGGCCATGGCCGAAGCCAAGTTCAAGTGTCTGCGCTGTGGACATGAGTTTATGGCGCACTACGACCCCAAGGTCACCGAAGAGCGGGCATGTCCCAAGTGCCACAGTAACAGCGTACGTCGGATCAAAGAGGAGCAGAAGTAGCGGAGGTCGCCCCTGCGCCTGGCACATCTGCGCGGTAGATCTGCCACCTCCGGCCACGAGCCAGGCCCGCAGCTTGTCGGCGGGCTTGTAAGTGGCCTCTTGCTACTACGCAATGGAAACTGTACTCCAACGCCTCAGACAGAGGGTCGCCCAGCTGGGCAACCACAATACCAAGTACCTGCGGCTGCTTGATCTTCACCTGGAAGAGCTCATCGACAGGTTGGAGAGCTCTGCGGCCATCGACCAGGTGCACCTGTGGACCGTGGCGCGCCATTTGCGCCGCGAGATGGATGTCGTCCGCGCGCAGGGCCGTAACGAACAAGAAACGCTGGCCTTCCTCGGCACCTACTTCGCCCTCCAGTTCCTTCACCTGAACCTACGGGCCCTGGACGTGCTGGCCCTGGACCTCACCGCCTGCGACGACCGACTCCAGGTCTACCAAAAGTTCATGCTCGACGTGGGGGCCAGACTGCGGGCCCTGATCGCCACCTACATGGAAGTGCTGCTGGAGCTGTTTCTGCCGCAGGAGGAGCGGCCCGAATTCGTGATCTGTGGCGTGGGCACCCGCACCGACCAGGACGACCTGGATATCGGCGTGATCGACGATGGTTCCCCCAGGCGGTACGCGCTCAACAAGACCCTCAGCAAGTTGAGCCGCGAGATGCTCAAGCGCGCCGTATGCCTGCACATGCACATCTCCGAGCACGTGGGGCGCTCCGGCTTTTCAGCGTCAATCCCCGAATACTGCGCCCTCCTCGACACCGAGATCCGCGACTTTGTCATCATCAGCGAAATGCTCAATGCAGCGCCAATCCTCGGGAGCCGCCGGCTCTTCCGCGAGTTTCAGAGGAAAGTAACCGGCCGCTACTACTATCGACGCGGGCGCGACAACCGCTTCCACGAGGGCTATCTGCGCGGCATTCTTGGCGAAGTTCGCTCCCTGCAGATCCGACAGGTGAAACCCGACCGCATCAACCTCAAGAACGATGCCTTGCGCATGATCAAGGGGGCCCTGTTCGCCGGCAAGACCATCTTCCGCATCGACAAGGTCAATTGCTGGGCAATCCTGTATGAGCTCTGGAAAAGGGACGCCCCGCGAGTGTCGATGTACTTGGCCCTGGAGGAGTCCCTCACGTTCCTGGAGATCTTCCGTTACCTGTACCAACTCTTCGTGGTGCAGGAGGAGGAGATCTATCTGGAGACAGAACAGGCAAAGGGCAATCTGGCTGCCGTCGCCAGGGCGATGGGCTATGTGGGAACCGGGGTCGTTTCCGCCGAACACCACCTCCTTGTGGACTATTACCGCTACGTCGATCAGGCCAAGCGAGCTATCCAGGAGCTGGTACCGCATGTGACCGAGCACCTCCGCTCGGTCACGGTATTCGCCCCCAGCAGGCAAGCGGCCGCTCCTCGTGAACAGCAGCCAGAGAATCTGGCGGTGCGATTCGTCAGCCAGCTGGAGTTCTTCAACGGCACCAAGTTCTGGGACGACGTGCTGGAGATGCTTGAGGAAAAGCAAGGTGCCCTCTTGGTGGCGATGATGCAGGAGCTCTGTGCCCTTGACGAGCAAGAGCAGCGCGGCCTCATGCGGCGTTTCGCGGAATGGGGCAAGAACGCATTCATCGCCATGCTTTCCGTGCTGGTGATGATGGGGCGCTACCGCAGCCGTCTCCCAAGGGAGTGCCTGGCAGAAGAGATGGGCCGCATCTTCTTGGAAATTCTCTCCGGGGACCCGGAGGAGATCAGGCGTATGGTGCGCGTATTTGACCACTACCCCCAGCTGGTCAACTCCTACCTCACTGCGATCCCTGTCGAGGACAGAATTCTTTTTGCACAAAAGATGCGCGGCGAACTCAAGGATCCGGACGTCGCCTCCACGCGCGATCGCTTGCTTCAGCTTTGCCAGTTGCACATTCATAGCAGCGAATACTTTAGGCGCTTCTTCCTGAGGGTGATGGACCGCCACCCCGGAACCATTCGCCTCCTCAACGATCAAGCGCGACTGCAACAGTCGGCGGAAGGGCTGTACGGCGACGTGGACCGCTATGAATCGTTCGCTGCCAAGAAGGAGAGGCTTGGCGATTTCTTCGACCTGGAGTTCTTTCGCCTCGCCCTGCTGTGCCTTGCGGGAGCGCCGATGGCGACTGTCAGCGCCCAGTTCACCGAGTCGTCAGATCGCTATTTGCGCACCTTGTTCGACATCTGCAAGGCTCAGGTCGACGAAGAGCGCGGCAGCACCGTGAGCACCAGGGACCTGCTGGCGCTCTTCGTCTCCGGAGGCCAGGCGCGGGAACAGGCCTTCGTAGACGACTTTGACCTGTTCTTCCTGCTCAATTCCAACGATCCAGCCCTGCGCGCCTATGGGGACAAGATCGCAAGCCGCATGAACCAGCAGCTGATCCGCAGGGGCATCCTGCCACACTACCGGTTCGCCGACCTGTTCGGCCACTATGTGACCACCATGGACGAACTGGATGAATACTGCAGTCGAGGAGACGGCCCCATGGTGGTGGACAAGTCGCAGCTCCTGGGCTCGCGGATGGTAGTGGGCAACCACAGGCTGCTGCAGATTTTCACCGAACGGATCATCGCGCGTCACGTTTACGAGCGGGCAGACCACTACATCGCAGAGATGCTTGCCGAGATCCGCGCCCGGCACCGTGAAACGCGCAAGCTACCCTCCGGTACGTGGAACATCAAGGAGGCCCCCGGCGGGATGCGCGACATTGAGATGATCCTTCTCATGTGCAAAGCCAAATACCGTCTTCAAGAACCGGTGACCAGGAGGCTCCTTGCCGCCCTGCTGGAACGCCCTCCTGAGCATGCGCAGGAGTTCCGCACACTTTACGAAGCGACTGAGTTTTTTGAGCGCCTACGCAGTCTTTACCGGCTGACCGCATCGTCAGACGATAACATCAATCCAGAGTTCTTGGGCAGGGCGGCGCTTGTCCTGGGGTACGGACACGACGAGAAGCGGGCAATTGAAGAACTGCTGGCAACCTTCCGCAGTTACCTCAAAAGGAACATGAGAGTGATTCGCAGCCTGGCTTGCGCTCTTTCCCCCTTGCCAGCGCCAACGCTCTGATTGGGACTATCCTCCTCTAGCAAGCTCCCAGGCCAGGACTCGTCCGCTGGCTCTGGGGGGCGGTGGTCGTTGCCGTCATGGGAAACAGTGGGCGACACCTCCTCTGCCTTTCCACTGCAAGCTCGGTCCTCCAGCAGAAGCCCCACCTCCCCCTTTTTCTCCTCTTTTCCCCAGTCTTGCCGTCTTTTCCCCTCTCTTCCCCTCTTTTCCCGTCTCTTCGCCTGTCTTCCCCACTCGTCCCCTCTCTGCCCGCTTTTCCGCATCTCTTCCCCACTCTTCCCCTCTTTTCCCCTCCTTTTCCACGGCACCAGAAGCCGCCCAGCAGGAGTCCAGCCTGCCTGTGCCGAGAGGATGGGCGCGCTGCACCTGCTTGGGACACGCGGGCGACAGCACGGTGTGCTCTACAACACTCGGGAGGGCAATCTTCGCCGAAGACCGCCAAAGCCGTGGGCAAGGGGGCGCCCTGCGCACTTTGCCACAAGCGCCATGAGCGGCCTTGGACCCCAGCTGCCGCGAGGGAAAGCATGCAGCGGCCGCGCTCGCACCCAAGGACAATCGCCGCCGAACGACCCTGACCGGCATGTGGCAGGTCGTTGAGGTGGCCAAGGAAGGCGAAGGAGCTACCCCCTGCGCTGGCAGCGCGCAAAGCCATGCGAGGTCAGCCGCGTGGTCCAGTTGGATCTTTGTGCCAGGTAACTCAAGACGTACCTATTCCCTCCGGCGGATGCTGACACTACCATGATCGGCCTGAAGAGGGATGTTTCGAGGGGCGTGCCGCTGTCCACCTCTTCCCCGCCAAAAAACCCCTTGATTTTGTATTGGATTTCATCGTACATTAGCACGCGCAAGAATGGAGGCCCAGACAGCAGGGGCCGGCCGCGCTACGCGTCACCGAAACTCTTCACAAGGAACAGCGCATGTTTCTTTCCCAAGTGGAAATCTTGGGCTTCAAGTCGTTCGCCAAAAAGGCAACCCTGGTCTTTAATCCCGGGATCACGGCCATCGTCGGCCCCAACGGCTCTGGCAAGAGTAACATCGTCGATGCCATTCGCTGGGTGCTTGGCGAACAGAAGGCCGGCGTATTGCGCAGCGAGAAGATCGAAAATGTCATCTTTGCGGGAAGCAAAGCGGCCAAGCCGTTGGGGATGGCCGAGGTCTCGCTCACCATCCAGAACACCCGAAACGTCTTGCCCATCGACTACAGCGAAGTGGTGGTCACACGACGCCTGTTCCGGTCCGGCGAGAGCCAGTACCTCTTGAACGGGTCTGTCTGCCGTCTGAAGGACATCAATGACCTATTCATGGACACGGGCATGGGTCCCGACGCCTATTCGGTCATTGAACTGAGTATGGTGGAGTCGCTGCTCAACGGCAAGGCAGAGGAGCGGCGGCGGGTGTTTGATGAGGCGGCTGGCATCACCAAGTACAAGGAGCGGCGCAAGGCAACCTATCGTAAGCTGGAGGCAACCGAAAAGGATCTGCAGCGGCTTGAGGACATCATTGCCGAGGTAGAAAAGACCGTGCGGTCGCTGCAACGCCAGGTGCAGCGGGCGCAGCGCTACGAGCGGGTCGCGCAGGCACTGCGAGACTTAGAGTTGAAGCTGGCCACCAAGCGCCTGACCGACTATGGTCAGCAGCTCGCGCCTCTGCAGGAGGAGCTGGCAGCCCGTCGCCAGGAGCGCGAGGCGGTGTCCGCCAAGCTGGGCAGGCTGGAGGCAGAGCTGGAAGAGGCAAAGACCCAGCTCATCGCCCAGGAGCAACAGCTGCGGCATGCGCAGCAGCAGTTCAATGAGGTGGTCAGCGCCTTGCGGGCCCACGAGGAGGAGGTACTCGTAGGTCGGGAGCAGATTCGTGCCTCGGAGGACCGCGCGGAGCTTTTCCAGCGCGATGCCGCGGAATTGGCGGAACGGCTGCAACGCCTGCAGGCGCATCTTGCCGAGCAGCAACAAAGCCGGGCCCGCGCGGAACAACTGGTGGCGCAAGCCCAGCAGGAGTATGAGCAGGCCCGCCTCCGGCACCAACAGCAGACGGCAGAAGTGGAGGCCCTAAGGCAGGAGTATCGCGCGGCCGAACTGGCTGTCCGCCAGCACCAACAGGAGCTTACGGAGGCACGGGCGCGAGTGGAGCGCACGACGGCACAGCAGGCAGCATTGCACGAACGAACGGCTGCCCTGGCTTCGGAACGTAACCAGAACCAGCAAACGCTGGCCGAGCTGGAGAGCACACTGCAAGCGCACTCCCAGGACCTGGCTCGCCTGCGCGAGGCGGTACAAGAGGCAGTAGCGCAGCTCCAGGCGGCACAGCACAAGCTTGTCACTTTGCGCCAGGCCCGTGAGGAACTCCGCGCTCAGCAGTTGAGCACCCAGGCACAGCTGGAACGCGCGCGGGATCGTGCAGAGCTCTTGCGCCGCCTGCTGCAGAGCCACGAAGACCAGCCGGCAAGCGTCCAACTCCTCCTGACGCGACCCAACGAGGACTTTCGGGCCATGGGTACCCTGGCGGACCTGCTTGCCGTGGACGAGCGGTATCGCCAGGCCATCGAGGCCGTGTTGGGTGAGGCGCTTAACTATTTGGTGGTGCGCGACCGAGCTATGGCATTCCGCGGGGTTGCCCTCTTGCGCAGCGAGCAGCAGGGAGCGGCCTGGTTTGTCCCCCTGGCCGATCTGCGTTTGCCGACACCTGCGCGCCGCGCCTTGCCTGCCGACCAGCTCCTCGGCTGGGCAGATGAGTTGGTGCAATGCGACGAGGCCTATCGGCCACTCGTCACCGCACTGTTGGGGACCACGGCGGTGGTCAGGGAGCTGGAGGCGGCGTCCACCCTCCATGCCGCGGCTGCTGCTCACGGCTATGATCTGGTGACCCTTGCGGGTGAGCGCCTCACTGCAGCGGGAATGGTGCGGGGCGGCTCGGCCGGCCACCAGGAGGTAGGGCTACTGGGCCGCCGGCAGCAGCTCGATGAGGTCACGCGCCTGATGGACACGCTTGCCGCCTCGCTGGAAGAGCTGGCCCGTCGGGACAGGCAGTTGGCGGCGGAGATAGCATCCGGCAACCGCGAGGAAATGGACCTGCGCAATCTTCTCAAGGAGCGCGAGCGAGCAGTTGCCGACTGTCAGCTGCGCCTGGGACAGGTCTGTGCCGATGGCTCTCACTCCCGACGCCGAGGCCCGGGCCCGCTCGCTGCGCGAACGCCAGCAGGCGATCGCTGTGCAAGAAGGCCAAATGCAGGAGCGACTCCAACAGGCCCAACGCGAACTGGAGCACCTGTCGGCACAGCTGGAAGGGCTCACCGCGCAGGGCCAGACACTGACCGCACATGCGGAAGAGCTGCGCCAGCGCCTGGCGGGGCTGGAACCGGCCGCC
>JBBIKH010000182.1:0-7237 GCA_037445575.1 bacterium
TGCAGGACTCGCCAGCGCACCGGGAGTAAAAGACGCGGCTGGGTGCAAAGGTGGGCATGCGTCGATCAGTTCCCGCCCAGAGCAGGTGGAGGACGTCATGTTCGTCAAGGGCGGCGCTCAGCTCAAGGATCTCCAGCAGTGAATCCTGAACGAATTCGGCGCACTGGCGATACATCCCGTCATGTCCGACCCAGTAGCGTATGCCCTCCGGCATCCAGTCGCCGTCATAGTCATCAGTTGCCACGACGTGGAGCTGGCCCTTCGAATCCACTGCCGCTTGCAACAGCCACGGCATGCGGAGGTCCCGCGCCACTACTTCCGGCACAGACCATTGCGGCCCGCCGCTGCTCTGAGCCATCGCCACCCCCAACAGGGCAACTTGGGTCGCGGCCACAAGCAGGCTCAGAGCGCTCCTTGCTCGTTTTCCCCTTTGCATAGCTGCCTCCTTCTCTGCCTCGAGGGGGCTACCTCCTGGGAATGGCTGAGGAGGGCTGGCGGTCACTTTGTTTGAGCTTCTGCTCCCAGGAGCGGCTCTCGCCCCACAGGACTTACGGTTGGACTCTGTCGATTATCCAGCGGGCCTCCTTGGGCCCTCTTTCCGTCTCTACAGACCAGACACGCTTGTTCCGATAGTCAAACCACTGGTGTTTGTTCCGGGACTTTCCTTTCCAGGAAAAGGGCTTGGAAACCTCCCATGTCGTCCATAGCTCCGTGCACCGCTGACACTCTTCCGTCATCGTCCCCTCTAGGCGCCACTCTTCCCTGTCCAGCGGACTCCACCAAACCGTGAGGTCATTCCTGAGCTTGTCGATTTCGTAGCCGATTCCCGTCGCGGCCACAAATTGCAGGGTGGGCGGTTGATAAGGTTTCGTGATGTCAAAGATCTGGTGGTAGGCCCACCCTTGCTCCTCCTCGAGCTCCGCGGCACCCGCTTGTTGTGCTCCTGGCGCCGCCTGACCGGACTCGGCGGGCCCTCGGACCTGTGATGCTTGCCCCGAGCCTGTAGGCCCTTGTTCAAGCTCCGCCTGGGCAGAAGGTCCCGGAGCAAGTGGGTTGCGCTCGGCCCGTTCGCACAGCGTGAGCAGCCCAGCGCAGCAGACTAGAAGTATCCGCACGACTCGCACCATGGTCCCTCCCCATCTGGTTGCGCTTTCCGCCGCCCTCCTCTCCGCCCGCAATTTAGAAAAAAAAAAACTTCTTGTCAACCCCTTATTCAACCCTGTTCCTCCGCGACCGAGTACTTCCCAGTAAAGGCTCATCGCACCAGAGACACTTTGCCGGTAACTACCTGAGGCTGTCGGTCTTTGTCGCCCTGCTCGGCTACCACGCGGTAGAGGTACACCCCTGAGGGGAGGGGGACCCCTTGCTCATCGCAACCGTCCCAAAGCAAGGCCCTGCTCTCTGCTGAGGGCCGCTTCTCGGCAAGGACGCGCACGCAGCGCCCTGCCAGGTCGTAGAGCTGCACGGTCACCAGGCACGGCTGGGATAGAACAAGCTGAATGGCGAGGCGGTCGTTGCAGGGGTTCGGCCACGCCTGGGCGGAAATGAAGGGAGTTTGCGGGCCCCGCTCCAAGGGTTCGGCCCTCACCGGGCTGGTCGGCAACTGGGCCACCGCGTGCCAAAGCGGCGAAGTAATTCCCCAGTCGCGTTCTTGGGTGGTGATCCAGACGAAGTGGAGACGATTGTGCGCGTCGACGAAAAGATCAAATGATGTAAGGTCGCCGCCATCAGGAAAGACAGGCACGGGCGGCGACCAATCGCTCTCCCGCCCGCAGCGATACCAGTACACAACTTCCTTCGGCCAGGCAACGTAATGCCACATGGTGTGGAGCATGCCGGAACTGTCGCCCACCACGCGCAACAAGCATGGATAATGAAAGGGGAGGTTGGTGAGGGCGTGGTGGCTAAGCCGTGCAGGCACAGACCAGGAGCGGCCATCCCGGGAAGAGCTGTATATTATCTGATCGGGAAAGATATTTCGGTCATAATCCACCACCCAGAACAGGTGACGGCAACCGTCGCGCGTCACCGCAAACACCGGCCAATCGTACTCCACCTTGGGATTGAAGTAGACTTCGCTCGGGGGGCTCCACTGCCCACCTAGCTTGGTGCAGGTGTAGTAGATGCAGGGATACCATATCGAACCCCGTGGTTCCCCAAAGAAGGCTAGGTGCAGGGTATCTCCTGGTCCGCTCGCCAGGCGGCCGAAGTTGGACACTCCGCTGCCCTTGGGGGAAAAGTACGTCAGCGCGGCCTGCGTCGGCCCCCAGCGGCCCTTTCCCCATAGCTTCCACAAAGTGGTCCGGGATGGGACCCTATCTGTCCAGGCGATGGCCACTCGGCCATTAGGCAAGGTACAGAAGTCGAGGTCCTGGCACTTCCCTGGACCATAAATCTTCCTCATCTCCGTCCAGGTGCCCTGTTGGCAGGTCATGTGGTACAGGTTCTCGAATCGATCTGTCACCCCAAGGGTGTCGTTTGTGATGCCGACCACGAGGTGCAGCAGCCCTTGGTCGTCGAACCCAAAGCCGATGCTGGTTATCCTGCGCACCGGGTCGCGGAACAGCATCTGCCGGTGCCAGCCATCGCCTTCGGGCCGCAAATAGTAGAGTACGTCCTGAGAGAAGTTGTCGCTTTCGGGGTCATCCAGGACCACCAGGTGCAGGCCCCCGTCCTCATCCACGGCGATGTGAGGGTAGATGGGCCAGAGGAGCGTGCTATCCACTATCTCTATATAGGACCACTGGGGACCCTGAAGTTGCTGCGCTGGCGCCACGGAGCCGGCCAGAAGTACAGCCATCGCCAGCCAACGGCTCCACAGAGTCATGGTGCTCATCTTCGCCTCCCCGGCGAATTCCCCTCGCCTTTCTCGTCCAAGGTACGTTGTGGGGCGCCTGGCTCTTTGCGCCCGTCAGCACCGCAGGAAGCCGCGAGCGGGCATAAGTGGTGAGGCCGCGTTCGGCCCCGCCGGCGCCTCCGCTACGGGAGGATACGCATCGGCTCGTGCGCCACCACGGGGCCCGCGCTGGAAGTCCTCGTGAACCAGGGGTAGCGGGGTTTTATCAGCCACCCGTGCTCAGAGGCCATCTGTGCCTCCCAGGCGAACGGCATGGACCTTTCCCAGTTCAACTCGACCCACCACCAGTTATATTGCCTTTTGGTGCGGGTCTCGAGATCCCGAAAGGGCTTGGGGTCGCCATACGGACGGTACTCGACCTTACTCGTTACGCTTATGCAAGAGATGGGAACGTGCTCCCCTCCGAACAGAGAGATCTCGCTCCAGGCCCGGAAACGGAGAGTAGGGTCAACACGGGGGTGTACTTCAGTTGTCTCAGAGCCGTAGTCGATGGCGTACGGCTGGCCTTCCCATTCGATCAATTCCGTCTCTTCAGCGTTGCTCGCCCCACCGTAGCCAGCCGTGCCACCCCTGCTTGGCTCCACCACGCCTGCAGGTGCGGTAGTGCTCGCTTCGGGGGACAGGGGCGCCGCTTTCTCGCGAGAGCAACCGAGCACCAGGGCGAGCACGCCGCATACGCAAAACATAAGGGTGCGCATGGGGATCACCTCCTTTACACCGGCCGAGTGCTTGACCGGGCTTTTCCGACAGCCTCTCCCGCGCGCGGCTTCCGGCCTAAAGATAAAAAAAAAGCACCGCGTCAAGCACAAAAGTCCACCGGTTCCTTTCCGGCGCACCCTCTGGGGTGCACTGGTGCTCGCTTCCTCTGGCCATGGTCCAGATCTCGATCCTGGGGCGAGCGCGCAGCCCCGCCTCCCCGCTCTCCGCTCGCTACTTAGCCTAAGCAGAGAAAACCGGCATGGACGGAAAGGATCGCTGCGCTGCGATCTTGTTGGCTCCTCCTCAAGCCGACTCGGACTGTTGGGCTGCCTCCCTCAGCGCCTTGGCGCGTTTCTTCCGGGCCTTTCGTTTCTGCTGTAGCTTCATTCGACGGCGTTTCTGCTTGCTCTTGCTCCGTGCCATGAGTGTCCTCCATCCGTGTGTCCGTATTCCACTCCGATTCGACACTGAAAATATAGTGCAGCGCTCACTCGCCGTCAAGAGTTTTTCCTCACGCTGCACCTTCCGGCGCACGTGCGAGTCTTACGCAAGCGTGTTGTATTTCGTTTTCGGCCAAACGCAGTACTTAGGCTACATCCCTCTGTTTGGCCACAACAAGTTGAGGCGCATGCGCGCAGGGCTGTCCTGCGAGACTGGTGATTGACGTCGTAATCGCAGTTTGCCAGTTTTCTGGCGACGGCGGCAGCAGCGGGAGCACGAGGTTGGGGCAAACAGTGAGGTGCTGGATCGAGCCCAGGAGAGAGTGCTGGGAAGGCAGCAGCGTCGGTTGGCCAGCAGGCGAGTGTGTACCAAGGGCGAGACGTGACAGAGGCGAGGAACTGCCATCGTGTGCCGCAGGTACAAGGGGTAGAAAAACCGCCTCCGATGCGCCGAGGTCACGGGAGGAGAAACGTCTGTGCTTGTGGGTGACGGCTGATCTTCCGTGCATCGGCAATTTCCGCTTGATTCTTAGTCGGGGATTTGGTACAATACGAGTGAGGCCGCCGCAGGTGCGGCAAGCTTTTTTGCAAGTGTGGCCACAAAATGTGCGCTGCCAGCGCGGCGAGGGTGGAAATGGTGCTGGATAAGCGGTCTCTCCGACTGGCAGGGTAGTTGCAATTTACCACCCAACCGGAGGGAACGCACAAATACGTGGCCACATGGTAGCTGAGGAGTCTGACAATGAGAGCTATACGCATCGTTGCAGTTGCTTGCCTTTTGGCCTTGGAAGTCGCGAGTGCGACCGCCCAATACTTTGGCAAAAACAAGGTGCAGTACACCAATTTCAAATGGCGGTACCTGCAGTCGGAGCACTTTAACATCTATTTCACGGAAGGGGGGCAGCGCATCGCCGAATTTGCCGCTGAAGTGGCCGAGCAGAGCTACCAGTCCCTGAAGAAGGACTTTCGCTACGAGCTCACCGATCGTATCACCATCATCGTGCACAATTCCCACAACGACTTTGGTCAGACTAACGTTGACCTGTCGCCGCCTGAGGAATCAGTGGGTGGGTTCACCGAGTTTTTCAAGAATCGGGTGGTGGTGCCGTATGATGGGGAGTGGGAGCGACTGCGCCATGTGGTGCACCACGAGCTGACGCATGCGGTGATGTTACAGATGGTCTATGGCAGCGGCGTGCAGTCGATCATCACCGGCCTGACCCGCCTGCAGCTGCCCCTCTGGCTTGTGGAGGGGCTGGCCGAGTACGAGAGCCGCGGCTGGGACTTTGAGTCCGACATGTACATGCGCGATGCCGCGATTAACGGCTACCTTCCAGAAATCGAGATGTTGAGCGGCTTTCTGGCCTACAAGGGCGGTCAGTCGGTGCTGCTGTTCATCAGCGACAGGTACGGCGGGCAGAAGATCGGCGAGCTGCTGGGTAAGATCAAAGTCAACAAGAGCGTTGACCGCGGAGTGAAACAGGCGGTGGGGGTTAACGTCAAGGATCTGTCCAAGCGTTGGCAGAAGTGGGTCAAGGAGCTCTATTGGCCGGATATCGGATCGCACCGCGAGCCGGAGGACATCGCCAAGCGTCTGACCGACCACAAGAAGGACCGCAATTTCGTCAACACCAGCCCTGCGCTGAGCCCGAAAGGTGACAAGATCGCCTTCCTGTCGGATCGCTCCGACTACTTCGATGTCTATCTGATGAGTGCAGTAGACGGCCAGATCCTGGCCAAATTGGTCAGTGGGCAGAAAACGGCGAACCTGGAGGAGCTGCACTGGCTGAAGGGGCCAAACATCAGCTGGTCACCGGACGGCGAGCAGATCGTTTTCGGGTCCAAAGCTGGCGAAGGCGACGTGCTGCACATCGTGGACGTCAAGCAGCGGAAGATCGTGCGCACCCTCAGCTTCGCCTTGGATGGTGCTTTCAACCCAAGCTGGAGCCCTGACGGAAGCCGCATTGCTTTTACGGGCACTTACCACGGGCAGAGTGACATCTACGTAGTAGACCTGGAGACCGAAGCCCTCCGCAAGCTCACCGATGACCGTTTCAGCGACGTGGAGCCGTCGTGGTCGCCGGACGGCACGAGAATCGTCTTTGCCAGCGATCGCGGACCCTATGTTGACCCCACGCTTGCGGGCGACGTGAAGATCCATGAGATCGCCTACAAGAACTTTGACATCTATGAGCTTTCGGTGGATGACGGGGCAATCACCAGGCTGACGGCCACGGACTTTGTGGAGCGCACTCCGGTCTTTTCCCCGGATGGAAGGTATGTGGGCTTTACCAGCGACCGCACAGGTATCACCAACCTCTACCTAAAGGAGCTATCCACGGGTGAGGAGTGGGCGATCACTGATGTACTTACCGGCGCATTTCAACCTACCTGGAGCGGCGACGGCACGCGGCTGGCGTTTACCTCTTTTTACAATGGTGGCTATAACCTCTATCTGCTCAGCAATCCGCTGGAAATCAAGCCGCACACGGTCAGCCCTGCCCCTACCGCCTTGTTCACGAGAGTAATGGAACAGCAGCAGAAGGACAGGGAGAAGCGGGAGACCGAGCGCACGCGGGTGGTCGACCTCCGCCTGCGCCCGCAGGAGAAAGAGAACAAGTATCGCAACTTTGTGTTCGACGAAAAGTTCGCCGACGGCCAGATCGACTTCGAGCCGGAAGAGAAGAGGGTGGTTCTGGATTCGGCGGAGATCAGGACGGAAACGGGCGCGTTTCGTGTGCACGACTACCAAGTCAAGTTCTCCCCCGACATTATCTACGGCACGGCCGAGTACAGCCAGTTTTTCGGCGTCCAGGGGACGACCCAGCTGGCCCTGTCGGATGTGCTGGGCAACCATCGCATCAACATCTACACCAATCTCTTTTACGACTTTCGCAACTCCGACTACATGGTCACCTACTTCTACCTTCCCCACCGATGGGACCTCGGTGTGGGCGGCTACCACAATGCCTACTTTTTCTTCTCGTACGATCTGGGAGTGATCCGCGACCGGAATTACGGCCTGAGTGCTTACCTTAGCCTGCCCCTGTCGCGTTACCGGCGCATCGACTTTAGCGCCGGCTTTATGGGTATCGACCGCGACTACCTTGATTTCACCGAGGAAGACCAAAAGTTCTTGGAGGATATTGGTTACCTGCCGAACACCCGTCGACGCTTCGTGCTGTTGGGGGCCTCCTGGGTGGACGATACATCCCTGTGGGGAATCACTGGTCCGGTCAAC
>JBBIKH010000183.1:0-7228 GCA_037445575.1 bacterium
ATCCCCTACGGCAAAGAGGCGCAGCATGTGGAAATCGCCGACCGTCACGTGATGCACGTGCTTCATCCCAACTCGGTCGAGGTCGGCGATGAGATGGCGACGCTCATGGCGGCCATCTCCTCCCCGCTCCAGTCGCGCCCGTTCGACGAGTTTCTCAGCGACGCTCGCGATGTGCTCTTTATCGTCAACGACGGTACCCGCCCGACCCCCACTGCGAAGATTCTCGATATCCTGCAGCCGAAAATCCCCCTCGCCAAGAGCCGATTCCTCATAGCCACCGGTGTGCATCGCGCGCCAACTGCGGAGGAGTACGACTTTATCTTCGGCCGCCACTACCCCTATTTAAAAGACCGCATCTACGTCCACGACTGTCGCAAGCAGGAGGACATGGTGCACATCGGCACCTCGGTCAATGGCACCGAGATGTATGTCAACCGCATGGGGGTGGAGGCGGACAAGATCGTCATCATCGGGTCTGTGGAGCCTCACTACTTTGCCGGGTATACCGGCGGGCGCAAATCGTTCCTGCCCGGCATCGCCTCCTATGCCACCATCGAGCAGAACCACAAGCATGCATTGCGGCTGGAGGCAAAGGCCTTGGCCTTGGAGGGCAACCCGGTCCACGAGGACATGATCGATGCCTTGCGCAGCATTGCCGACAAGGAGATCTTTTCCATCCAGACGGTCTTGGACAGCGAGCGCCGTATCTACGCAGCGGCAGCAGGGGATCTCCACGCCTCCTTCCGAGCCTGCATCGATAAGGCAAATGAGGTCTTTGCCGTCAAGATTCGCGCCAAGGCGGACGTGGTGGTTTCTGTCGCCCCATACCCGATGGATGTTGATCTGTACCAATCGCAGAAGGCATTGGACAACGGCAAGTTGGCCCTCAAAGAGGGCGGGATTCTCATCATGGTGTCCAAATGTCGCACCGGCATCGGGGAGCGCACCTTCTTCGAGCTGCTTTCCAGTTCTGACTCCCCGCAGGCGACCATTGAGAGAATCGGCAGCGAGTTCAAACTCGGCTACCATAAGGCAGCCAAGATGGCGGAAATCAACACCTGGGCGCAGGTGTGGGCGGTGACCGATCTGCCGGACGCGGACCTGCAGGCGATTTTCATTCGCCCCTTCCACAGTGTGCAGCAGGCCGTTGACGCGGCTCTGGCAGAAAAAGGCCCCGACTGCCAGGTGATCTTTCTCATGGACGGCAGCATTACCGTCCCACTACTGTCGTAAGATTCGGGTGCGCTGAGAACCGAAGCAGAGGAGAGAGGTTATGGCGCTCAAGAAAGAGGTCATCGCGCGATTGCAGGGGATCGTGGGCGAGGACCGCTGTAAGACCAGCATTGCCGAGCGCTACGTCTACGCCTTTGACGGTGGCATCCACCGCGAAGTGCCCGACGTGGTGGTGCAGCCCATCAACACGCAAGAAGTAGCGCAAATCGTCAAGTTGGCCAACGAGTTCAAGTTTCCGGTGGTGCCGCGGGGCGCAGGCACAGCCCTTTGCGGTCACTCCGTCCCCATCGACAAGGGGGTAGTGGTAGACCTGCAGCGGATGAAGAAGATCAAAGAGATCTGCGTTGAAGACCTCATTTGCGTGGTGGAGCCAGGGGTAGTGTGTGACCATCTCAATGCCGCTCTCAAGAAGTACAAGTTCTTCATTCCGGGGCCGGCCAGCAGTGAAGCTGCCACCCTAGGCGGCATGGTCGCCTGCAATGCCTCCGGCGACAAGGCCCTCAAGTACGGGGCAACGCGCGATGTGGTCCTGGGGCTGGAGGTGGTGTTGCCCACGGGCGACATCGCCCGGTGTGGAGCCCGCTCGGTCAAGGGCGCGAGCGGCTACCAGTTTGAGAAGTTCTTCGTAGGCTCCGAGGGTACCTTGGGGATCGTGACCGAGATCACGCTCAAGCTGGTGCCTTTGGCTGCTTATCGCGCGGGGTGCGTGGCGGCATTTGGCCACATCCGGGAGGCGGGACAGCCCGTATCCGATATCATCGCCGTGCCGATTCTGCCCTCGAACATGGAGCTGATGTCGGCCACCTGCATCAAGGCAGTGAACAAGGCCACCGGTCTGGGCCTGCCGGAGGTTGATGCCATCCTCCTCATCGAAGTGGACGGCAACAACCTGGAGGCGGTCCGCGAAGAGCTGGCCAAGGTGACCGAGGTCTGCAAGAAAAACAATGCGGTCTCCATGGACTTTAGCGAGGACCCAAAGCGCCTTGAGGAGCTGTGGAAAGGGCGCAAGCAGATGATCCCCTCCCTGAGCGCCTTGCGCAAGGAGTACGCCACCGTGATGCTGGCCGATGACATGTCGGTGCCGATCTCCAAGGTGCCGGAGGCGGTGGTGCGCTTTCAGGAGGTGTCGGACCGCTACGATATCGAGATCCCTGCCTATGGCCACGCCGGTGACGGCAACTTGCACACCAAGGTGCTCATGGACCCCACCAACCCGGATCACTGGCGGCAGGCGGACAAGGCTGTGCAGGAGATCTATGACATCGTGCTGGAGCTGGGCGGCACGGTGACTGGCGAGCACGGCATCGGCATTACCAAGACCCCGTACTTCCGCCAGGAACGCGCCAGCCTGATCGCCGCCATGAAAGCGGTCAAGCGCGCCTTGGACCCCAACAACATCATGAACCCGCACAAGATCCAGGAATGGGAAAATGGGTTCATCACTCACCTACGGTACCCCGTGGAGGTGTCGCAATGAAAGGCGAATATCTGAAACCGTGGCTGAACGAGCTCATTACCTGTACCCTGTGCGGGTACTGCAAGAACGTCTGTCCGCCGTTTGATGAGATCCTATGGGATGGCACCTCGGCGCGGGGCCGCAACATCCTTGCCTACGGGATGCTCACCGGCGAGATTCAGGCCGATGAGAGTGTCGCACAGCGAATCTTCGAGTGCACCATGTGCGGCGATTGCGAACGGCGGTGCCCATCCAAAGTCAAGGTGCCCCAGATTGTGCGCTACTCCCGCGCAGAGTTGGTGGACATGGGGTTGGCCTTCCCCGGCCAGATCATGTTGGCCGACAATGTGATGGCCTCTGGGAACATCTTTGGCGATCAGGAAGTGATGTTGCCCAAACAGGCGGGTGAGGTGCGGGTCTTTATCGGCTGTCAGTTCCTTGCTCGCCCCAACAAGGTGAAAAAGTACCTCAAGATTCTGGAGATGATTGGCATCAAGCCGAAGGTGCAGGAGGAAATCTGCTGTGGCTTCCCCCTGGTCTCCTTGGGATTTGTACACAAGTTCGAGGAGCACAAGGAGCGGTTGGCCAAGATGCTGGCCAAAGAGCCGACCATCACCTTTTGTCCCACCTGCACGGTCTTCCTCAAGGAGGAGTATGGTATCCCCACCCGCCACTTCCTGCAGGCTGTGGCGGAAAAGTTGCCCGCCGACAAAGTGAAAAAGCTGGAGGTGACCGTCACCTACCATGACCCGTGTGACTTGGCCCGCGGGGCAAAGGTGGTGGAGGAGCCGCGACGAGTCCTCTCTGCCATTGGGGCAGAAGTCAAGGAGATGGGCAAGAGCAAGAACACCACGCGCTGCTGCGGTGGCGGTGGCGGGATTCTCTCCTCCAACGAGCAGCTGTCGGCACAACTGGCGCGCAACCGCGTGCGTCAGGCTATGGCTACAGGTGCCAAAACCATCGTCACCTCGTGTGCTACTTGCGAGCAGACCCTCAAGAAAGGGGCTGCATCGCTGGCAGAAGCCGGGGAGGGGGACATGGTGGTGCGTGACGTGGCCGACCTGGTGTGGGACGCGCTGCGGTCGGCAGGAGCGTGAGCCGGAGCGGGTTTGACGCGCACGCCCTGTTGGCCCGTCAGCCTGGCGCTTCCTTTGGCATGGACAGAAACGGAAGGTGATGCTATGCAACTGTTCTACTTGGACAAACTCCCCGGCCAAAACTCCATGCTCATCTTCCACGCCCTGGCGCGCATGGGTGTGGAGAGCCTGGTCATCGTCTCCCCACAGGACCCCCTGGTCAGCATCGGCTACTTCCAGGATGCCAAGCAGGAGATTGACCTGGAATACCTCGAGAAGGTCAAGATCCCGGCGATGCGACGGGAAGTGGGAGGCGGTGCCACCTATCTTGATGGCAACCAGATCTTCTACCAACTCATTTGGCGGCGTTCCAACCCGCATTTTCCCAAGAAGATCAGTGAGATCTACGAATGGTTTTCCCAGGCACCAGTGGAAACCTACCGCGAGTTCGGCATCAACGCGCGGTTCCGGCCGGTGAATGACATCGTCACGGCCGAAGGGCGCAAGATCGCCGGCGAAGGAGGGGCCAACATCGGTGACTGCATGGTATTCGTGGGTGGCATCCTCCTGGATTTCGACTATGAGACCATGGTGCGCGTGCTCAAGGTGCCGGAGGAAAAGTTCCGCGACAAGATCTTTAAGAGCATGGAAGAGAATCTGACGACGATGAAGCGCGAGTTGGGGACACCTCCCCCGCGCGAGGACATCAAACGTGCTCTGGTGCGGCACTTTGAGCGGCTGGTGGGGCCGCTGGAATCGGCGGAGATGACCAGCGAGCTCTGGGCGACCATGGCGCGCTTGGAAAAGGAGTTCAATTCTCCAGAGTTCCTCTTCAAGAAGACGCCGCGCGTGGCCACCGGCGTCAAGATCCGCGAAGGGGTGGAGATCTCCTTTGGCATCCACAAGGCGCCGGGAGGTTTGATCCGTACCGTGCAGGAAGTGGAACGAGAGCGGATCAAGGATCTGGGCATCTCCGGGGACTTTACCTTCTACCCGAAAGAAGAGCTGGCCGGCCTGGAGAACTCCCTCAAGGGCGTGAAGCGGCAGCCTGAGGATATTATCCAGCGCGTGGGCGAGTTCTGCGACGAGCGAGAAGTGGAGACCCCCGGGGTGACTCCGGAGGACTTTTCCACGGCAATCATGAATGCGCGGTGAGCGCCACCGCTCTGAGGAGGAGGGTGTCCGTGGCCAAGGTCACCACTAAGAAGCGGATTACCAGGTTTGAAGAGCTGACCCCCAACTTTTGGCGCGAAGTGGCGCAGGAGCCGGGGGGCGAGCTCATCGCCCGCTGTTTCGCCTGCGGCACCTGCACGGCTGCGTGCCCGGTGCACGCAGTGGATGTGCGCTACAACCCGAGGCAGCTCGTCCACATGATCCTGTTGGGGATGCGGGAACGAGTGCTGAGCAGCGACTTTATCTGGCTCTGCTCGGGCTGCTACACCTGTTCGGACCGCTGTCCGCAAGGGGTGCGGGTGACCGACATCATGACGGCGGTGAAGAACATTGCTGCGCGGCAGGGTTATCTCCATCCAACCTTCCGCCAATAGGCGGAGTTGGTGGGAAGGTTCGGCCGCCTCTACGAGGTTGAGGACTTTGACAACAAGAAGCGCCAACGCTTGGGTCTGCCGCCGGTCAAGAAGATGTTCCCTGAGGTGCAGGAGATCTTCCGCATGACGGGCATGGACAAGTATGCGCAACCCGCGGAGGTTTCGCAACCATGAAATACGCCCTCTTTTTGGGCTGCACGGTGCCCATCCGCAGCCAGAACTATGAGCTGGCAGTGCGCACCATCGCCGCCGGGCTGGGGATTGAATTAGTGGACCTGGAGGAGTTCTCTTGCTGCGGCTTCCCCGTCAAGTCCACCAATGCCCGCACAACGCTGCTGATGGCCGCGCGGAACCTGGCCGTTGCTGAGGAACAGGGCCTGGATGTGTGCTGCCTGTGCAGTGCCTGTTCGGCGGTGCTCACCGAGACCAATCTCGAGCTTCAGCAGCATCCGGCCTTGCTTCGGGAGGTGAACCGCTCCCTCCGCAAGATCAATCGCCAGTACCGCGGCAGCGTGAAGGTGAAGCACTTTGCTCGGGTCCTGTACGAGGACTATGGGGTGGAAAACCTTCGCCAGCGAGTGACCAAGCCGTTGACGGCCTTGAAGCTTGCGCCCCATTATGGCTGCCACTTTGTGCGCCCCAAAGGGAACTATGACGCTTTTGACGACCCGGAGGCGTCGTCGTCTCTGGACGAGCTTGTGGCAGTTACAGGGGCGCAAGTGGTCCGCTACGAGACGAAAAAGTACTGTTGCGGCGGGGCCATTCTCGGCGTAGAGCAATCCACCGCTTTGCGGCTCTCCGGCATGAAGCTCAGCGAGCTGCGCGATGCCGGGGCCGACGCGCTGGTTTCCATCTGTCCCTTCTGCAGTGTGCTCTACGAGGACAACCAGAAGAAAGTGGAGGAGCAGCTGCAACGCGAAATCGGCTTGCCGGTCTTTTTCTACCCACAGGTGCTGGGCCTGGCCATGGGCTATGACCCCAAGGACCTCGGTTTCCGCTTGAACAAGGTGCGGCCCGATGAGGTCCTGGCCAAAGTGGTGCCCGCAGCCGTTGGCTAGGCAGAGAGTTAGGATCAGTCTTACCACCAACCGCAAGGGACACAGAAGTGGCAGAGCGAAAGGAGAAGGCGGGAGCGGCATTAGTAGTGGGCGCAGGGGTGGCGGGCATTCGCGCCGCCATCGAATTGGCCGACATGGGGGTGCCTGTCTATCTGATTGAAAGGTCTTCCTCCATCGGTGGCAAAGTCTTGCAATTGGACAGGCAATTTCCCACGGACGACTGCGGTTTTTGCCAGATGCTACCGGCGGTGCCAAGCGAAGGGGTGTCGTCCTTCTGCCTCAGGCGGGGCTTCGTTCATCCGCAGGTGCAGGTGTTTCTGGACAGTCAGTTGACGGCCCTTGAGGGCAAGGCCGGCGATTTCGTGGCCACCGTCACTACCGCCCCACGCCTGATTGACCCTGCGCGATGCATCACCTGCGGGCGTTGCATCCCAGTCTGCCCGGTAGACGTCAAAGACGAGTTCAATCAGGGGTTGAGCGTGCGCAAGGCGGTGTACGTGCGCCATGGGCTGTCCATTCCGCGGCTGTACACCATCGACACGGCGGCCTGCACCCGCTGTGGGGAATGCGTGCGGGTCTGCCCAACCGGCGCCATCTCCTTGGACGCTCAGCCGACGAGCCAGCAGCTGCGCGTGGGCGCGGTGGTGGCGGCCTTGTGGTTCAAGGAGTTCGACCCCTCCTTGCTCAGCCAGTTCGGCTACGGCCGCTTTGCCAACGTGGTGACCAGCACCGAGTTGGAGCGACTCACCAGCGAGGGTGGCCCCACTGGCGGTCAGGTGCGACGCCCCTCGGACGGTAAGGTGCCGCGCAGCGTTGCCTTCTTGCAGTGCGTGGGTTCTCGCGACGCAGAGCGCGATT
>JBBIKH010000184.1:0-7188 GCA_037445575.1 bacterium
GCCTCCTCACGCCCATAACAGAACCAACCTTGTGCCCCGCTCCCTTCCCAGTTTGCATCCTCCCCTCAAAAACTCACGGATGCGCCGACCATGTGCACGGCCTCAAAGAGGCCAAAGTTCGCGTACGTATAGTCGAACCTCCACGCCAGCCTAGGATCCAGCGCCAAATGGACGCCAACCCCAGCGGTTAGCCCCTCCTCGCTGCTGCTGCGGAACAGGGATTTGTAGCCGCAGCGCACAGAGAGCAGCCGATACATCTCCACCTCGGCTCCTACGTTGATCGTCTCCGTATTGTCGCTCGGCCGAAAAGCGTCGGCGGCCAAAGTCACCCGATAGTCTCTTTGCCGCACCACGTCCATGGCCAGCCCCACGCGGAAGAACAGGGGAAGTGGCCAGCTTTCCGTCTTCAGCTTGCCGACGATCGTCTCATTATGGCCAATGTGCTCAGGGTCAAGGTCGACGCGTTGCAGGAGATCTCGGCCGTCGTGCCGCATGTCGGTGCCAAAGTTGCTAATGCTCATCCCCAGGCGCAGGCCGTTGAACTGCGTTACGAACAGCAGGCCCACATCCAGCGCGAAGGCGCTCGCCGATTCATTCCACACCTTCTGCTGAATGTACTTTACACTGCCACCGATGGAGAAGCGGTCCGTGAGGTTGCGGCAATAGCTCAAAGAGGCTGCAATGTCGGTAGCCCCCCAGCGCTCGCCTGTTCCCTCCGGAAGATAGACGGTGGTAACCTCCTCCTCCCCGTAGTCCAAATAGGTGAAACTGAGACCCAAAGCGTTATCGGCATCCAGCTTGAGGCCTACCCCGACCCAGTTCAGATCCGTTCCCAACAACCAGCGAGTGTGCGCTACAAGAAGTTGAGAGCGGGGCATCTGCGACAGGGCGCCGGGGTTGTAGTAAAGACACGTAGCATCGTTGCCGACCGCCGCAAACGCACCGCCCATCGCCGTAGCCCGCGGGGCGATGCTGATGCCGAGAAAAGGCACGGCCGTGGTGCCCACCTTTGTCTGCGCCCTTGCGGCACTGGCAACCACCGCCGTCGCGAAAAACCCAATCAGCCATGCGCTGCGTGCTGTTCGCATTGCTCACTCCAGATTTCTGACCGCTCCCCCACTGCTATTTGATGATGGCGATCTTGCCCGTCTTCTTTCCTACCGGAGACTCCACCACGTAGAAGTAGATCCCCGCCGCTACATCCAGATTCTCCTTGGTCTTGAGATTCCAGGACACGGCGCCGTCGTGAATGTTCCCGTCATGCTCCAAAGTGACCACATGCTCGCCCCGCGAAGTGAAGATGTGCACCTTGGCGCGCGCCGGCAAGTGGACAAAGTCCATCTTGCGCTCCCCGCGCCCGCTCACTATCGCAGGGGGAAGAGGAAGTTCATGAGCGGTGGCCACCACATAGGGATTGGGCACCACCTTCACCCTCTCCAGCTCCCGGGCTGCCTCCTCGGCGCTCACCGTCGGACGCGAGGTGGTGAACTCGAACACATCCCCAGCCCGGAATGGCTTGCGCAAGACGATAGTCAAGGTGTCACCGTCGCCGTACGTGAACGGCTGGCCTGTGCGGCTGGTGAACGTGATGTCGTAGGTGTAGAGCAGCTCCCCTTGCGTTCCTCGTTCCACAAAGATAAGTTCATCAAAGGGGGTCAGCTTTCCATCGCCGTTAATGTCGGCAAAGACAAAGTCAATGTAGCGGCGGTCGGTAACGTTGTAGACACTAAAGTTCACCGGAATGGGGTCAATGTAGTACCGTGGGATCCCCATTGAGGTGTCTTTGACCCCGTCGGCGAATTCGATCCGATAGTCGGCAGGATGCCAGTAGCCCACCAGCCGGTCGGTCCCAAAATAGGTATCGACAATGGTGACGTTGTAATTGTACCCTTTTTCCGGCCGGCTCCAGCGCGAGGCCAACGTATCGAGTTCGACCTTCCAGTGGTTGTCAAACGCCATGCGTACCCCGTCGAATATGTCCGTGTCCTTCGTCTCTACCACGTATGGGCTTTTCTCCATGTACGGGCTGCGGTAGACGGGGTAGTACTGGTACGTGGCGTAGTACACCTCACCGTAGAGCAGGTCCCCGGACTGTCGGCCGCGAATGCGACCGCGCACTGGGTCGATCTCGTACTTGGCAGGGGCTATTTCTCTGCCGCTACCATCTTTGACCACTATTGTCCCTTCCACCAACCTGGTGTGGGGGAGGCGCACGGAAAAGGTGTCGCGAGACACAAATGTGCTCGTCACGCCGGTAAGATCCCGCACCGAGTAGAAGGTGGTGGTGGGCACAAAATACTCGTCAGGGTCGCGACCGTCGACGTTCGGCTCACCCGGGTCGGGCAGGCCATTCCCTTCTGTGCCATCCGGGTCATTCGTGTTGGCGACACCGTCGGTACCCACGTCATCCACGAGGACGTTCCAGTCCCCGTCATTGTCCACGCCATCGTTACCGGTGTCCAAGAACTCGAGGCGGTAGGTGTGGCCGGTCTGGGCTTGCTCGTCCACAACGACGTAGAACAAGCGGCCGGTACCCACACTTGCCGAAGGCGGAACGAGCACACTCCCCTCAGGGGGCACATACCCGGCCACTGCCGCGTTGGGAATGGCCACCGCCGTATTCCGATACGTGCGCACCTCACCGGAGGGGAGCACATCGATGCGCTTGTCGTTTTCCTTTGGGAAGATGTCGAGCGTCTCATCGCCACGGTCATAAGCCACCACGGCGTAGAAGTACCGCCGCCCGTTCTCCACGTCATAGTCCACAAAACTGTGCTCGAGTCCTCTGTCATCGCCCAGATAGAAAGAGGCACCATGGCTTTGCTGGAACAACTCCGCACTGCCGCGGAAGTAGCCTTTGACACCGTTCTTCAGGTCGAACTGAGCAATGGGCTTGTACTGAATCGGACGCCCATCGGCATCAGTGACGCCGAACACCTCATTGAAGTTGTGGTCGGTGGCGCGGTAGATTTTGTACCCCTCAAAGTCTTTCACCTTGAGCACCGGGTCCACCGACTCCTCGGCGCGACGATCCCAGTACAGCGTCACCTTGCCGTCACCCGGAACCACAGTCAGAGTGGGCTTCTCTGGTGGTGGGGGAAACCGGTAGTCGCTGTTGTAGATCTTTTGCACCGTTTCTCGGTTCTTCAAAAGGTCGGCAATATCCACCTGGGGGCCCCCGCCTTCACCGTAGACCAGAGCCAACGAAAAGCGTTGCGTCTCGCCGGCCCGCAGGGGGAAGTAGCCCGAACCGTAAATAAAGTCGCCGTCCTCGCCTCGTTCCGGCTTGTTGTTCACAATGGAAGAAGGGACTTCGAAGTACCCAGGAGCGAGCCGCCGCCAGAGGTCTTCGTCGTCCGCCATGGAGAAAGCGCGCGCTGGCGTAAAGTACTCAAAGCTGGTCAGGCCGATCTGGTCGGATTCGTCCACGTCTGTCTGGTCAAAGTTCGGCTCGCCAGGAGTCGGGCGACCGTCCCCTTCCCCAGGGTCATTGGTGCCCGCGAGCCCATCAGCACCTACGTCGTCGAACTCCGCATTCCAGTCACCGTCGTTGTCGATGCCGTCGTCGCGCCGTTCGTCAATGAGCGGATCGTTCAACCCCAGGCCGGTCACGTAATCCTTGTGGCGCACCGGATTGAACTTGTCGATGAGCACCTTGCCCGTTCGATCCTTCCGGATCTGGTAGTAGTGCAAATAGTAGTTCTCGTCGATCAAGCCATCCAGGTCGTTGTCAATGCCGTCATAGGCATTGGGGTTGACCACTTCCAGCCCGTCCTGGATCACCACATTGCCTTCCACCACCTCGGTCACCCCCGGTTTCACTTGCACCAAATAAGGCACACCCCGAGCGCTTCCCCGGGTGGCAAAAGTGGTGTCCCTTGGGGGTACCGTGACCACCATGCGGTTATAGTCGTCGTCGATCACCACCACCTTGTCGCCCGCCAGCAGCACACGCTTTTGGAAGTCGGCCTGCACGAACAGCGGTCCGGTAGCAGGGATGAGAAGGTTCTCGTCGGCGTCACCATCGTTGTCGATGCCATCGTAGCCGTTCCCCGGACTTTCCAAAAAGGCGTACCCCACCACACCGACCGGTCCGGTCCAGCGGGGGTTGCGGCTGCAGTTGTCGTCAAAGTCAGCGGTGTAGGTGAGGTCCTTTTCCACGTCGAAGAAGGAGTAGTCGTCGTCGTACTCCCGATAGTCCTCAGTGGAAGTCACCCCGACATAGGTACCGACCAGCATGCCAAAGACCACTTTGCTATAGTCGGTGGTGCTGGTATTGGTGATCTCGTAGAGCCAGAAGATGCAGTCCTGGGCAAGGAAATCGGACCATTGCATGCCGCGCACTCTTACCTGCAGCCCCAAGCCATTGCGGTTGGGATTGCGCGCATCTGGCTTGAAGGCCACGCCCCAACGATTGTATTGCGCCACGTTGAACTCTTCGTCATTCTGATCGTCCATGACGAAGAAGCATTCCTCAGAGGCGGTTGTGGTCTTGCCAAAGAAGCCGTTCCAGGCCCCAGGCCACCCGGGGTCAAAAGGGTCGCTCATCTTGTCGGGCCACACCGGAGGCCAGGTGCGGGGATCGCTGTAAAGCGCCACCCCCTGCGCGTATTCGTTGACGTACCCGGCCACCGGCTCAAAGCCCCAATAGGTGCCGGAGGGCGACAACTCATGCTGGGTAGTGGGCCTGTCTACAGGACAGACCACCACTGAATGGAAGGTCTTGCCCTGGGTGACCACTTCGGCCCCCACCAGCGGGCTCACGTCGCCGATGTAGCCGTTGTCGTCGTATATCCAAGCGCCGCGTTTGCCGCGCTGTGCCGGTTGGCCAATGACGCCCCAGTTGCCGAAGACCGTCTTGACCAGATTCCCGCGCATCACGGCGTCGCGGCGGTACTGGCGGCCGCTCTGCGCCTGCAGGTTCTCGCCGATCAACACTACCAAGGCCGCGCCCAGCGCTGCCACAATTGCCGTCCGATTCCTCATATCTGCTCTCCGCACTCAGACGTCGCTCTACCGCGCCTGGCCAAAGTCAAAGGTGAGTCCAATCTCTACCCTACGGGGCTCCGAGTAATGCGTAGGATTAGTGAACCAGTCCTCCAAGGTGTTGACCAGCTGCAAGGGGTTGCTCGCCCTGGCCACCTGTTCGTCGTACGTGAAGCCAGCGCGTCCGGTGTCGTTGTACACATTCACCTCATTGAGCCTGTCCAGGAGGTTGAAAACGCGCACGAACAGGGTCAGCACCCCGGGCCGGAGGCGGAATTCCTTGTACGCCCGTAGGTCGATGTTGAGGTTGCCCGGCTTGCGTTGGCTGTTGGTGAGCAAGGTGGAAATATCCGCAGTGGATCGCGGCGTGTAGGGCAAGCCGCTCCCCAGCTGGCCAATGAGGCTCGCACCGTAACCGCGCCCCGCATATGACAAAGTGGCGTTCAGAGTGTGGCGCTGATCCCAATCCAAGGGGGTCAGCTGCACCTCAGGGAGGGCGCCCCCGCTCAAGGCGTTCCGCGCCTGTTCCGGGTCAGAGTTCGTGCCTTTGGCGATCTGCATGGTGTAGTCCAAAGAGGCCGCCAGGCCGCCCGCGAACCGCCTGTTCAGCGAAAGAATGATGCCGCGGATGAAACCAAAGTCGCTGTTGACCAACTTGCTGTAGCGGCCAAAGCCACCAAAGAGCACGATCTCCTCCGCCTGTGTGCCTGCTAAGTTGCGCACGTCCCGGAAGTAGCCGGTTACGTGCAACGACAGATCGTCGGACAGCTGCTGCTGCAGGCCGATCTCTCCGCTTACCGTCTGCTCGGGCTTCAAGTCGGCATTGCCGATGACGCCCAAGTTGCCGGTGCCGGTTCCCAGCTCGAAATCCGGGTTCTGGTACAGGCGCTCAAACCGGGGTATCTGGAAAAAGTGACCGTACGAGAAGTGGATCACCCCGCGATCCGTGATAGGAAAGGACACGCCCAGGCGGGGACTCACTTGCACTTTGGCACTGGCCTTTTTGTACCAGTACTTTTGGCGCTCCGCCAAGGTGACCGCCAGCTCGCCAGAGTCCCAGATCCCGTTCCCCTCGCTCCCATCCAGATCGTGCGTGTTCGGCTTTCCGTCACTGCCCCAATCGTGGTACCGGTTCTGAGGCTTGATGGGGTTGTAGATGCTCGGGTCGGTCTCATCGGTGAGCACTACCCCGTCCGGCTCGAAATAGTCCACCCGCAGGCCAAAGTTGACGATAAAGTTCTTGAACTCCATCTTGTCCTGAAGGTAGGCGGATAGCTCCCTGGGGCGATGCGTATATTGGCTGGCGTAGATCGTGGAGTCGGGCAAGATGCGAGTGCCTATGAACGGACTGTCGAAAAGCAAGTCAATGGCTGATTGCTCCAGCACCGGCTGCAGGGTCACGTCTCGCTGGTACACCTTGTGCTGGCGGAACTCAGCGCCACCCTTGAGCTGATGCGTGGCAGTCACTTGACTGGTGAGATCAAACTTGGCCAGGTACGTGTCAGTGCGCCGCTCAAAACGCGCATTGTCGGTGCCGCCGGTCTTGAAACTGTAGGCCCCCTGCAGTCCCACCCACGGGTGCACGTAGCGGGCGTCATGGGGGTCCTCGTAAGCCCAACTCTTGTAGGCCTTGCTGAATTGCGAAAAGCCAAATGTGTAAAAAGTCTTGGAAGACACCAGGTGCGTGACCTTGAGGATATTGGTCAGCCCTGTCCGGAAGCGCTGCAGCTGGCCGTCGGGGTTGTACTTGTAGTCGCGCTGGTAGTCCTGATAGTCTACGTCGTCCAGAATAAGATTGTAGGCCAAGTGCAGCCACGGCACGGGCCGGTACATCAGTTTTCCCTGCAGGTACAGCTTGCGGTTCCAGTTCATGGGAACAAAGGCCCCATCGCCCCGCGCGTCCTGATGAAGGGCGCGCAGCCTCTGGTAGTACACCTGGAACGAATCCGCGCTGATATTGCGGGCGCGCAACTCATTCATGGTCAGGACGGAATCCAACAGTGCATTTGTGCCCAGCACATACTGGTACCCTCGCTGCCCAGGTGACACCACGCGGCTTTCGCCCAAGAACTCGGGAAACACCTGCTCCACGACCTGCTCCGGAAGGACAACACCGGCCGTCACTGCATTGGGCTTGTAACGCCGCTGGCCAAAGAGCCAGCCGTCAAAGTAGATGTAGCGGGCGTTCACGAAGTAGGAGAG
>JBBIKH010000185.1:0-7128 GCA_037445575.1 bacterium
CCGCCGCGCAGGCCAGGGTAGCGCTGCGCGCGGCCCTTGTTCTTGCGGTCTTTGTGGGTGTCGCCATGGTTAAGTGGCTGCAGGGTGGGCCTGAGGTCATCTTTGCCGTTGTGCTTATTGCCCTCCTGCTCGTGAGCCTGCATCGGCTCTTTTCCCCGAGGGAACGGGATTTGATGCGGCAGGCAGTGCGCACGGCTCTTCCTTCTGCACCGCCGGTCTCTCTCGGCTGAGTGGACTGCGCAATAAGGGTGGCAAATGTGGTCTCCGGCACGGCGAGATTCCCTGTTCGCGACCCCGAGGAAAGAAACAGAGGTGGCGCTTAGGATGCACAAGGTCCACAGACACGGTTGCTCGGGCCAGCCTCTGTCCGGAAAAAGAGGCAGGGCACCTTTTGCGGTCCTGCGCGCGGAGAAGCCATGCGCTGGCGCGATCCTTTGCCGGGAGTGGAGGTGATGGCCGCGCGCGTCGTGTTCTGGCTGAGCCTGGGGATGATCCTTTACACCTACGTGGGGTACTATCTTGTCCTACTGGTGTGGGCCCGGCTTCGCCCGCGTCAGAGACGGACTCAGGAAGGGTTTCTGCCCACGGTGTCGATGGTGATCGCGGCGTACAACGAGGAGGCGGTGCTCCGCGACAAGCTGGAGAACTGCCGGCGCTTGGACTATCCTGCGGAGCGGATCGAGTTCCTTTTTGGCTCGGACGGCAGCACCGACGCCACGGTTGACTTGATCAGCTCCTGCGGCATCCCCAATGTTCGCCTGGTGGCCTTTCCGCACCGGGAGGGCAAGGCACGCGTACTGAACAAGATCATACCCGAGGCAAAAGGTGAGATCCTGATCTTCTCCGACGCCAACACCATCTACCAGCCGGATGCGGTGCGCAGGATGGTGGCGCATTTTGCCGATCCGACAGTGGGGGGAGTGTGCGGTTACCTCCGCCTGGTGAGCCCGGATCGGCGAGCGAGCAGCCAGGGGGAGGCGGTCTATTGGGACTATGAGAACCGCCTGAAGCGACTTGAGGGAAGCATCAAGACCGTGTTTGGGGCCACAGGTGGCATCTACGCGATTCGGCGCGAGCTGTTCGTGCCGTTGCCCACAAACAAGATGGTCAACGACGACTTTCTCGTCCCGCTGCGCGTTGTGGAACGGGGCTACGATGTGGTCTATGAGGGGTGGGCAGTGGCCACTGAGTACACCTCGCCGCGGGTGAAAGGCGAGTTCCTGCGCAAAGTGAGGATCGGCGCTGCCAATTTCAATGTACTGCCGGAGATTCGTGGCCTGTTGCACCCGCGGCGTGGCTACATTGCGTTCGGGTTGTGGTCGCACAAGCTCATCAGGTGGCTGGTGCCCTTTCTGCTGATCTTTTTGCTCGTCGCGAACATCTGCGCCCGAGGCACACCGTTTCTCGATGGCTTCTTGATCGTGCAAGGCCTTTTTTACTTCCTGGTGGTCTTGGGGTGGTTGCTGAGCCTCCTCGGCGTGCGGCTCGGCGTCGTGACATATGCCTACTACTTCGTGGCCATCCACATGGGGCTGCTGGTGGGGTTTTTCAAGTTTCTGTTCGGCAGACAACCGGCGGCTTGGACGCGCGTGGAGCGGTAGCGACCGGCTCGACAACTGACGTCGCGCGGTAAGAGGACGAATCGATGCCCAAGACGGTCCAAAGAGTACTCCTTTTTCTTTCAGACTCTATTGCCTGCATCGTCGTCTTTCTGGCCTGGTGCTGGTTGCGCAAAGGCATGGGTTTCTTTGCCGAGACCAGGTTGGGGCCGCAGTTGGTGCTAGCTGCCTTTCTCGCGTTGTTTTGGGTGCTCATCTTCTTCCTCTCGGGGCTCTATCGGCCGTGGTACGCGCAGTCGCGCATGGATGAGCTTATCACTGTGCTGAAGGCGGTGAGCTTTGGGGTAGTTGTGTTGCTCTTGGCCACTGCCGATTGGGAGCGTGACTTGTCGCGTCCACCGGAGCTGAGCCGGATGATGGTCATCAGCTACTGGGGCTTGATGGTTGCAAGCGTGGGGTCGGGGCGCGTGCTGCTGCGCACTATCCAGCGCAAGCTCTTGGAAGCAGGGGTGGGAGTGCGCCGGACGCTGATCGTTGGCTGGAATCACAAGGCGCGGAAGTTGTACGACGATCTCCTCCGTTACCCAGCGCTCGGTCACCGGGTGGTGGGCTTTATCGATGCCTCAGCCAAGGAGGGCAAAGGCCAGTATCGCGGGTGTCCGGTGCTCGGCGGGCTGCGAGACCTGAACCGCGTGGTCCTTGCGGAGCAGATAGAGGAGGTGATTATTTCCCTCGAAGGGAACTCCAGGCGCAAGACCGTGGACATTATTGACCGCTGCGAGGGGCTACCGGTGAACATCAAGATCCAGCCGGATCTCTACGACATCGTCACCGGGCAAATGCGCACCAACCAGATCTACGGCTTTCCCCTTATTGAGGTCTTTCCGCAGCTCATGCCCGCCTGGGAGCGAAAGGCCAAGCGCGCCCTCGACCTGGTCGTGTCACTGATTGTTTTGGTGGGGTTTGCCCCCCTCTGGCTGTTGGTGGCACTGCTCATCAAGCTGGACTCGCCTGGCCCTGTGCTTTACAAGCAGAGTAGGGTAGGAAAGGGCGGGAAGCACTTTGAGATCTACAAGTTTCGCTCGATGGTCGTGGGGGCGGAAAAGCTGACCGGTCCGGTGTGGGCGGGAAAGAACGACCCGCGCGTCACCAGGGTGGGGCGTATCATCCGCCGCCTGCGCATCGACGAGATCCCGCAGTTTATCAATGTGCTCAAGAACGACATGAGCCTGGTGGGGCCGCGCCCGGAGCGCCCCTATTTCGTCGAGAAGCTAAAGCGGCATTTTCGCCTCTACACCAGGCGGCTGATGGTCAAACCGGGTATCACCGGTTGGGCGCAGATCAAAGGCACCTACGATGAGTCCCTCGAGGACGTGAAGAGAAAGCTGGAGTATGACTTTTACTATGTGGAGAACATGTCGCTGCGCATGGACATGAAGATCATCTTGCGGACGATCTGGGTGATGCTCACCGGCAAAGGGCAATAAGAGGACACTACACGATGCTTGACATGAAGTTCATTCGCGAAAACGTGGAGCTGGTGCGACAGGCGATCGCCAACAAGAGAGAGGACGCTGATCTGGATCGCCTTCTGGCACTGGACGAGCAGCGCCGTACTCTCCTGGCAGATGCGGAAGCGCTCAAAGCTCGGCGGAACAAGGTCTCAGAGACCATTGCTGCCATGAAGAAACGGGGTGAGGACGCCTCAGCCCTGATCCAGGAGATGGGGCAGGTAGCAGACCGGATCAAGCAGCTGGATGCGCAGCTGGATGAGGTGGAGAAGGCCATCTACGAGGTCCAAATCAGGATTCCCAACATCCCACACCCGAGCGTCCCGGTGGGGGACGAGTCGGCCAACGTGGTGATTAAACATTGGGGCACGGTGGAGACGTTCGACTTCCAGCCCAAGACCCATTGGGAAATAGGTGAGGCGCTGGGCATCCTGGACCTGGCAGGCGGCGCAAAAGTCGCCGGTGCCTTCTTTGTCAACTTCCGCGGCCTCGGTGCGAAACTGGAGCGAGCCCTGATCAATTTCATGCTCGACCTCCACGTGCAAAAGCACGGCTACACGGAGGTCTTCCCCCCCTTTGTCACCAAACGGGAGAGTATGTTCGGCACCGGCCAGATCCCCAAGCTGGAAAAGGACATGTACCGGGTGGAGGAAGACGACCTCTTCTTGATCCCCACCGCGGAAGTGCCGGTCACCAACCTGCACCGCGATGAAATCCTCGATGGTGACAAGCTGCCTCTTTATTACACGGCCTACACGCCTTGCTTTCGGCGGGAGGCGGGCTCGTACGGGCGCGACACCCGAGGCCTGGTGCGCATCCATCAGTTCGACAAGGTGGAGATGGTCAAATTCGTCAAGCCCGAGACTTCGTACGACGAATTGGAGAGCCTGTTGGCCAACGCCGAGGAGGTTTTGCAATTGCTTAACCTCCCCTATCGGGTAAAGGTGCTGGCGACAGGCGATTTGAGCTTTGCCGCGGCCAAGTGCTATGACATTGAGGTCTGGGCTGCGGGGATCGGCAAGTGGCTTGAGGTCTCCTCGTGCAGCAATTTTGAGGCTTTCCAGGCGCGCCGGGCCAACATTCGCTTCCGGCGGTCGAAGGGGGCCAAGCCGGAATATGTGCACACCCTCAACGGCTCGGGGGTGGCGTTGCCGCGCACCCTGATCGCGATCCTGGAGAACTATCAGACCGACGAAGGGACGGTGGTCGTGCCGGAGGTGCTTCGTCCTTATATGGGCGTGGACGTGTTGCGCTAAGAAGGCAGGAGGACCCCGACCGTTGCCTGCGCATGCTGCGCGCCGCATAATCAGGAGGTGTCGTGGGTAACACCGTGGGCTGGCTCTCAGTGTTGCCTCCGCTGGTGGCGATTGTGCTTGCCATCTGGACCAGGCAAGTTTTCATCTCGCTGTTCATAGGCATCTGGCTCGGCTGGACTGTTCTGAGCGCCTGGAACCCCGTCACCGGCTTGGCGCAGGCCTTGGAAGGGTGTGTGCGTGTGTTTCAGGACCCCGGCAACGCCAAGGTGATTCTGTTCAGCGCCATGGTCGGTGCCCTGATCACCTTTACCCAGTACTCCGGTGGGATGGAGGGGTTTGTAAGTTGGGTGACCAGGCGGGGGCTGGTCAAGGGAAGGCGGAGCGCTGGGCTGTTGGCGTGGGCGCTGGGGGTTGTGGTGTTTGTCGAATCGAGCATCTGCGTGCTCATTTCTGGGGCGGTGTGCAGGCCCCTTTTTGACCGCCTGTGGATTTCGCGCGAGAAATTGGCGTACATCTGCGACTCCACCTCGGCGCCGAAGTGCATCCTCATTCCGCTGAACGCCTGGGGGGCGTTTGTGATTGCGCTCCTGATGGAGCAGCGCGTGGCAGATCCGGTGCACTGGCTGGTCCTGTCCATGCCGGTCAACTTTTACGCCATCATCGCTCTCTTTCTTGTATTGGTCGTGGTGTTGGGGCCATGTGATATCGGGCCGATGCGGAAGGCAGAGCGCCGGGTGCGCGAGCAGGGGAAACTGTTGCGCGATGGGGCCAGGCCGCTCGTGTCGGCTGAAGTGACCGGGGTGAGCACCAAGGAGGGTGTGCCCCCACGGGCCATCAACATGCTCCTGCCCATCGGGGTGATGGTGGCGATGATGCCAGTTGGCCTCTTGGTTACGGGGGGAGGCAACCTGATGCGGGGCTCTGGCTCAACTGCTGTCTTCTGGGCGGTTATTGCGGGAATCGGGGTGGCTGCGCTCGCCTACCGGGTGCAAAGGATCATGTCCGTGAATGAGACCGTCGATCAATTCATGAAAGGCGTCGGTGGGCTGGTGCCCCTGGCGACACTGATGATCTTTGCCTTCGCCATTGGCGCCGTCTGTCGTGAGCTGGGAACCGGACCATTCGTGGCCTCGGTCGCCAAGATGTGGGTCCATCCGGGTTTGGTGCCCGCACTGCTCTTTGTGGCGGCGTGCGTTATCGCTTTTTCCACCGGGACCTCCTTCGGGACATTCGCCATCATGATCCCCATTGCGGTACCCATGGTGGCGCCCATGGGCCTGCACCCCGGCTTAACGCTCTCGGCGGTCCTGGGTGGGGGAGTGTTTGGCGACCACTGTTCGCCGATTTCGGATACCACCATCATCTCCTCGATGGCGGCGGCCACCGACCACATCGACCACGTGAACACCCAACTTCCCTACGCGCTGATAGCAGCTGGCCTTGCTACTGTCCTCTATCTGGCCGTAGGTTTTGCCACTGTGGGCTGAGGCTCGCCATGAGGCTCGGTCTCATCGCCGATACCCACGGTCGTCTGCTCTCGTCGGCGCTCGGCCATTTTTCAGATGTAGAGCTCATTCTCCACGCAGGCGACATCGGCTCCTCTGAGGTGCTGGAAGAACTGGCAAAGGTGGCCCCGGTGGTAGCAGTGGTCGGGAACATGGACCGCCCGCCGCTTACGGGCCGCTACCCTGTCCACCGCTTTGTGGAGGCGGAGGGGATTACCATCCTGCTTGTGCACAGGCCGCCCTCTCTGCGGGAGGTGGAGGCGATGGCCCGCCAAGAAGGGGTGCAAGCAGTGCACGTGGTGGTACATGGTCATACACATCAGCAGCGCTTGGAACGGCGGCACCGCATTTTGTTCATCAACCCTGGAGCCGCAGGTGGCCCAGGAAGCTCACATTCAGTGGGAGTGCTGGTCCTTGGTGGCAACTCGCCGCAGGTGGAGTTCTGGGAAGTGACGGCCTGAGCCTCGACAAAAGACCGGCACCGGGCGGAGAGCGAAGAAGGCCTTGATATGTTGCGGCGAAATGGCTACATTTGCACCGGCCTTTGTGAGGGGCCGCGGGTATGCTCATGCTACGGGTCTCGTAGCGGAGGCAACTTGCGAGGCGAGCCCGTGAGGCGCGGATTTCCCCTTCACCTGCCGATGCAGAGGCCACCAAGGTTGCGGATACCCCATCCTAGAATACTGATGAGACGAGGAGTGAACGGCATGGGCAACGTTTCCCCCGTTACGAAGATGGTTGCAGTGGTTGCAGTCGCCCTAATTGCGATCATAGCTCTTGGCTCACAGGCGTGCTCTCAAGAGCGGGAGCGGCTCCTTGAGCAGTTGTTTCCGCGCACGGGAAAAGCCTCCATAGGCGCGGAAGCGACCGTTGCGCTGGAGGAGCCGATTGACCCCAAGACATACATTGTGGGACCTTCTGATCGCATCACGGTGTCCATATGGGGGAGCCCGTCGGTCAGCTATGAGCTGACGGTGACGCCCGAAGGCACCCTGTTGATCCCCACCGTGGGGGAGATTCAAGTTGCCGAGCTTCCTCTCTCTGTGGTGAAGGAGCGCACGGTGGCTGCGGTGCGGAAAAAGTACGTGGCCGGGGATGTCACGGTCACCCTTACTCAGCCTCGGTCGGTGGTGGTGACGGTCACTGGGGTGGTGATCAAGCAAGGGTCCTACACGCTGTTGGCCACTGAACGCGTGGATAAGGCCATTGCCATGGCGAACATGGCCATGGACACGGTGCGGGAGATGCAGGAGCTCCAGAAGAAGAAGTTCTTCAATTTCGGCATCTCCTTCACGTT
>JBBIKH010000186.1:0-7037 GCA_037445575.1 bacterium
CACCTTTCTTGCCACAGCCTTCGGCACCGTCCTCCTCCTTTCGGCGGTGACCTACCTGCTGACCACTGCTACCATCAAGCCTATTGACAGACTCTTGGTAGCCATGGCAAAAGTCGGACAAGGCGACCTCACCCAGCGGGTTTCGGTCTCCAGCAAAGATGAGCTGGGGCGTCTTGCGGAGTCGTTCAACCGGATGACGGCACAGCTGGCGCAGCTGACCGAAAGGTACCGCCTCCTTACCGAAGATTTGGAGCGAAAGGTACAGGAGCGGACCAAGCAGCTCCAGCAGGCCCAGGAACAGCTGGTGCAATCGGAGAAGCTCAGCTCCTTGGGCAAACTCGCTGCAGGAGTGGCACACGAAATCAACAATCCCTTAACGTCGATTATGATCAATAGTCACCTTTTGGCTGAGCAGTTTGCAGGTGACGCCAAGGTGAGCGAAGCCCTCAAGCTCATCATCGACGAGACTTCCCGCTGCAGCGTGATAGTGAGAAGCCTGCTGGAGTTCGCGCGACAGCAGCCGGCGCAGCGCGAACCCACCGCAGTCAATGACGTGATCACCCGCACACTCCAGCTGTGTGAAAGCCAAATCCTCATGGCGAAGGTGAGGGTACACACCTCCTTGGCCCCCGATCTGCCAAAGCTTTTGCTTGACCGGCAGAAGATGACACAGGTTTTCACCAATATCGTGGTCAACGCCATCGAGGCGATGCCGGACGGCGGGACTCTAACGGTTATCTCCCGCCGCAAAGGGGACGAGGCAGTGGAAGTGGTGTTTGCCGATACCGGCTGTGGGATTCCGCCGGATGTGCTGGGGAGGATCTTCGACCCCTTCTTCACAACCAAGGGCGGAAAAGGGACCGGTCTGGGCCTTTCGGTTAGCTATGGAATCGTGCAAGCGCATGGAGGAACCATTCGCGTGGAAAGCCACGAGGCAAGCGGCACCATGGTCACCGTGTGCCTCCCTGTGGCCGTGATGGAGTCGACCCTTAAAGGAGAACGGTCATGAGCGCTCGATCAAGAGTCCTGGTGGTGGACGACGAGGTGCCGGTGTGCAAGAGTATGGCCGCCGCACTTGTCGACCAAAACCGAGAAGTGGACACGGCCCTCAGTGGCGAGGAGGCATTGGCCAAAGATATGACCAGCCCCTTTGACGTGGTCGTTGTCGATCTAATGATGCCCGGGGTCAGCGGCATGGACCTGCTCAAAGCCATCAAGGAGAGGCGGCCCGACGTGGCGGTGATAATGGTCACCGGCTACCCCTCCATCAAAAGCGCGGTGCAAGCGATCAAGCTGGGTGCATTCGACTACATCCCCAAGCCGTTTACGCCCGCGGAGCTGCGCAGCCTGGAGGCGCGCGCAGAGGAACGCATACGCGTGCTTCGCCCCGCACGAGAGGCAGAGCAAGAGGAGCCTCTTAGGGTTATGCCGGCGGGACTCTACGCTATCGCAGCACATTGCTGGGCAAAGCCCATGGAGGAGGGCACGGTGCAGGTCGGCATGCACCACATCTTTCAAATGAGTGTCCGCCGGATCGTCGCCATCCAACTCCCAGACGTCAATAGCGCCGTGAACCAGGGCGAGGTACTGGCGCTTGTGTCGGGCTACGATCGCAATGTCTACAGGCTGTGGGCGCCGGTGAGCGGCACAGTGGTAGCCGTCAACGAAGCGTTGAAAAGTCACCCTGAGATTGCTTCTCGTGACCCGTATGGTGAAGGGTGGCTGGTGCTGATCCGCCCCAGCCGGCTTGAGGAAGATCTCAAGAACCTGGTCCGTTCATGACATGCCCACTCCGCAGGTAGAAAGCTTGTGCGAGGAGCTCAAGGCTCTGCTGTGCACCTACAACCCTTGGGAATGCGTCTATCTGGACGCGCACGGGCAATGGACTGGACCGCCGCGCACACTGCGCGGGCGCATTGCCAATGAGCTTTGGCACCAGCTTTACCTGGCATCGCAGAATGCCGAAAGGCGCGAAGAGATCGCTGCGCTGATCAGACCGTTCATCGCGGACCGTCTCTCATGGGGTTACACCCGACGCCTGTACGGCCAGCTCACCGGCCGGGCCACCGACCAATCGCCGCTGGTGGCGATCGTCGAGCTCTGTGGCTGCCTTCTTGAGTTGGCCGTGCTTGAGCAGATTTCCTCCCGCTACGTGCCACCCTGGGACACGCAAGGGCGCCAATGGGCCTCTGTCTGCGCCCAACGACGGCAGGAGTTCCTTGCATCGCTCGTCGGGGCAGATGAAAGAGTACCGCCGGAGTTCCTGGAGGGCTTGAGCCGGCGCCTGGCCGGTGGCGAATACGCCCTCACTGCTGAGACTGTACGGGTGGTGGTCCATGAGGAGGAACTGCGGCGGAGGCTTGAGGGACTATTGCGGGAGTCTCCTCCTGCTTTGCCGGAAGGGCAGGTCCTGTCTTTCTTCGGTGAGCAGCTGAGCCCAGCGCTCAGTCTGGGGTGTGGGCCCCCGCAGGCGCTGCTGCGCCCGTGCCTGGAGCTGTTGCAACTGCCCTCGCTACCCGTCGCGAGCGGGTTACCGTATGAAGCGGTGAACATCTTGAGCCGACTGCGCGACAGCCGTAGTGCCGGAACCCTGCGCCGGTTGTTGGCAACGACTCCTGCAATGTACACCAATCTCCGCTGCGCTACCATTTTCGCCCTCGGATGCCTCAGGGACCCCCACGCTTGCCAGCTCTACACGGAGATTCTGCGCGGGCCGGACGTAGTCACCGCAATGCACGGTGACCACCCGACCGCCTACCAGCAGCCACTGCATCGGGAGAAAAGCGAGGCAATCTGGGCGTTGGGGAAGCTAGAAGCACACGCACTACCCGCATTGTCACTGCTCAGTGCATTCGCCGAATACCCCGACCACGAGCTCCGGGTAGCCGCGGCCTGGGCATTGGGCCAGATCGGCGACAAGCAAAAGCAGAAGCAAGGGGGAGTCGATGTCGAAGTAGTCATAGCCCTCCTGCGCCTTCTGGCCTCACGCGACCCACGGGTGTTCGAAGAGGCGGCATCTGCGCTGCGCACTCTCGGCCTGCCGGACTTTCTCCACACCCTCTACCTCCACGACTTCTCCACCATACCCATCCTGGCCCTCAAGCCGTGCAGCACTGGTCTGTACGAGCTCTCGGAGACCCTATTCCACCTCATGAGTGTGAGGAGACCGGTGGTCATGGCAGTCACCGGCGATTCTGGTACTGGCAAGACCTACTTCTGCCAGGCCATTGCGCAAGGTTTTGCCGACCTTCGCGCCGAGGACATTCTCTACCTCATGCGCGACCGGCCGGCTAACGCCACTCTCAACCGCATCCTTGGGCTGGAGTGGCTGCGCAGCCACGTTGACCCGCGGTACTACCAGGATGACTCCATCGCCCCAGAGGACGACGACCCGGAAAGCTACTTTGACCAGTTCATGCAGACGCACTCGCACAAGCGGCTGATTATCCTAGACGGCTGGCGCGATGAGGCGTATTTCCATCGCGTGATCGAAAGGTTCTACGAGCGCGGATTCCTCGACGTGATCGTAAGCTTTCGCACAACTTACTCCACCCGGCGGCTCAACCTGGAGCAACGGGAAGCAAACCTGGAAAGCGTTTCCTCACACCTTGGCCTTATCGAAGACCCACCCCTTGAGAGAACCCGCTTCTACCGGGAAGGCGACGTTCTGGTCTACAACCTCGACAACTCCATCCCTTCGCGGCTGAGCATGGCAGAGATTCGTCAAGTCTTTGCCACTCGCAAAGTCCGCGACTGGGTTGAGCATATCCTCATCGGGGCGTTCCAGGAAAGGGCCACCCCCCTCCGCGGCGGGGAGAGGCCGGTACAGGGGCATACCGAGTGCTTTCAGCCCTTGGCTGCAGACGTTGGCGATGGGACGGAAACGCACTTCGTGCCCGAGGAGAGCAGTTTCAGCAGGGTCTTGCCTTCCGACCCGCTCCAGGAGCCTCACTTGCTGCAAACCGTAGAAGCGCGGGACCTGGAGGTAGAGCGACTTGCTTTCTACACCCATGGTCAGGTCGCGTTCGGAGCTCAGGATGGCCGCGTGGGCATTATGATTGGATTCAACGACCGCCTGCTATCTTCTGACGTCCACCGTAGCAGCGTGCGGGCGCTATGCGTGGTGGGCGGCGACATCTGCAGCGTTGCGGAGGAAGGCGACGTGCTCCTCACCAGCTTCGAGCGGAGCACCCAACGACGCCTGCCGCGCGCAGAGACGCGGGCTGTGACGGCGGCACCCCTTGCCCCACGATTGGTAGCGGTTGGCTACGAAGATGGATCCATAGCTCTGTGGGAACTGACCACGAGCAAAGTGCAGAGGCTGCTCGGCCACAAGGGCCCGCTCCTGGCGGCAGCTGCCGACCGCCGCGGACGACTTTACACCGTCGGCACCGACGCCACGGTGCGCATCTGGGACCTGGCCCGAAGCGAGGTGCGCATCCTCTCCGGTCTGCCGGGCACCCCGCAGCAGGTAGCACCCTATCCTGACGGACGAGTGGCGGTAGCGCTTGTTGGCAACAGCGCAGAGGAAAGGGGACTGCTCAGTGTTGTCCTGCTTGACCCACAAACTGGCGAGGGGATATTCTACCCTCTGAAAGGCGGTACAGCAATCCACACCCTGACCCCCTATCCAGACGGCCGGCTCTTCGTAGGAGTTGCCCCGGCAGGGACCGGGGCAAGCCTGCTGGTAGTCGACCCGCGGCCCAGCTTCTTGGCGGTGGCAGAGATCGGCGGGCATGCCCTCGCGACGACCTGTTGCCTCGCCATGGGTCCGCGCCTCATCACCTGTGGCCAGGAGCTGGACGGCCACCGCAAAGTGAAGATCTGGGGCACAACCTCCTATGTGCGACACGAGCAACGTCGCCTTGAGTTTCTGTCGGAGGGGCATGCACGACCCGGGTACTATCGGACCCTTTTCTAGGCAGTGAGGGCTCGCGCCCCCATGGGTGGAACCCATGAGCCGGGGAGCTTCGTATGCGGTCCCCCAGACAGCCGGTCCCAAGAGCCTGAAATGGCTGAGGGCAGTGCCACTCTTTGCGCGAGTGGGGAACCGAGGTTCCGTGGAGACGGCGGCCTTCTGGCCGCGCTGCGAAGGTAGTTCTCACCGACCGAAATTGGCAGGTGAAGCGCGGTCGCACCGGTGGGGCCCCTGGTGCCCGAAGCCAACCCGGGCCACTGCCTGCGGAACTGGCTCCCCCCTTTGACGCCCCTGTACCTACCGACCTCTGGGTTGCCCGCACCTCCCAATGCTCTGCGCTGGACAGACCCCTAACACGCGGAGCAAGGCAGATGACGGACATTCCGCAAGAACAGTTTCCGGGACCTTATCACGGCCGCTTCGGGACCAGTCCTTCCAGGGCTTTCTTGGCCTTCTCCTTGAGCTTGTCCTCCTCCTCCCGTTTCCGCTTCTCCACCTCTGCTTCCAGCTCTTTGAGCTTGGCGTCGAACTGGGCCCGCAGCTGGTCGGCTTGCTGCTTGTAGGAATCGATGCGGTCCACGACCTGGCCTTTGAGCTGAGCCTGGAGGGCATGCACCTCTGCCAGCTTCTGGTCGCGCAGAGCGTGCACCTTGCTCATGATGCGCTGTTGGGCTTGCGCCAGCTCCCGGGCGGCGATGCTCTTGAGCCGGGCGGCAAGGAAATCGTCGAGGTCAGAATTCACCCGGAAGCGCAGACCACGCTCGTTACCCGCCAAATCCACCTTTAGCCTCAACTCATCCAGGCCCGTTATGACCTCATGCGTCACGGCAGCGAATCGGTCTTTGGGCTGCCCGGCAGGCAAATCGAAGTCGAGGCCGCGCGCCCGGACCTCCATGGCGGCCAGCAACGCCCTTTGCTTCAGCCGCAGGACGCAAGTCACGTCAGCTTTGCCTTTCTGTACCTTGCGAGGCAGATATGGTGAGTCGGGCAAGGGGAGACCACCGAGGCTCTTGTTCGTCAGGCTAAGGACGAAACTGTCGCTCGCTACCTCGGTGAGGTGGTTGAGTACCGCTTTGAACGTTCCGGAGAGCTTGCCCTCCTGCAACACGGCAAGGTCTATCTCGGTAGGCCTTCCGTACACCCACGGCTGGCTGGTTATTCCGTTGGCTTCACCAACCATGCCAATCAGGTCCCCAGCGGCCTCACTTCCGGCGCGACCGGACAGGTGTACTTTCTTGATTAGGAACGAAGGATAGACGTACCTGCTGGGGTAGTGGATCGTGCGCCCCTTCCGGCGCTCCCTTTTGGGTGCCTTTTCCGCTTTTCCCTTTTCCGGGATGAGCCCCTGCACCAACTGCACGTACCCCAGAACCTTGTCCACTTGTTTGCCCACCGTGGTCCCCAGCAAGGCACGGCTGAGGTCCGGTTTACTGAGATCGGGCATCTTTGCCATCTGCAGCAGGCGCTGATAGTCCTCCCGGACCCAATCGTCCACCTGCGGGACATATCCGGAAAGGCGATCAACGTCCGCGTGGACCTGCCTGTGCCTTTCCGAAATTGTGCGCTCCAAGGCTTGGAACGTGCGTTGCGCATTTCGCACCTTTTCGATCGTCGCCATCAGCTCGTCCACGGTGCGAATCTGGGCGGGCTGGATGCTGGCCAGGTCGGCGCCAACCTTCTTCAGGTCCTCATCCGGGCGGAAGGAGCTCATGAAAGCGCGGTGGTTCTCATACGTGGCCAGTAGATCAGTCTTGACGGAATCGAGGCGGTGGACGATCTGCACGCCGGTGATAGCCACCAGGCTGTCGACATTGAGGCGGCGGCTGATCGCCTCCAGGTCAAACTCGGGAATGGGGAGGGCGTCAAGCTCACGCCTGAGCTGGACGCGGAGTTGGTCGATGAAGCCTGGCTCAGTGCTCGGCTTGCGGGGGCGCTTCGGCAGGGCACCGTCGTAAGCGCGGGGCGTGCCATAGCGAACGTCTTCCAACGCCATTTCCTCGATCACATAGCGCTTCCTGAGCAGGGCTGCGAGGTTCATCTTGAACGCCGCCCGCCCGGTCTCGATGAGGTTGCGCATGGTCTGATCAGGGTCGGTCACCTGCAGCCTGGCCCATTCGAA
>JBBIKH010000187.1:0-6986 GCA_037445575.1 bacterium
GCGCCGCGCCTAAGTTAGCAAACGCGGGGAGAAAAGTCAAGCCCTCTGTGGGCATGGCAAAGGATGGCAAGAAAAATGCTTGTCTTTCTGGCAGTAGATCTATACCTTTGACCATGTTGTTTGCACAGGTGTGCGACCATCACCGAAATGCTGGGAACGGAAGCATGAGAAGAACCCGACTACCGGCACTCATCCCCTTCTTCATTGTCACCCCGCTTTTTGCTCAGGAGCAACTGGCGATTCCGATGCGCGATGGCGTGGTGCTCGTCGCGGACCTCTACCGGCCTGCAGGCAGCGGCCCGTGGCCAGCTGTGCTGGTTAGGACCCCTTATGGTCGTCGCTCGCCGGACATGATGCTGCTTGCTACCCTGCTGCGCACCTCGGGATACGCAGCGGTGGTGCAAGACAACCGAGGGCGCTTCGGCTCGGCAGGAGTTGACTCTGTCTTTATGGACGATGGTTGGGGGCGCAACCAAGATGGGTACGACACTGTGGAGTGGATTGCTGCGCAGCCCTGGTGCAATGGACCTGTGGGGCTTTGGGGTCTTTCCGCCTTGGGTATTGCCGCCTATCTGGCTGCCGGGGCAGCCCCACCCCATCTCGCCTGTTGCTTCGTGGGCTTGGCCTCTGCCGATCTTTACCACGAGGTGGTCTATCCGGGCGGCGTCTTTCAGAAGAACCTGGTGGAAGGCTGGCTCAGCGCCCAGGGCAATGCGGCCATGCTCCCTCTGCTCCGCTCCCATCCGACATACGACCAGTTCTGGACGCAGGCAAACCTGTTCGAGCGACGTGCCGCGGTCAACGTGCCAATCTTCCATCTGGCCGGCTGGTATGACGTCTTTTGCCAGGGTCCCATCAATGCCTTCGTCGCCCTGCAAACAGAAGGCGGGCCGCAGGCACGGGGACAGCAAGCCCTTCTGGTGGCGCCCATTACCCATGACTTCCGCTCAGGGGAACTCAACTATCCAGGAAATAGTGCAGTGGACCTGATTGCCGAAACGCGGCGATGGTTCGGCATTTGGCTCAAGGGGGAGCCCTACCCCGCAGAGCTCTCGGCGGTGCGTTTCTACCTCATGGGCGCCACGGACACGCCCTCTGCTCCGGGCAACCAGTGGGTGAGCTGTGACACCTGGCCACCTCAGGCCAGCTGGCGAACATTCTTTCTTTCACCGGAAGGGGATCTGACGGCCACACCGCCGCAGGCCGACACAGGGTCAGTCCGATACCTGTTTGACCCCCGGAGACCTGCACCCACCATTGGCGGACAGAACCTGGCTCCATTCCTGGAAGCAGGCCCTTATGACCAACGCACCAACCAGGCGCCGGACCTCGTACGTTTTTCCACGCCTCCGCTCGACGAGCCCCTGGAAGTGGTAGGAAGCCCTTGGGTAACGCTGTATGCCACCTCCGACGGTCCGGACACCGACTGGATCGTGAAGCTTGTCGATGTCTATCCGGATGGTCGTGAGATGTTGGTTTGTGACGGCGCTCTGCGGGCGCTCTTTCGCTCCGGCTTTGCGGAGGCCGTGTTGCTCCAGGCGGACAGCGTTTATGAGTTTTACATTGAGCTCCTCCCCACGGCGATCGTGTTCGACCGCGGCCACCGAGTTCAACTTCAGGTCACCAGCAGCAGCTACCCACGTTTTGCGCCCAACCCAAATACAGGCGCATTGTCCGGAAGCGATGAGGAGGTGCGCGTTGCCCTCAACACCGTCATGTGCAACGCCGCGTATGCTTCCTGCGTGCACCTGCCAGTCACTTCCTTGGCGGCGCCCTCCAGCATCGCCAGCAACAGGCGTGGGCAGGTGCCAGAATCGCCGGCGCTGCGCGTGTATCCGAATCCAGCGCGCGATGTGGCCACGCTCACCATCGCCCTTGGTGCCGGCAGCGAGGCGCGGGTCACCATCCACGACCTACGCGGCAGGACGGTGCGCACGCTCAGCCACTGGGCCGACACCGCCGGCACCTTGAAGGTAGCCCTGGGGCTCGATGACCTCCCCGCGGGCGTGTACTTGGTACAGGTGCTGGCAGCCCGTACGAAGGTCAGCACGAAGCTGATCAAAGTCAGATGAGCATGGCGGGTGCACCTTGTCGCGCACACCGGTGTCCTTTTCGCCTGTATGCCCGCCTAGGCACCTTCGCCTTCGGGCGACAATTGCTCTGTCGGTGGCCATCGTATGCTGGGCGTCGGTGCCGCTGTTTCTCAAGCATTTTTCCACCGCACTGGACGCCTGGACGGTAAACGCCTATCGCTATGCAATTGCCGCCGTTCTGCACGCACCCTGGCTCCTCCGGGCTCATGGTCGGGGCCGTGCACCCCGTCACCTCTGGCGTCGCACCCTCCTCCCCACCTCCTTCAACATCGTCAGTCAGAACCTTTGGACTTGGGCTCCTTACTTCATTGACCCGGGCCTGATGAGCTTCTTGGCACGGGGCAGCATCATCTGGTCAGTAGCCGGCTCGTTCCTCTTCTTTCCCGATGAGCGGCCCGCCATCAAGAGTCGCCAGTTTGCAGTGGGGCTTGCTTTGGCCGCAGCGGGGTATGCCGGGCTCATGGCAAAACAGCGAGGGCTCAACCACAGTGCGACCTTGTGGGGCATCCTCATTATGGTCGCATGCGGGCTTTTCACGGGTGGCTACAACCTCAGTGTGCGCAAGGTGATAAGCGATGTGGACCCCCGCCTCGCGTTCGCCGCCATTGCGCTCTACACCTCTGCCAGCGCCAAAGTGCTCATGCTCCTCTTCGGGCGGCCGACGCGCCTCCTCGCCCTGGACTGGCGCACCTGGACCATACTTTCCCTCTCGGCGGTGCTCGGACTGGGCATCGCCCAGGTAGCCTACTACATCGCTATCAATCGCCTTGGAGTAGCAATCTGCTCCTGCTCCATGTTGATGGCATCTTTTCTTACCACCCTGGCCTCAGGGGCGATCTTTGGGGAACGGTTCACGGCCGGGCAATGGCTGGCAGGGGTGTTGCTGGTAAGCGGCGGTATTGGCATCATCCGCTCCAGGCGGCATTTGGGACGAAACGAGCTCGCGCGGGGTTCCACATAAAAAAAGCCGCGTCCGCAAAGGACACGGCCTTTTCAGTGCCGGGGGCGGGAATCGAACCCGCATGGACCAAAGTCCGCAGGATTTTGAGTCCTGTGCGTCTACCAATTCCACCACCCCGGCGGCGTCAGGAAATTTAGCAAACATGGCGGTGAATATCAAGGGAAATGTTCCTACCGCCCCAACCGGCCGCCGGCTTGCATAAGGCATGGGAAGGTCACTTGTAGAAGAATTCGATCTGGATTCTGCGGTTCACCTGCCTCCCAACGGGCGACTCGTTATCACCCTCCAGGATGAGCTTGCCGTCCTTGCGATGGAACAGAAATGGATGGAGCTGAGCCTCTTCCACGTTCAACAGCGACGCAAGTCTGCTGTAGGCGTAGGGAGCGATGTTTTCGTAGCCGCTTGTGAACGCCCGTTCGTCCAATGAAATGACAAAGGGTTCGTCGGCGCCTTTGCCCACCGTGCCTTCCCTATCCAGGCGTGACATCAGCAAACGGTATAACGCCGGATCACGATCGGCGATGGCCTCAGCGGCCTTGAGAAAATCCTCTTGCAGGTTGGTGGCCCGCAACCGTGAGAAGGCATTGTTCACTGAGCGCGGTGTAATGCCACAGGCGTGGCCGACAAAGTGGTAATACATGTTGGCGCTGTACTTGAGCCGTGTACCGAGCTCCTGAAGGATGGTCTGCCATGAGAGGATGGGGAATGGTTGTGGGTCGTTGAACTCTGCCAGACCGACCACAATGGGGAGGTCGCACCCCTTGGGCACCAGCAGTGACCGGCGGTCGCGGGTCAAGAAACGACGACCAAGCGTATCAGTCAGCACCAGCGTATAGGTCACTGTCCGGTTCAGCCACACCACATCCTGCTGGCGGAGGTGCCAAAGTAGCGAGTCGCAGGCACTGGTCGCGTACCCTACCTGCAAGCTGTCCCCCAGCTCATTCGCCCGCAGGAACAACCAGCCGAACTGGAGCGGCACAATGCCTCGTACGGTGTTCGCGAAAAATACTGGCAGTGGGATTGGCGGCTCTGGCACATTGCGGAACGGCACAGGCGCAATAATATCTGTCTCGGGCGTACCCGTAGCGCGCCGCAGCGCCCTGATGCGCACGTTACGGCGCTCCTGGTGGACACCGGGGTTTTGCGTGACTTTCCGGTCAGGCGACGGGGCCCAGCTGACGCTGTCCAAAGGCACCTGCTCCGGGCTCACGCCGAGGGTCAGGAAAGCGTCCCGCACCGCAAGCGCGCGCGCTTTGGCCAGCTCAAGCTGCTCACCGTTAACCGCGTCGCAATAACCTTCGATCTTGAGCACCACGTCAGTGCGCCCCACCACACGTCGCGCAATCGTATCCAGAGGCGCGTAGAGCCACTCCGAGGCTCGGTAGTACTGCGGCGCCACTTCAGCGCTCAACGGCTCGAAGAACACCTTCGTGACCAATGGCACCTGCCAGAAGATGACCGGCAACACGAAGGCCTCCACTACCTCAGGCAGCGCCAAGCTCCCCTTGGGGATGGTGTAGAACTGCCTGGATAGTCGGTTGTTCTCCAGGTCTCTCTCGGGAAGTTCTCTTCCTTCCGCATCCATCAGCCGGGCAACTGCGCGAAAACGGTGCAGACCGGCACGCAGCGTCCGCCAGGTGAATGAGACAGACCGCTGGTCCCATGCACGCAGGTCGAGGAGCTCTCCCTGCCAAGCTGTGTCGGCGTGAGCGACGGCACCGCCCGAGTTATCCAATTCGTCGAAAACCACCAGAGCTGCGCGCTTCGCCGGCAGGGGGCTATTGTTGCGTATGTGCACTGAGACAACTCCCTGCGTGTCGCTCTCGGTGATCCATATGTCGGGCTGGAAAATGATATCAACCACCTGAAGGTCGGGCTGCACGACGTGGAAGGGCCAGATCCTCTGCGAGGCAATCCGTAGGTGTTCATCTCGGTCGTAGGCGATGACGCTCCACAGATAGTCGCCAGCCGGTAGGTCGGCTACCCTGTAGGAAACGTGCCCGGGCCATCCTTTGGCGCCAAAGGTGGAGTCGCAGAAGAGGAAAAGCGAAGAGTGCAGTGTCTTGACCAGATCCGCGAGGGCGACACTCTTCTGCTGGAGCAAGCTCAGACCTTGGGCAAGGTGAGACTGCTCTGCCGGGATGCCGGTGGCGCGTTCCACCAGCAGGACGTACCGGACATCGTCGAACAAGTCAGGGTCGCGCGAGGCCTCCCACCGAAGTTCCGCCACTTCCCCGCGCAGCGTGTCGTGTGGCAGTGGCTCCAGCAAGTCGAACTGCTCCGGGCCGATGGTGTAGTGGTGCGCACCTGTACGCCCAGCCACCTGGAAGAGCTCATTTGCCTCAAGGCCACCTATGTCAAGCCGCAGGGCCTGATTGGTCCCCGCGGTGATGCCCCTTGCCAGCGGTGTCCTGTCGTCCAGGCGGAGGCTCATCCCCACAGAGAGCTTACTCAACAGCCGCTCGTTGAACTCGTAGCCGGTTCGCACCGCGAGGCGGTAACCCCAGGCAAGCTCTGCACCTACGCAGAATCTGCCGATCTCGTCGCGGACATGGAGGTAATCTCCCGCAATCTGCAGTTGGAGGCCGCGGTGGGTGCCCACGTTCAGAGCCAGGCCTCCGCGCAGGGTGTACGGAAGCGGGGTCTTTTCGGCCGCGAACTCCAGTGGAGCACCAAGGTTATCCATCGCAAGCCCCGCTGAGAAGAGACCGTAGCCGAATGGCCCCCCCAGCGCGAACCGAGGCGAGCAATAGATTACGCCCATGTCGAACATAAAGCTACCGGCGACGTTGCCCATAAGGTCGCTGCGCAGATACTTGACGTTGCCCCCCAGAGCGATGTGCGGAGAGATTCCCCCCAGCAGGCTGCCGAGGCTGAGGGCAACCATGACGTCGTTGGCGGCAACAGGCGGTTTCCGCCCCTGTGTGCTATCGAATTCCCGCACCCCTTGGTAGGTCAAGCCAAGGTTCACATTGAAACGCCTGCTCCAGGGTGTTCTCAGCTGCCGACCATAGTTTGCCGCCAAACCGTAGATGTCGGCAATCCAATGCACATAGGCAGCTGACCACTGCCATTCGCGAGCGAAGGCGGTAGCGGCGGGATTGGCGTAGAAAGCCTGCACCTCGTCGACGGCTGCACTCATGGTGCCAGCCATTCCCTGGTAGCGCACGCTCGGCTGGATCTTGAGATAGGCCGCACCTGCTCGTACCTGACAGTGGGCAGCAACTGGTCCTTCTCCCCCACCCAAAACCAGCACGCCCACGAGGACGATGATCAGACGCGCCTGCCTGCTGTAGAACGCATAGGTCATCGGAGGCCGATCACTTTCTTCCAACAAATGAGCTTGCCCACGCGCAGCGCAATCACGTACACACCGCTGCCTACCTTCTCGCCTGTGTGCATCGTGCCGTCCCAGACATAGGCATTGACTCCCGGGTCGAACACGTCCTTGGCGATCCGCGTCACCTGGTAGCCAGTGATGTCATAGAGATCGAGTATCACCTCTCCTCGCGACTCCAAGCCGAAGAAGATGGTGAGCGGCGTACCGCGCTCTGGCTGAAAGAGGTTCTGGTCCAGGTAGAAAGCGTCGCAGTCGGCCACCGCCTCGCTCACTATAACGGTTGCGCGTGCGGTGTTGTTAGTCGGATCTGTGTCCCCCTCAACATCGGCCGTGCAAAGGTTGACCAGTTCGACGGGATAGTGCGCTTGTGGCTCTTCCAGACTCGCCTGAATGAGTATCTTGGTCTGTTGCCTGGGGCCGATCTGTGCAAAGCGCCAAACCACCACGTTCCCAGAGATTGAATCGGGGTCCTGGCTGAAGCCTCGCACGGCGAGTCCCCCGGGCAAACTCTCGGTGAGCACCACACCTTCAGCCACCCCGGGTCCCAGATTCTCAAGGAGGATCTGGTACATGAACGCAGATCGGAAGAGCA
>JBBIKH010000188.1:0-6936 GCA_037445575.1 bacterium
TCATCATCATTGTCCTCGGACTCATCTCTTTTTCGCGCCTGTCCATTGACCTCATGCCCGAAATCACCTACCCCACTATTTCCGTCATCACCTCCTATGGCAATGTGGGCCCAGAGGAGATGGAGGAACTGGTGACACGACCCATCGAGGAGGCGTTGGCAGCGGTGCAAGGGGTGGAGCAGATCACCTCCACCTCCACCGAGGGGCGGAGCATGGTGCGGGTCTCCTTCACGTGGGGCACAGATCTGGAGGCCGCGGCCAACGACATCCGCGACCGTATCGACCGAGTGTTGCCTCGCCTGCCTGAGGATGTGGACCGGCCAATGATCCGCAAGTTCGATGTGTCCGCCTTCCCGATCATGATGATTGGCGTCTCCAGCGATCTGCATCCCCTGGAGCTGCGCCGCCTGGTTGAGGATCAGGTCAAGTATCGCCTGGAACGCATTCCGGGCGTGGCCGCCGCAGACGTATCCGGCGGTCTGACGCGCGAAATCCACGTGGACCTGAAGGCAGACAAGCTCAAGGCGCTGAACCTCTCCCCACAGGCGGTGTTGGCAGCGCTGCGCCGCGAGAACCGCAACATCCCTGCGGGCCTCTACGAGAAGGGCAATCTGGAGGTCTTGGTGCGCACCCAGGGAGAGTATTCCTCCTTGGACGAGATTCGTGCCACCGTCATCACCACGCGCAATGGCGTGCCCGTGCGGATTGGCGACGTGGCTACAGTGGAGGACTCGTGGCAGGAGATCCGCCAGCTGGTCCGCATCAACGGCAAACCTGGATTGCGGGTGGCCATCAACAAACAGTCAGGCTCCAACACCGTCGCAGTGGCCAAGGAAGTGATAGCTGAGCTCGAGCGGCTCAACCGCGATTTCCCGCAGCTCACCTTGGTGCCCCTCATCGATCAGTCGCGCTATATTCAGCGCTCCATCAACAACGTGGGCAATTCGGCGCTCCTGGGGGGCGTCCTGGCGGTGCTCATCCTCTTTGTCTTCCTGCGCAACATCTCCAGCACGGCGATAATTGCCACGGCCATCCCCATCTCCGTGGTGGCCACCTTCGGCTTGATGTACTTCGCAGGCTTAACGCTGAACATTATGACCTTCGGCGCACTCGCCCTGGGCATCGGTATGTTGGTGGATAGCGCCATCGTGGTGCTCGAAAACATCTATCGACACCGAGAGGAGGGCGAATCGACGATCCAGAGCGCACTTACCGGTACCGAGGAAGTGACGTCTGCGATCGTGGCCAGCACCCTGACAACGCTGGTCGTCTTCCTGCCCGTGATCTTTATCCGCGGCATCTCAGGAGTAATGTTTCGCCAGATGGCGTACGTGGTAAGTTTTGCTCTACTCTGCGCCTTGCTGGTCGCACTGACCCTGGTGCCGATGCTGACCACCAAGCTGCTCCGCCTGACGCCCACGACCACCGACCGGAATCCACTGCATCGCCTTTATGCAGCAAGCGAGCGCGCCTTTCGGAGCGTGGAGGCAAACTATGGCAGGCTCCTGCAGTGGGCGCTGCGCCATCGTGGGCGGGTAGCCATCAGCGCCCTCGGGCTCTTCCTGATCTCGATTCTGCTGGTGCCTCTCATTGGCGTGGAGCTTATGCCGCAGGCTGACGAAGGCGAGGTGCGCGTGAGCATCGAGATGGCGGTGGGCAGCAGGCTGGAGCTGGTGAACCAGACGGCCCTCGCAGTGGAGGAGATCATCCGCAAACAGGTGCCGGAGATGACCGCCATCATGTCCTCCGTGGGCGGGGGCGGCTTTCGGGCCAGCGGTGGACACACTGCAGAGATCCGCGTAACGCTGGTGCCCAAGGCCGCGCGGAAAAGAAGCAGCGAGCGGGTTGCGAACGACCTGCGACGAGCGTTGGCCGGCCTGCCGGGGGTGACCATCCGCACCCGAGCCGGGCAAGGGCTGTTCTTGCTATCCATGGGGACTACCAGCGGTGACCGCGTAAGCGTGGATGTGCGTGGCTATGACCTCCAGACGGCCCAGCAGTTGGCCCTGCAGGTGAACCGCGCCATCGCCCAGGTAAAAGGGATCACCGATACGCAGATCAGCCGCGAGGAAGGGAGCCCGGAGGAAGTGATCCGCATCGATCGCGACAAAGCCTCGGCCCTAGGACTTTCGGTCTCCGACATCGGCGACGCCCTGCAGACCGCCATTGGCGGCACCTATGCCTCGTACTTCCGAGAGGGGGGCAAGGAGTACCGCATTTTGGTGCGGCTCAGCGAGGAGGACCGACGCGACCTCGCGGACCTTCTGGACCTCACGGTGCTCAACAATCGCGGCGAGCAGGTGGTGTTGCGCAACGTGGTGCAGGTGGTCCCCAGGGAGGGTCCGGTTCGGCTTGAGCGCAAAGACCAGGAGCGGATCATCACCATCTCGGCCAATTTCACGGGACGGGCAATGGGGTCAGTGGTGGCGGACATCCGCCGGGCGTTGCGCACCATCCCGGTGCCCAGGGATTTTACCCTGCAGTTCGGCGAGGAGTACGAGGAGCAACAGAAGGCTTTCCGCGAACTGATGGTCGGGCTGCTGCTGGCCCTGCTCCTCATCTACATGGTTATGGCCGGGCAGTTCGAGTCGCTGCGGGATCCATTTGTGGTGCTCTTCTCGATCCCCATGGCCCTCATCGGCGTCACCGTCACCATGTTGCTGACAGGGACCACCTTCACCATGCAGGCGTTCATCGGCTGCATCATGCTCGCAGGGATTGTGGTGAACAATGCCATCATCCTGGTGGACTATACCAATCAACTGCGGCGGAAGCATGGGATCCCGCTTTACGAGGCGATCCGCCTTTCCGGCTCGCGGCGCCTCCGCCCCATCCTGATGACCACGTTGACCACCGCTCTAGGGCTGTTGCCGTTGTCGTTGGGCCTGGGCGAAGGGGGCGAGGCGCAGGCACCGTTGGCGCGAGTAGTGATCGGCGGCTTGCTCAGCTCCACCCTCGTGACGTTGGTGCTGGTGCCGGTGGTCTACTCGGTTTTCGAGGAGAAGGAGGCGCTGCACAACCTGCTGGTAGCCGCGCGCCGTCTGGCCGACCGAGCCCGTGCGCGCGTCAACTCTGTGAGGACGAGCAAATGAGGAAGGTGCTGACTATTGGCTTGCTGCCCATCATCGTCGGGTGTTGCCTGGGCGGAACTGGTCGTGATACGCTGCGCATTACCCTGCGCGATGCGGTATTGATGGCCCTCGAACGCAACCCGAACTTTGCGGTGCAGCGTCTGCAGCCGGCCATTATGGAAGCTAGACTCAGCGAACAGGTCGCAGCGTTCGAGCCGACGTTGAGCGCCTCGGTGACGCGGGACAAGAGTCACACCCAGCGCTTCCTGGGTGCGCGCCCCGAGCCTTTCGAAATGACCTCGCAGCGCACCGACTACAGTGCAGATCTTTCGCAGGTGCTGCCGACAGGCACTTCCCTGGCAGTCAACGTGGGAATGGCCAGTTCGACCTCCAGCATCTTTTTGCCGCAGTACACGGGCAACATTGGCGTTACGGTGACGCAGGCGCTGCTCCGAGGATTTGGCCTTGGCCCCAACCTCCTCAGTGTCCGCAACGCCAAGATCGATTTGGAGATTTCGCGCTACGAGCTGAAGGCCATGGCAGAGCGGCTCGTCCAAGATGTGGAAGCCAGCTATTGGGGTCTCTACCTTGCGGCGGAAGAGCTGCTCATCCAGGAGAAATCACTGCAGTTGGCGCAGCGGCAGCTGGAGGAATCGCAGGAGCGCGTGGCAGTTGGCAAACTGGCGGAGTTGGAGTTGGCAGCGGTGCGTGCGGAGGTGGCCAGACGGCGCAGTGCCCTGATCGACGCCCAGAGCCGTTATGAACAGGCCTGCCTCAATCTTCTCTACCTGCTCAATCCGGGCGAGAGCGTGGGCTGGTCCACCACCCCGGCTCCTGTGGACCGACCGCTCGTCGGCCCAGATACGCTAGGCGCCGTCGAGCTGCACGAGGAGCTGGCCATGCGCTACCGCCCGGACTTGGCGCAGGCGCGCTTGGCGTTTCGCCGCGGTGAGCTGCAAGTCGCCTACACCAAGAACGGCCTCTTGCCCCGCCTTGATCTCTTTGTAACCTTCGGACGCACCTCCTACGCCCGCACCTTCAAGGAGGCAGCCCCTGATGTGGAAAGCCCCTTCTACAGCGTCAGCGCGGGAGTCAACTTTCAATTCCCGCTCCTAGACGCCAAGGCGCGTGCAGAGCTGCGGCAAGCTGTCAAGTCCAGTGAGCAGCTGCAACTGGCCCTTCAGAACATGGAGCGCCTTGTCCAACGCGATGTGCGGGCCGCCTATGCGGACGTACTGCGCACCAGACAGCAAATCGAGGCCTCCAGCGTGGCGCGTGTCCTGCAGGAGAAGAACCTAGAGGCAGAGGTAGAAAAGTTCCGCGTCGGCAGATCAACCAACCTTCTCGTCCTGCAGGTGCAAAGGGACCTGATCAGCAGTCAATTGAGCGAGGTCAGAGCCACCGTCGACTACCTCAACGCCTTGAATGCCCTTCTGGTGGCAGAAGGAACCCTGCTTGAGCGGCGCGGCATCGAAGTACCGCCGGAGATGTGAACCGAGAGGTAGCTCCGTTACCGGAGTGTTGTGCTCGGGGCCATGCACTGGCAGTCGCGGGAGGCGCCATAGCAGGTAAGGGAAGCAAATGCCTAGCGGGGCGCACGGTACCCGTACGTATCCAGCGGCGGAGAGCCACATGTGCGCCCGGCAAACATGCCTGAAAGAACAAGACACGCGCCAACAGCCCCTCCCCACCATTGCACAAGACGTAGGCATTGTTGAAGCGCGGACTCTCCTCTGACTTTGTGCAAGCGCCCTTGCCTGAGCCCACACCGCTGTGTTCCCCCTCTGGCTCCATAGGGTCCAATGGCCCCTGCGGGCCTTTCAGCGCCTGCGGCCTGGTCGCCGGCTCCTGGTTCATGGATTTGCGCTGGGCGCCATCGCGCCGGCCACAAAAAGCACTTGACTTTCTCAATTGGCGGTATTATTTTGTGGGTGTCAAGAGATACAAAGCCTTATCCGAGCGAGCCTTTGTATCTCGAGATAATAAACCATATATCTGCATCGCGCACCACAGGAGAACGCCAAACTTTGGCAGACCTGGCTTGAGGTCAGGGTCGGGGTGGGGTTGGTACCTGTGCTGCGGCTGGGGGCAGATGTGCGGCAGGTACCGCACAATGAGGGGTGGTACAACCCCTATCCGGGGATGCCGGGGGGCAGAAATGAACGGCGTAATTGCCGGGGTAAAAACCCGGGGGAAATGGGTATTGCTCACCTCCCACCACCTCAGTGAGCACATTCTGCGATGGGGGAGAGGGCCCAGCAGGTGGATACCTTTGTCCATGGTCACTTCCATCGAGTTCCGGGGCCGCCACGGATGGTTGTGGCTATTGCTGGCCTGTATGTGCTTCGGGATGGCGGCGGTGAGAATTGTCTTCCTTCATCAGGCCCGTTTCCTGGACCCAGCGGCCCTGCTATTCTTGTCATGCTTCTGTGCAGTTATGTACTTTCTGCGGAGCTCGTTTCAGGCGCGCTTTGTTGCCCCCGATTGCAGCATCGAGGTGCGTGTGCCCTTGAGCAGTGGACCCGCCCTTGGCTGGTTCTGCAGGCTGGTGCTGCGGCAACAGGAACGGCTCTCGGGAGGGTCCCCGCAGAAAAAGCTTGAGGCTCCTGGATCTGAAGCCTTGGCAACAAGGAGGGGCTTCGTCTCATCTCCCAGGCGCGTGGGGCCATCGAGGCGCCGGCGTGCGCTCTTGGCATCGAACTGGAGGTAGCGGAAAAACAGGGGTGGAGCTTCGCTAAACCAAGCTCATTGCTCCTGCGCTCTGAGCGTACACCGAGAGCCCATCTCATTCGCCACGGGGAGAGGCCGGGGAAAACGCGCGGAAGCTGGCCGGAGATGGATGGAACAGATTGCGTCCCCGGTCAAGCTCACACTCCTGGCGCAGGGGTCGAAACAGGATGCCGCGGCTCCCTGCCGCCCGAGATCTGGGACGGTGACACAGGGCGGTGGTTCAGCTCGTTGGGCCCAGGACGCCCGAGCGATTTCATGGCTGCTGCGGGCGGCGGTGTCCGGCGAGGGCAAATGGACTACCCTATCGAGGCAAACTGGCCTCCTGCCTCCGGCCTGATAGCCGATTGGGGCCGCGGAGGGGGCTCGCATGTACTACGCGGGCCCACGTTTTTTTCACCCCTGCCGCTGGCGTGGAGGAATGCCAGCCGCTTGGGGGTGCCGGTGCCATAGGAAGTATGGAAGCTGAGCCACTTCAGCGACTTGTCGCCTTCTTAGCTCCCTTACTGCCTTACCTGCTCAAGGTAGGCGAAAAGGCCGCCGAGGAGGCCGGGAAGAAATTGGGCATAGCCGCCTGGGAACGGGCGGGGGACCAGGGAGCCGCCGCGGGTGCCGGAAGCGATGAAGGACGCGGTGGCTCCAGAGGGAGGACGGAGATTACCATATGACCCAACCCATTCTCGTCAACGGCAAACCCTTCTTCGGCCGCGTGGAGGAGCAAAAGCGCTTCCGCGCCGCGCCAAAAGGGCGCTCGACTCGGCGGGATGATACCTCAATGCTTCGGAAGGAAGGGTAAATTATGTCTTGGACAAGCATTCCGGACTGGATTCCCCAGCGCAGAGATATCCTCAACTGGGTGCTTAACGCCGTGGTGGCCTTCGTGGTGGCCGCCGCGCTGGCGAGACTCGGCCGTCTCGTCTACCACCTGATCCAGGCCCGCCGCCAGCGGCAACTCGGCCTGCCGGATAACCCCTTTGAAGTCTTAAAGCCGGGCAGTAACCTGTTGCCAGCCATCATGCCCGGCCCGGACGATTCCCCCCTCAGCGACCACCGCATCCCGTATGTGGAACGTGTCCCCGGTGGGCGCGTGCGCCGCGAGATGGAAGACCTGCTCCCGGAAAAACGCGCCCTGCTGGTG
>JBBIKH010000189.1:0-6904 GCA_037445575.1 bacterium
TTACCTCAGGCAAAACGCTTGATTTTTTGGCCGAATTTCTGTAAACTAAGGCCACGCTTGTGCAGCGGGCCCGAGCCACACGGAAGACAGTCCTCCGCATCTCGTTGCGGACCGTCAATTCCACCTGATGGAGGAATCAGACATGCTACTGCTCAATCGACGACTCACGGCACATGTACTGCTTATTTGCTTGCTGTCGCTGGCAGCAAGCGGCTGGGCGCAGAAGAAGCTACTCACCTATGCGCAGGCCTTCGAAGGAGCAGAGCCGCGGCTCACCGGACAGCTGCCCCGCATCGAAGGGTGGCTTGATGACCAACACTACCTCGAAAGGTCCCTACAAGGCGAAGGGCCGGAGGCCGGCACCCGCCTCATGAAGGTGAATGCAGCCACCGGCGAGTCAACAATTTTTCTCGACTATGCGCAAGCCAAGGACAAGCTGCCTAAGGGCTTTTTCCTGCAAGGAGCAGTGGACCACACCCCGGACTACTCGGCCTTTCTGCTGCAACGGCAGAACGACCTCTACTACTTTTCGCTTGCTGAGGGCTCATTCAAGCGCCTCACCGCCACGCCAGGCGAGGAGAAGAATGCGCGCTTCTCTCCTGATGGGACCAGGGTCGCTTACACCAGGGACAACAACCTTTTCGTAGTGGACATCGCGACGGGACTTGAGCATCAGCTCACCACCGACGGCTCGGAGACGGTCTACAATGGCTGGGCCTCGTGGGTCTACTACGAGGAAATTCTGGGGCGAGCCTCGCGTTATGCCGCCTTCTGGTGGGCACCCAATAGCCAGATGGTGGCCTTCCTGCGCTTTGACGACAGCCCAGTACCAACCTTTCCGCTCTTCCGCGCGGATGGTGTCCATGGCGAGCTGGAGATCACCAGGTATCCCAAGGCCGGTGACCCCAACCCCTACGTTAAGCTGGGCATCGCCCACGTGGACGAAGGCAAGATTGTCTGGGTGGACATGTACGAGAAGGCCGATCACTACGTCGCTTGGCCCTTCTGGACACCAGATAGCAAGCAGCTTCTGTTCCAATGGATGAATCGCGGGCAGGACCACCTCAAAATATTCGCTGCCGATCCCACGACGGGTAAGATCAGCCAGATCTACGAGGAGAAGCAACCCTCGTGGGTGGAGTTCTTCGAGGACCTCTACCTCTTCAAAGACGGCAGTGGTTTCTTGCTCCGTTCGTGCGTGGATGGCTGGTACCACCTGTACTACTTCGACCTGACCGGCAAACTGAAAAAGCGGCTCACCAGCGGCGAGTTCACCGTGAGCACCATCAGTCTGGTCGATGAGGTGAACAAGGTGGTCTATTTCCACGGGGCGCCAAAGGGGGTAGTGGAAAGCCACCTCTACCGTGTGGGCCTGGATGGGAAAGGGTTTCAGCAGCTAACCAGCGCCCCAGGCAGCCACCGCTGCATGGTCTCACCGCAGGGCAGCTATTTCATTGACACCTACAGCAGCATCCATCACCCGTCCAAGATGGAACTTCGCTCTGCTGACGGAGGGCTGGTGCGCACCCTGGGTGACACTCGTCTGCCGATCATGGATGAATACGCCCTCGGCAAGGTGGAGCTCTTCACCATCCCCTCCGGCGACGGTTATGACCTGCCAGCGGTGTGGGTGCTGCCACCGGACTTTGACCCAGCCCGGTGCTACCCGGTGCTCTTTCAAATCTACGGGGGGCCAGCGTCGCCCACCGTGTCCAACTCCTTCCGACGACTGACCTGGCACTACTTGGCGCAGCAAGGGATCATCGTCATTTCCGTGGACCACCGTGGTTCCGGTCACTTTGGCAAGAAGGGCGTGGCCGCTATGCACCGCAATCTTGGCAAGTGGGAGATGCACGACCTGATCGCCGCCGTCAAATGGTTGCGCCAGAAACCGTTTGTGGACTCGACCCGCATCGGCATCGAAGGGGGCAGCTACGGTGGCTACACCACGTGCATGGCCTTGACCTACGGCGCGGACTATTTCACCCATGGGGTAGCTGAATTCTCGGTGACAGACTGGCGTCTGTACGACACAGTTTACACCGAACGGTACATGGACACGCCGGCCGAAAACCCCGACGGCTACAACTTCGGCTCGGTGCTGACCCACGCCGACAAGTACAAGGGGCACCTGCTCATTACCCACGGGACAATGGACGACAACGTGCACATGCAGAATACCATCCAGTTCATTGACCGTCTGCAGGAGCTCAACAAGGAGTTCTCCCTGATGCTGTACCCGAATGCTCGCCATGGCATCGGCGGAAGGAAAGGCGCCCATGCGCGCAAGGCAGGAGTTCAATTCTGGCTCCGCCATTTCCTTAGCAAAGACCTGGCAACCGAGGGAACTGCGGAGTAGGACCTGGAACCGACACGACGGGATGACCAATGCTGATAGAGAGAACGCATGTGCGAAGGGCTGGGGCGGCGCTGCTGCCGCTGCTCTTCTTCGGCTTTGCTGCTGCCAAGCTTACGCTCCTTAAAGGTTCTGAGCTGTCGCTCGGTGCACATCACACGCGCCACTTTGAGGTTTTCGGCAAATATGTGGAAGGTTTCAACAGCGGGATCAACAGCGCGATCCTGAAGGGGATCGACATTGTGCAGTCGCACGCCATGGATGGCGGCGGCTACTTCACCGGCAAGGATTCGGTGCCCACCGAGTCGCCGGTCTACTACAACCTCCACCTGTTCGGCAGGCCATTGATTGAGGTGCCCAGGCATTCCAGCTATTGCAGTGGCGCCACCTACACCGCCTTTATCGAGGCTCTTAATCTGCTCCTTGGGGAGCGCGGCACGGAGTTGACCGAGGAGCGTTACGAGGCGCTGCGCATGCAAGAGCCTGATGGAAGGCGGCGCGAGGACCATGTCAAGTTTTGGGGACACTGGAACGCTGACGGGTTTGGCACCCACTACGCCCTGGTGCAATACGCCAAGATGGGCCGGGCAATTGCGCCCCGCGACCTGCGCCCGGGTGACTTTGTCAATATCTCCTGGCGGCACGGTCTCGGGCACTCGGTCATCTTCCTCGGGTGGGCCAAGGTCAAAGGGGATAAGAAGATGCTCTACTGGTCCAGCCAGCGAGCCACCAATGGCTATGGCGATCAGCTGGTTTCGCTGAAGCGGATCAAGAACATCAAAGCCGTTCGTCTGACGAACCCGGAAGGCGTGTTCTCCTTCGACCCTGCGACGCCTGTGGACACGACCATCCCTGGCGATCGCATCTCCTGGTAGAGTTGCCCCTGTCAGAGGACCCTGGTTGCTATGCACGTCATTCGCGTTCACCAGCTCACCAAGAGGTTCAAAGCCCTCACTGCTGTCGACGGAGTGAGTTTTGAAGTCGAGCAAGGCGAACTATTCGGTCTGTTGGGTCCCAACGGCGCCGGCAAGACCACCTTGCTGCGGATGCTCACCACGCTGCTCCAGCCGAGCTCTGGCAGCGCCTTCGTCGCCGGCTATGACGTGACTAAGGCACGCAACCAGGTGCGCGCCTGCATCGGCATCGTGTTTCAGGAGCCGGCACTGGATCGGCAACTCACCGGCCGGGAGAATCTGGATTTTCACGCGCGCATGTACGGGTTGAACGCCTGCGAGCGCAGGGCACGCATTACAGAGGTCTTGGCGTTGGTGGAGCTGACGGACCGCGCCGATGAGCTCGTGGAGCACTATTCCGGGGGCATGCAGCGGCGCCTGGAGATAGCGCGCGGACTCATCAACTGCCCGCAGGTCCTTTTCCTGGACGAGCCAACGTTGGGGTTAGACACGCAGACGCGCCGCAGGATCTGGGACTATATCCGCGCCATGAACCGCGAACACGGCACCACCATCGTGCTCACCACTCACTACAAGGAAGAGGCCGATGCCCTGTGTGACCGCGTCGGAATCATGGACCGCGGCAAGATCGTAGCCCTGGACACGCCCAAGCGGCTCAAGGAGCTGATCGGCGCCGACGTGGTCACCTTGGAGGTTGAGTCTGGCGATTACCAGGTCTTGGCGCGACAGCCTTGGGTGCACTCGGCAATAAGCCACGACGGGCGCCTGACCCTGAGTGTAGATAGTGGCGAGCGCAAGATTCCCCTGCTCATGGAGGTGGCACACCAGCACGGCATCAAAGTAAACAGCGTCGAGTTGCACAAGCCCAGTCTGGAGGACGTATTCCTGCGCTTTACCGGCGCCACCATCCGAGAGCGTCACGCAGAAGAGAACGCAAGGCCCTGGCGCCCTCGCCGACATTGACCAGGAGGGTTACGGAGGGAAGATGAGAACAGTAAGCTTGCAGGCTGTCCACATGCTTTGGCTGCGCGAGATGAAGCGCACCTGGCGCGCCAAGAGCCGCATCATAGGTTCGCTGATGATGCCCCTCTTTTTTCTGCTCTTCCTCGGCTCAGGGTTCAGACGTGCTGCACTGCCAGGCGTACCGGCCGGGGTTGACTATCTCAGTTTTCTTATCCCCGGCGTGGTGGGTATGACTTTGCTGTTCAGCAGCACCTTCGGCGGCCTGCAGGTGTTGTGGGACAAGGAGTTCGGTTTTCTCAAGGAGATCATGGTGACGCCGGTGTCGAGGTTTTCCATTGTCTTGGGCAGGTTGGCCGGGGCCTCTACCATTGCCATCGGACAAAGCCTCGCCATCCTGCTGTCCACCCTGCCGCTGGGCTTCAGAGTGACCAGCATCTGGGGAGCACTGCTGGGTGGTGTGTTCATGCTGCTCATTGCCTTCACCTTCATCGGCATGGGACTGGCGTTCGCCTCGCGCATGAAGGACATGCACGGGTTCCAGATCGTCTTCAACTTTGTGGTCTTTCCGGTCTTTTTTCTGTCAGGGGCACTTTTTCCGATCAAGAACCTGCCGAGCCTGCTCCGACCGTTGGCCTATGTGGACCCGCTGACCTACGGCGTCGACGGGCTGCGCGGGGCACTGGTAGGCGCCCCAGCCATGCCACTAGGCCTGGACCTAGCGATCCTGGGGGCCTTCTGCGCAGGAGTGCTCCTGCTCAGCTCCCTCCTTTTCGAGACAAGCGACGTAGGGCACTGAAGCCACCTGGGGAGCACACTCCATGTGCCAACATCCCACGTTCTACATTGTGGACGTCTTTGCTGAGACCCGCTACTCCGGTAATCAACTGGCGGTCTTTCGCCACGCCGCGCACCTCACTTCCCAACAGATGCAGGCACTGGCGCGGGAGATGAACTTTTCCGAGACCACCTTCATTCTGGATGAGTCGCCGACGGCGGGGGCCTTCCCAGTACGCATCTTCACGCCCCTCACTGAGATCCCGTTTGCCGGACATCCCACCTTGGGCACGGCGTTTGTGCTCCAGCAGACGGTACTGCAAACACCGGTGCCCCAGGTGACTCTCGCCCTTCCGGTGGGGCCGATCCCCGTAGCTTTTGAGTACGAGGCCGAAACCCCCAGGCGGCTGTGGATGCGCCAGAACCCACCGGAATTTGGCGAGGTGGTGGACAGAGAGCTGGTGGCACGAGCCCTGGGACTGGCTCTCGACGAGGTGGGCGAACCTCCTCCGCAAGTCGTTTCTACCGGCCTGCCGTTCATCATTGCGCCTCTTCCCCACGAGACAGCCCTGCGCAAAGCGCGGCTCACCAGTGAGCCAGAGCTGCTTGCCCGCTTGCCGGTGCAGGCGTTTCTCCTCTTCTGCCGGCAACCCCTGTCGCCAGAAAACCACCTGCGGGTCAGGGTGTTTGCCCACCAGTACGGCGTGCCCGAGGACCCTGCCACTGGGAGTGCCAACGGCTGTCTCGCAGCCTATCTCGTTCGCTACTCGGTGTTGGGCGACGAAGAGATTGACATCCGGGTCGAGCAGGGGCACGAGGTGGGCCGACCGTCGCTGCTCTTCCTGCGCGCCGCCCGACGGGGGGAAATGATCACGGTCGAGGTCGGAGGAAAGGTCGTTCCGATTGCAGCAGGGGAGCTTATCGGCGAGTAGCGCCGTGGGGATCAAGTGCAGCGGGCAAAGGAAATGCGTACAGCCCATTGGTTCAGGCCCACGCTCGGTGTGAGAGGACTGGTGCGATGGTTTGCCACTGGGCCGGACAAGCCCCTGCGCGGCGAAGCAGACGAGGTGGAGCGTCTGTACCGACGTACCCGCCTTTCAGTCATTGGCAGCATCACCGTGGGGTACGGCCTGTCTTACCTCTGCCGGCTGGGGATTTCGGTGGTGAAGAAGCCGGTCATCGACGCAGGGATACTGAGCGCCGAGCAATTGGGCATGATGGGCGCGGCATTCTTCTACACCTACGCGGTGAGCAGGTTTGCCAACGGCTTTCTGGCAGACCACGCGAACATCAAACGTTTTTTCCCTTTGGGGCTGATGCTTTCGGCTCTGACGAATCTTGCAGTGGGGGCAAGCACTGTGTTCTGGCTCTTTGTCCTTCTTTGGGGGATGAACGGTTGGTTTCAGGGATTTGGCTCCGTGTCTTCGGTGGTAGCACTCAACCACTGGTTCGGCGACGACGAGCGGGGGCGGTATTACGGCATTTGGAGCACCGCCCACGCCTTAGGGGAAGGGTTGACTTTCGTGGCGACCGCCGCGCTGGTGGCCCTGTTGGGGTGGCGGTTTGGCTTCATCGGTCCGGGCCTCTGCTGCGTGGGAGTGGCAATAGCACTCTACTTCGGCCTGGCCGACCGGCCGCAGACCTTGGGGCTGCCATCTGTTGCCCAATGGCGCGGGCATGCGGGTCCGACACAGAGCACGGCCACCGGGGGACGGGAAAGGCTCACGTTACAGCTCCAGGTTCTCCGCATGCCGAGCTTGTGGGTGTTGGGCCTGGCATGTATGGCCATGTCTGCTACCCGCTACGCGATGAATAGCTGGGGCATCCTGTACCTGCAGGAAGCAAAGCAGTATGCGCTGGTTAAGGCAGGAAGCATGCTCGCCGTGAACACGGTGGC
>JBBIKH010000190.1:0-6889 GCA_037445575.1 bacterium
ACATTGCCAAGAGTTCCTGCAGATGCCCCCAACGACATCTCCATCCCTTCGTACACCGCAAAGCAGGGCAGGTGCGGCTCCATGTCCCGGACCATGCGCCGGCACTCCTCCACTATCTGCTCCAGGGCGTGGTCAGCTCGATCCTGATTGTGATGAAAAAGACCAAACGCCTTGACCTTTGCCTCCTGGGCCAAACGCAGGGCATCGGTGAAAGCGGAATGCCCCCATCTGCGTCTCTGAGAATACTCCTCCGGAGTGAATTCGGCGTCGTGAATGAGCAGGTCGACGTCCGCGCACGTCTGCACATACGCGTCAAACTGAAGGCCACCAGGGTGCTGATAGCCCAGCTCGTTGTCGGTCAGAAATGCCAAAGCTTTTCCCCCTTCAGCGAATTTGTATCCCACGCCCATGTTGGGGTGGCTGAGATAGACAGGCTTCACCGTCATCGAGCCAATGACGAAGGGGCGCATGTCCAGGTTGTGAAACGACATGCGGGCCTTGAACATCCCCAGATCCACAGGGAAGGTGGGCGCCCGCAGTGTCTCCGCCAAGAGATCCTGCATCGAATTGCGAGCAAAAGGGCAGCCATACACGTCGAGGGTCACCTCCTCGTCGTACACGGGGCGAAAGAAGGGAAGACCCAGCACATGGTCCAGATGCACGTGCGTAATAAGCAGGTGATAGCGTTTCTTGCCTTTGGCCAGCAGCTGGTGGCCAAGACGACGGATACCAGAGCCGGCATCTACGATCACCGTCTGACCGTCAGCCGTCTCGATCTCCAGGCAGGTGGTGCTCCCCCCAAAGCGCAAATACTCGCTTCCAGACACAGGGATCGACCCTCGCGCGCCCCAACAACGGACTATCATCCTGGCCACTCCTCCTTGACCGACACCCGCAGTCCAGCTCAGTAATAGATCCGCTCAGCGGCCACCTTGCCATGGGCGTCAAACGGCACCCCTTCCAGTTGCAGGAGCGCGCGCTTCAGCGCAGCACCGCCCTGAAAGCCGCCAATCGTGCCATCCGCTGCCAACACTCGGTGACAAGGTATCACAAGGGGAAAGGGATTAGTAGCCAAGGCCCTTCCCACAGCCCGCGCCGCGCCTGGCCGCCCGATGTGGCGAGCTACCCTGCCGTAGGTGCTCACCCACCCTCTGGGGATCTGCCAATCCGCCTGAAGCACCTGCCGCTGAAAAGGCGAACAAGCATCCAGCGCTAATAGCTGGAGCGTCAAGCGCACCTGCTCGCCGGCTATGAATGCACGAATGCCGTTTCCCAGTTCGTCAACTTCAGCGCACCTCCCGGGTACCGCGCTGGGATACGCCTGTTCCAGCGCCTGGCGAACAGCCCTTTCCTCGGAAGGCAAAAAGATCCTCAGCACCTGCGGAGACCCATCCTCCGCCTGCCAGACCAGCACGACCAGGCCCATCGCCGTCTGCACCGACGTGTAGGCCACTCTCTGCGTGATCGAGTTTTTCTTCACCGGACACCTTTCTGACTTTAAGGACCCCCCGCCAGTGTTTCCTGCCCTCGTTTTAGGCCAAGAGGGACTCAGCTGCCGCCACGATCCTTTCCACATTGGGCAGGGTCTTCCTCTCCAGCTGCGGGGTGTAGGGGATCGTCTGCTCGGTGCACACGCGTGCGAAGCGCACGCTTAGGCCCGCCTCAAGAGCCACGGCGGCCAATTCCCCGGAAAGGCCGCACCCCTGGTAGTCTTCGTCCACCACCAGCAGCCGACCGGTGCGCCGCACCTGAGCGCAGAGCGTCTCCCGGTCCAGTGGGCTTGCGCACCTCAGGTCTACCACCCCCGCCTTTACCCCTTGGGCGGTAAGGGCCTCCGCTGCTTGCAAGGCCAGGTGTACGCTCCAACCCAACGTGGCGATTGTCAGGTCCTTTCCCTCCCTGCGCACGACTGCCTGCCCCAGGGGCATTGGCTGCCACCGTTTGCGGGCGGGCGACCGGGCGCCTGCTGCAGGCACATCAAAGTGGACGGTGCCGCGGCCGCTGCCCCCGAGAAGGTCGAGCCATTTTTCCGAAAGCATCTTGTGTTCCAGAAACACCACCGGCCTTTCGTAGGCCAAGGCGCCGAGCATGAGCCCTGCCGCCTCGGCGGGCGTGGAGGGCACCACTACTGCCAAACCCGGAATGTGCGCCAACCACCCCCAGAGGCTTTGTTCATGCTGCCCGCCGTCGCCGTAGCCACCCCCACAGGTAGCGCGCACCACCAGCGGCACCCGCCATGTACCGCCCGACATCGCCTCAATTTTGGCAGCGTGGTTGACCAGGGCATCGGCAGCAACAGCGATAAAGTCCACCAGCATCACCTCCACCACCGGGCGCAAGCCGGCCAGCGCCGCGCCCACAGCTGCCCCCACAAAAGCAGCCTCGCTGATCGGCGTGGCACGGACCCGTCGCTCGCCAAAGCGCACAAAGAGCTCCGGGTGGATGCTGTGCACGTCTTCCCCGAGCAGCACGATGCGCTCGTCTTCGGCCATCGCCTGCGCCAGCGCCGCGTCGATCGCCTCTGAAAAGCCGATACTTCTCATCTGCCGCCTCCCCCATCGGCCAGGGCGATGGCCAGCACGTCCCGTATCTCCCTTTCCACCTCCTCCTCCAGCGCGCGCAGGCGGCCCGGGTCGCTCGCGAGCTTGGACCGCGCCTTGCGCACCGGGTCACGGGGGTGTCGTCGCGGCGTTACTGCCTTGCTCACCATCCCCAGAAGGGCGGCCCACGCAAGACCCCGCTGTGCCGGACCGGCCCCCTTCCGGCGCAAGGAAGCACGCATGGTCGGAGCCGCCGACTCCCGCACCCTCGAAAACGGATAGCTAATAGCGCCCAGAAAGCCTCTGCCCAAGAAGTGGCCGTCAAGCCGCAGGCACGTGGCCAGGAGAAAGTGCGGGCCTTGGCCGCGTCGCGCCCCATCGATTGCCGAGGCCGCAGCCTGCCACACCGACTCCACCTCTGTGCCGTCCACTGCCGTCACCGGCACGCCAAAGCCCTGCACACGCTGCGTCAGGTCGCCACCGGTCACGGCCTCGCTCCTGGTGGTAATGGCCCAGGCGTTGTGCTTGCACACAAACACCACGGGCAACTTCCAGACGGCGGCCAGGTTGAGCGCCTCAAGCAACATGCCTTGGTTCATGGCGCCATCGCCAAAAAAGGCCACGGCCACGTTCCCCGGGCGCAGCAGCTGTGCTGCCAAAGCAAAGCCCACAGCCAAAGGACCGCCAGCCCCGACGATGCCGGTACTAGCAGCGAGATGCTCCCGCGAGAAAAGGTGCATGTGGCCACCCATGCCGGCGCACAACCCGCGCGGATCACCCAACATCTCCCGCAACAGGGCGACCAGGTCAACGCCGCGGACCACCAACGGTGGGGTACCCCGATGGTCCAAAGCCATGGCGTCCCCATCCCGGAGGTGGCTCACCACCCCCGCAGCTATCGCCTCCTCCCCGGTGCCCAGGTGCATCTCGCCTGAGATCTTGCCCTCTTCCCACAGACGCTTGACAGCCTCCTCAAAGCGCCTGCTCCGCAACATCTGCCGGTACAGAAACCAGAGGTCAGGACCCACGACTGCCTCCTCTCACTCCTACACGCAGCCCATCAGGGGGTGGCGTTACACCATGCCTGCTGCGCCTCACCGGCGCCACCCAGCATGCCTTGCGTAAAGTCATTTCGCGTTGGCGCGTCTTCTCTTATTCCACTCCCGGAAGGCCCTGCACATCGAGATTAGTCAAACCCACCTCTCGCGTCCAGGCCACCGCCTCGCGATACTCGGCGACAGTGAGGCGCCTGGCTATCTCCGGGTAGGCAAACGCCTTGTACATCGGCCGGTACTGCGACATGATGTTCACATAGGTATCCTTGGGCAAATGGGTGGCGATCCACTCCACTACCTCCTTGGTGCCGGCAACACGGTTTGGCATGACCAGATGGCGGATCATCAGGCCACGGCGGATCAGCCCATCGGGGCCAGGACGAGCAACGCCCACCTGGCGATGCATCTCCAGGAGCGCAGCCTTCGTGACTTCGGGATAGCTCTCCGCACCGGAGGAGTACTTGGCCGCCATCTCTCCGCTTGCATACTTGAAATCCGGCAGGTAAATGTCCACGATGCCGTCCAATTCCCGCAAAATCTCCAGCCGCTCCCAGCCACAGGTGTTGTACACGAGGGGCAAGCGGAGCCCTTGTGCCGCAGCAATGTCGAGCGCGCGAACGATGTGCGCCACATAGTGCGTCGGCGTCACCACGTTGATGTTGTGGCAGCCAATGTCTTGCAGGCGGAGCATCATCCGCGCCAGCTCGGCAATCTGCCTGACCTCCCCCTCACCCTCTTGGCTAATCTGCCAGTTAATGCAAAAGACACAGCGCAAACCACAGTTGGTGAAAAAGATGGTACCGGATCCACCCTTCCCGACCAGGGGCCTCTCTTCGCCAAAGTGCGGGTGAAAGGAGGCGATCTCCAGCTGCGCCGAGGCATGACAGAAGCCGCGTGCGCCCTCCAGGCGGTTGACCCGACACTGCCGCGGGCAAAGCTGGCAGCTCTCCATGATCCGCCACAACTTTTCGCCCCTGGCCCGCAGTTCCCCGCTGCGGTGCAAAGCTAGGTAGGCAGGTTCCCACTGCTCTGCCCCCGAACCAGCGCGGCTCTGGCTCTTGCACCCTCTTGGGACGAGCATGGCAAGGCCTGAAGCTGACAACGGTGCGAGGTTTGCCATGCACAACCCGGCACATGAGGTCAGGAATTCTCGTCGCGATAGCATGACACTCACCTCCTATCGCGGTGCCGAAACGCCTGTGCCCGGCGGGGCCGATGGTTCCATCTGCAGGCCCAACCTTGCATAGATGGGTTGCAGCCCCTTGCGCAAGCGCGGCAAGCGATGGGCAGAAACCAACGCCAGGGCGATGCAGAAACTGCCGCTGATCATCAGGGTCCTGGGCGCCCCAAGGTGGTTGGCAAGAACACCGGCCAGGAGGTTGCCAAACGGCATCATTCCCATGAAGGCCATGGTGTAGAGGCTCATCACCCTGCCCCGCTTGTCGTCTTCGACGATCGTTTGCACCATGGTGTTGCAGGAAGCCATCGTCACCATCATCCCGCATCCCGTCACCACTAAGAGCGCGTAGGAAAGCCACACGACGCGTGACAGCCCAAAGGCAACCTGGCCTGCCCCAAACAGGCAGGTGGCGCGCACGATCCACCGCCCCAGTCCCACCACGCTCCTTCGCGCGGCCAGGGCCAGGGCGCCTATGAGGGCACCGATGCCCGCCGAGGCCAGAAGAAAGCCCAGAGTGTGTGGCCCGCCGTGGAGCACATCGCGGGCGAACACCGGCATCATGACCAAGTAGGGCATTCCCACCAAACTCACCAGGCTGAGGTAGAGGAGGATGGCCCTTATGGCCTCATTGTGGGCAGCGTAGCGCACCCCGTCCGCCAAGCCCCGGAGCACGGAGGGCCCGCTGGCCCCGTTTGGCCGAGGCTGCACCTGCATGGCCATCAACGCCGCCACCACTGCCAGGTAACTCAACCCATTGATCACAAAGCATAGGCCCTCCCCGGCGGCCGCGATCAGCATCCCAGCGATGGAAGGCCCAACCAAGCGCGCTCCGTTGAACATGGAGGAATTCAAGGCAATGGCATTGCCAAGGTCCTCCTTGCGTTCCACCATGTCCAGCACAAAGGCCTGGCGTGTGGGCGCATCCAGCGCGTTGACCGCACCCATGAACAGGCTGAGCGGTACGATCTGCCAGAAGGCAACAACCCCAGTTAGCGCCAACCCTCCCAAGAGCAACGCCTGGGCCATAGCAAGCACCTGGGTGAGCATAAGCAGCTTGCGCCGATCGAACCGGTCCGCCAACACCCCCGCCAGCGGGGTCAAGAGGAACGTCGGCACCATGCCGGTGAATCCCACCAACCCCAATAGGAATGGCGAGTTGGTCAACCGGTAGACCAGCCACCCCATGGCAGTTTGTTGAATCCATGTGCCGATCAGCGAGATGCTTTGACCGGCGAAGTAGAGCCGGAAGTTGCGGTGCAGCAAAGCCCGGAGCACAAAGCGCACCCCAGTCCTCGCTGTAGGGGAATGACTGTCCACGTCCTTGGGCTTCCTCCCGTCTTCAGTCGCTCCTTGGCCCACGCCCTTCGCCACCTTACGATGGGCAGCAGCATGTAGGCTGCTCACCGCAACCGCAGGTGCTGCCCTCCCCGCCACGAAGCGCCTGCGCCATGAGCGCGGCGGCGCAGCCTACCACTGCCTTCACCTCAATAGCCCCAAAAGCGCAGTTGCGCTGGCAGGCTCCGCGTTCAATGCACCGCTCGGGGTGCGCCTTATGCCCTTGCCACCGCACCCCCACGCGGGCAATGAGTGATCGACACAGTCCGTCCGGGCGATGGGGCTGGTTGTTGACCGCACTGGAGATCCTTTGACCACTTATCATTCCTTGATCATTCCCCAGCCGCCTACCCTTCAGTCACAGGTGGATACCCGCCGCTCTCATGTCCCTCGCAGGTCTACCTTTGCCCCCGCTGGCTGCCGGACCAGCACGCAGTGGGGCGCTAGTCTGCTTCATCCCTTGCGGTGCCGGTAGCCGTAAAGGCCAAGAGCACAGGGTGCGTCGTGTACAAGGGTCCCCGGGAGGCGGCAGATGCCCATTCACAGACCGGGAATTAGCGCCACACCCTGGAAGCAGGCCCAGCGCGTGGCCAGCCCCACCAGGATCGCCCACAGCATGCTGGCCAGCGTGCCGATCAGGTAGTATTCCGCAAATTCCCGGTTCTTGAGCTCCTCAAACCTAGTGATCGACTTGGCCGTCAGCACAAGCCCCAGCGCTGTGTATTGCCCGAGCAGCACGAAGGTGACAGTCAGGGCCCTCTCCAGCGCGCCGATCAGCG
>JBBIKH010000191.1:0-6874 GCA_037445575.1 bacterium
CCTTTCGCAGGCGCGCCAGTAAGTCAGCGTTCGTCCACTTCGAGCCCCAGTTCAGGTTGTTCCACCTCCTCGGCGACAGGAGCGAGGGCCTTGCGTGCCGGCAGATAGAGGTTGCACAACAGACCGAAAAAGGCCGCCTTTTGCATCAACACCTGCGCCGGGCGATTGCTGAAGAAGAGGAAGGCATAGAGATAGAGGAAGAGGTGGTTCGCAACCACGGCCCCGTAGAACCAGAAGGTATGAGCAAAGCGGCGCGTCTCGGCTAGGAGGGCAAAGCCCAGCAGCCACAACGCGGTGGTCATCAGGCCGGCGCCCAGCCGGTGGATAGGGTCGTGAGTGGCGCAGGGCGCAATGGTCACCACCGATCCCACAGCGGCGACCAGGAACAGGACAGCGATGAGCCTGGGCACCAGCCGGCGACTGCTCCGCCACGTTAGCCGGCCCAAGCGAAAACACACGAACGATGCAAGGAGCAGATTCGCATCAAAGACCAACATGCCGTGCTGATTGGGCAGCCCGCTGACGGTAGAGGGGTTGCCCAGCCAGCTCAACGGATGGGTCGCCAGGTCGAAGCGTTCCCCATAGAGGAGCGCCGACGCCGGAATGGCGATGAGATTGCTCCAGAAAAGCACCCGTATCCAACGAAAGACCTCCCTGGGCAATCCCTGGGGCTGGTCTGCTTCGCGACTCTGGTCCACCGGTTGCCTGTGGCTGTCCATGACCTTTCTCGCGCGTTCCTTCAGAAACCCTTCCTCAGCGTCCGGTCCCTATCGGCTCAGAGGGCCAACACTCGGCTCTCTCATGATGCGGTTTGTCATGGGGCATTACGATCCGGGCGCTACCTCAATTCTGCACCTCCAACCGACGGAGGCCGTATGCCCATGGCATACTGCGGCCGAAGCCCCCACTACGGGTGTGCCGTGGACAAGGAAAAAGGAGGCTCCAAGTCGCCAGCATCCTGCGTCCACGGCGTGCGGCTCATGGTGAATCGCAGCTCGCCCCCCTGAACAATGGCCTCGTGGGACAGATAGCTCTTGCGGTGCCGCTGGCCATTCAACGTCACGCGCCTGACGTAGACATTGTGGGAGTCGTTGTTCGGTGCAACGACGCTGAACGTCTTTCCATTGGCCAGGTGGATGGTTGCCCTCCGGAACAGCGGGCTGCCCAGAACATAGGATGGGTGTCCGGGACAGAGAGGGTAGAAGCCCAAGGCGCCAAAGATGTACCATGCCGACATCTCACCATTGTCCTCGTCACCGCAAAAGCCGTCCGGCCCAGGCCCATAGAGCTCTGCCAACACGCGACGCACCCAGTACTGGGTCTTCCACGGGGCGCCTGCCGCGGCAAATAGATAGAGCACATGGTGGCTGGGCTGGTTGGAATGGGCATACTGCCCAAAGTCCACCGCCGCCATCTCGGTCATCTCATGGATTTCCCTGTTGTAACTGCCAACTTCGAAGAAGGGCGGAGTGCTCAGCAAGGAATCCAGTTTGGCCACAAACTGCTCTTTGCCCCCCACCAAGGCGATCAAGCCGGCCGGGTCGTGCTGGACCGCCCACCCACACTGCCACACGCCCCCTTCCACGTAGGGGCCTCCCCAGGCGAACTGGCTGAAAGGGGAGACCCAGGAACCGTCTGCGTTGCGTCCCCGCATGAAACCTACGCTGGGGTCAAAGACGTTACGGTAGTTCGTGGCCCTGGCGACGAGAAGCTCGTAATCCTCGGTGCGCCCCAATCCTTTGGCCACTTGTGCGATGCAAAAGTCATTGTAGGCAAAATCCAAGGTGCGAGACACGCTTTCCTCAACCAGATCGGCCGGCACATAGCCCAGCCTGAGGTAGTGCTCCAACCCCTTGCGTCCGACAGCCCCGTCTGCCGAACCAGGCTGGAACGCATGTTTCTTTATCCCTTCGTAGGCAGTTTCCACATCGAAGGCGCGAATGCCCTTCACGTAAGCATCGGCGATGATGGCGTCGATGTGGGTGCCGATCATGCAGGCGCGATAGCCCGGGCTTGCCCACTTGGGGAACCAGCCGCCCTCTTTGTAGGCGTTGACCCACCCTTGCAGGATCTCTGCCAGCCGGTCGGGGAAAAGGATGCTGAGAAGAGGGTACTGCGTTCTGTACACGTCCCAAAATCCCTGGTCGGCATACAGCACCCCAGAATGAACTTGGCCGTCGTAAGGGCTACGATGGGCAACCTCCCCAGAAGGGAGAGGCTCGTGCCAGGCGTGGGGGAATAGCACACTGCGATAGAGTGCCGAATAGAAGGTGCGCGTCTGGTCCTCACAGGCCCCGTCAATGTCCACGACACTGAGGACCTGGTTCCATGCCGCTCGCCCTTGCTCCGTTATGCTGTCAAAGGAACTGTCCCCAAGCTCCTCCTTGAGATTCCACTCTGCCTGGTCCCAGCCAATGAACGAGGTGCCCACCCGCACGTGGACTATGCCGTTCTCGGGGGGCTGCAACCCGACAAATGCCCCAAGGCCGTCGCCGGTGGCAGAGGCGCGGCCGCCGAAAGTCTCCCCACCTCTGAAGAAGCCGGACTGTTCCGCCAGAATGGGGCAATCCACGTGGACCACAAAGTAGGCGGCAAAGTTTTCCGGCACGCCGCCGCTGTTGGCCCGCGTGTAGCCCCGAAGGCAACGGGCTTGCGCGTCAAGGACAAACGTAGATTCTCCGGCGAAGGTAGCTAAGATGAGCCGGCATTGCTCCTCCTTCGGAAAGGTCAGGCGGAGGATGGCACAGCGCTCGCTGGGGGTCAGCTCCACCGTCACGCGGTAACGGCCCAAGAAGGTCTTGAAATAGTGCGGCAAATAGACCGTCTGGTCCGGGCGGAATACGGAGGTTCTCTGTCCTGTTTCTGGTAGAAGCCTGCCCGTCTGGGGCATTAGTACGAAATGCCCATAGTCACCGATCCACGGGCTGGGTTGTCTGGTGGCCCTGATCCCTTGCAACTGGCGCGCTGCGGGGTGGAAAAACCACGGCCCCTCATCGGTCTGTGGACTCCAGGAGGTCATGGCAAACGGACGGCTTACGAGCGGCAGGGTGTTGCCGTGGGAAAAGCTGAATTCCGACGCGGTTCCCTGCAGCGGATTGACCAAGGGGACGCGGTCCACGGTGGGACGGGCATTGGTTGTCTTTGACATCTCCCCGCTCTTTGGGTGAAGTGTCCGACACATCAGGGCAGCTAGCATGAGCAAGCTAACCCCAGCCTCCGAAACCACGGATAGGCTCCAACGTCTGCGGCCAAGCACCAGTGTTTCTCCTCAGCCGTTCAGAAGCGGCCATCACGCCTGCGTCCAATTGGGACGCACGCGGCCCTGCACCAGCTAGTGGTCGGCCAGATGCAGCACAGTGTGCGTGAGATGGTAGGTGTGCAATTGGCGCACACCCGCCTCCTGCGCCATCCGCTGCACTTGATCGACCGTGAGCCGGTGCTCAAGGGGAGGACCGTGGTCTTCCTCCACAAACGGCCATTCCAATATGGCAACTCTCTGCGCGCTGACACGCCAGGCCTCAGCAAAGGCCACAGCAGGGTCGTCGCTTTCATGGAGCAAGAGTCCGAGAAACGCCACATCCACCACGCCTGCGCGGAAAGGGAGGGCCTCCGCAGCTGCCAACAGGTAGTGGCCCTGAGGAAAAAGTTCGGCGGCGGCAGTCAGCATCTCCTGGCGCACGTCAATCCCGACAACGCGCAGGCCCCGTTGGGCAAAAGCCTCCGCAAACACTGCGGTGCCAACCCCTACGTCGAGCAGGCTACGGGGGCAGATCCCCTTTAGTGACAGCTCCACCACTCGCCCCACCTCCAACCGCGCCAGTCGTTCAGGACTGCGCAGCCTTTCCACCTCGCCGGAATAACGTCGCTCGTGCATGAGGCCCTTTCCTACCTGTCATACCGTGACATGCCCATGAGGTGCTGTCTGCCGGCGGTACCAGATGGCCGCTTCATGTCTGCCTGGAACGGAGCAGCCGCTGCCAGAAGGGCTTGAACAGGAAGCTGCGTTCGTCCAAACTACACAGCCTGCTAAACATCGGCTTGGTTACAGTGAAAATCAAGATGTCGGGCGGCAGGTTGGGCCGCATGGCGATATCAGTCCCGCCGATGATGGCCTGCGCCTGTGCAAGGTCAGGGAAGAGTGCCACAAGTTGCCCACAGCCCGAGCCGAAAGGAGCAAGCACCGGTGGCGGATCTTCAGGCGCTGCATGGTAGTGTGCCCCAATAATCAACAGGCTGAGCTGGTCAGGCGTGACCAAGAAGCTGACGGTCTTCAGGTACGCGTAAGCCTCGGCACGTAACGGTCCCACAAAGAGCTGGCCGTGTTCGGGCTGGTATGGGGTGGCTACCTCCAACCACTGTTCCATCAGATGAGCGCTCGCCCGCAGTCCTTCTCTGCCCACCAGAAAGTCGACGAACTCCTTCCTTGGTCGGGTGGTCAGCCCGAAGAGCCAACGACCAGCCCCTCTGCAGCCGTACATTTCCTTGGTGAGGTGGAGGAACCGCCCCTCGAGCCAGTCCTGGTAGAAGGAGAAAAGGCAGGTCCTGGTCCCCGACTGCGGCTGAACAGCAGGAGAGAACAGCGAAGGATCAGGCGCATCGTAAAGGCCGATGAGAGGGGTCAGGAGTCCTGCTGCTTGCTTCAAGCGAGTGGGATCTGGTTGCATAGGTTTCCGACCGGTGTGGGGTGTAAACGCACGCCGTAACCGCTCACCGGGTGAACTTGCCGCGGAGTGAGGCCGTAGTGCCCAAGTCTCGACCCAAGGTGTAGAAGGCGCCCTTGCCTGTGCCATAGACGAAGGGATGCATGAGCTCCATGTCGACTCTGCCATCCGCGTCCAGAACAGAAGGGGAGGCTTTGACGTCGACGATCTCGCCGATGAACATAGTGTGCAGTCCGAGTTCGTAGGTAGAGCGCAGCCGGCATTCCGCGATCAACGGGAATTCCTTGAGGTACGGCGCATCGACCAGTTCGCTCGCCACTGGGGTAAGGCCGGTGACCGAAAGCTTGTCGACGTCCCTACCGGAAACGCTGCCGAAGTAGGCAGCCTCTGCAGCAAACTCCTCGCTGGGAATGTTGACCGTGAATGCCTTACGCTTCATGATGTTGCCATAGGTGTAGGTGGCCTTGCGCAGGGCGACCATCAATGATGGCGGCTGCGAAGAGCAGATCCCGACCCAGGAGGCGGTCATCATGTTTGCTCGGCCCACGCTGTCGTAGGAGCCAACCACCCAGACCGGTAAAGGCGCCAATGCCGGGCGCGCACCCAAGGACTTTTTCCCCTTGTCGACGGAGGTGGACGTGGGAGACGCTCCTGCGGCAGTTGCCCTTGCCAATGCCTTCCGCACCGCACCAAGGATGGCGTGGGATGTGATAGTGGCGCCGGTTACCACATCCACCCCCTCAGTGCCCTGGTGCTGGACAATCCAGCGGGGCACGTACTTGATAGCCGAGTCACCCGCGCTCTCATACTGCTCCACCACCGTCACCGCAACGATGCGGCCACGGCTGATTTTCACCTCCACTGCGAGCGAATCGTTGTACCCCATCTCCTTGGCTCGGTACACCCCATCCAGGAGTTTCACCTGCCCAGCCAGTGTGGACTGTCCGTCCACCTCTCGGAAATGGAGCAGGAACACAGCGATCCCTGCGACCAGAATAGCGATGCCGATGAGCGTGCTTCCCAGCTTAGTATGCATCACCAGAACCTCCTTTGCCGAGAAAAACCTATAGGATACACAACTGCGCGCGCATGCTTTTCACCGCCGCGCCTTGCGAAACGTTTGCTCGCCTCGTTGCGTTGGTTGAGCCCACCGTTGCAAGGCGGCGCCGGCCTTCCCTGCCTGGAGATCGCTCTGTCATTTCTTGATGCCCGCCTGATCGAGGAGGAATGCGTACTCCATCGCCGTCCGCTTGAAGCGCTCGAACCTCCCTGAGGCGCCACCGTGTCCGGAGTGCATATCGGTGTGCAGCACCAACAGGTTGTTGTCAGTCTTGAGCTCCCTCAGCTTTGCCACCCATTTAGCCGGCTCAAAGTACTGTACCTGCGAGTCGTGCAAACCGGTGGTCACAAACAGGGCCGGATAGTTTTGCGCCGTCACATTGTCGTAAGGCGAGTACGAGAGCATATAGTCGTAGTACTCTTTGACGTGGGGATTTCCCCACTCGTCGTATTCGCTGGTGGTTAAGGGGATAGACTCGTCCAGCATGGTGGTGACTACGTCCACCCATGGCACGTTGGCGATCACCCCTTTGAACAGGTCCGGCCGCATGTTGACCACCGCGCCCATGAGCAGGCCGCCTGCGCTTCCGCCGCGCGCGAACAGCCGGTCAGGACTGGTGTATTTTTCGCGCACCAGGTACTCGGCGCAGGCGATAAAGTCGGTGAAGGTATTCTTTTTCTTGAGCAGCTTGCCGTCCTCGTACCACTGCCGTCCCATTTCCGAGCCGCCGCGGATGTGGGCAATAGCATAGATGAAGCCGTGGTCCAACAGGCTCAGAACGGGCGAGCTAAAGGTGGGCTCCATGCTTGCGCCATAGGAGCCATACCCGTAGAGCAGAAGGGGTTGGGAACCGTCCTTGCGCATCCCCTTGCGGTACACCAACGAGATCGGGATGAGGGTGCCGTCGGTCGCCGGAGCGTAGAGCCGCTCGGTGTGGTAATCCTCCTGACGAAAACCACCCAGCACCTCTTGTCGCTTGAGCAGCGTCTTCTCGCGGGTGACCATGTCATAATCGTAAACCGTCAGTGGGGTCGTGAGAGACGTGTAGGAGTACCGGAGCACGTGGGTGTCCAGCTCATGGTTGTCCGTGGGCACCGCAAAATAGGCCTCCTCACCAAAGTCCAAATAGTGCTCGCTTTTATCGGCCTGATTG
>JBBIKH010000192.1:0-6850 GCA_037445575.1 bacterium
TTTCTCTAAGACTGCCCCCCGCACCCTGCTTGGGCCTCTCCTGGATCAACGTGCTTCGGAGTAAGAAAGATTAAGCGCCGAGCGTAGGACGCTCCAGCGCTTTCGTCAGCAAACGCTTTGTCTAGTGTGGCGTTGGTGGCTTTTCTGTGGCCCAACGCAAAGGTCCTCCTAAGGGGGAGACGCCGCTTGCATGAGCGTCTCCCCCTCCCATGGACAAGCTGCTACTTCACCAGAACCATCCGTTTGACGGCAACGAATTCGCCCGCTTCAACCCGATAGAAGTAGATTCCGCTGGCGCAGTTCCTACCGTCAAAGCTGAAGGAGTGTACACCTGGCGGCAGGTAGCCATGGAACAGCTCCTCTACCCGCTGGCCCAGCATATTGTACACGGTGACCTTCACCTCCGACTTTTTCGGCAAAGACAGCCGAAACGTTGTCGTCGGATTGAATGGGTTCGGATAGTTCTGCGTGAGTTCGAACCTCGTGGGGAGCGTCGACGCATTGTCGCTTACGCCTACCTCGAGGGCCTTCTTGAAGTAAGCCGCAATCCACAAGTCCACATCGAGGTTCCAGGAGAAGGTCGGATTGAGCACCGTGCCAAAATCGTTGTAAGAGCCGTCGCCAAAGCGCTCCCAGGCCCGATTGGCATGATTGCCCTCACCGTCCTTGTCCATGAAAATGGCAAATGCGTCGTTGGCGCTCGCGGGCCACTCAAAGCCGATGAACACGGGTCCTTTCACCTTGAGCGGTGAGCTCAAGAAGAACAGGTTGCCCGTGCCGGTCGTGTCCAAAACGTCAGTGGTTGTCTGCAGAGACGCCAGCAGCGAATCCGGCGCCCCATTGGCAGCCACAGTTTTGACCACCAAGGTCAGGGTGTCGGGCGTATCCACGACCTCCTTGTAGGCGAAGTAGTATCGGAAGCCGAACAGCTCGTCACCCATCTTGAAGTCAAAGCGCTGGTACTTGCCAATGTCGCCGTAGCTGTTGGTGCCGGCAATGAACCCGGAACCGTAGGGGTTGGGCGCAAGCGTGGGAGTATCACCGTAGAAGAGGGTATCCAGGCGCTGCACCACAAAGTTCGGGTTATTGCAGAAGGCAGCAACACCGTTGTTGGTGCCCAAGATGTAGTAGACCACCGTCTCTGGGTTCACCAGCGCGACGTCCACTGAACCCGTGCCATTGAGGTTGGAAACACTGCCAATGGACGGCGAGTAGGCGATCTGGCGCGCTAGTTTGTCGCCCCAGGCCACATCCACCACGACCAGCTTCTCGGCGTTACCCTCACCTCGCAGGTCAGGGATGTAGCCGACGATGGCCTTATGCTGCCCATGCTCGAAGTACTTTATCTTGCTCACGCCGGTGGGGAACACCGTGGTGGCGACTGTGTCAATGACCGAGCCATCGGCATTGAGATGGACCAAAGGCCTACCGTACGACTTGACGTAAACCGTTCCGTCGCCAGCCTGGGCAATGTTCGGCACCGTGCCGAACGACCCACCAGACCCCAAGGTGATGACGGTGCCAGTGAACGACTGCCCGTTGTCGGAGGTGGTGAACTTCACATAGCGGTCGCTGTTCGCCACACCCGCGTAGATGGTAAGCGAGTTGTCGCTGGCCTTGCCGTAGACGCTGATCATGTCGCCCATCCGCCCGGCGGTCCCGGAGAAGCTGATTACCGTCGTTGGCGTTGCAGTCTCGCTATCCCATCGGTACACGGTGAAAGGAGTTGCTGCGGCGTCCAGCGTCATGTTGCACACGAAGATCACCCCGTCGTCTGACACGTCCACGGCGTTCACCGGGAAGAAACCGACCCCTGGCTGAGGAGCTTCCATGACGCCAAGACTGTCACCGGTGAAGGCATCATGGATCACTACTCGGTGCGGGGTCCCAGAGCGCGTCACGACGTACACCCGGTCATTACCGTTGACCTTGCCGTAAGCCATGCCCCTCGTGTAATTTGCGGGGGAGAAGTAGGCGGGCATGGTGCCGGCCGCCTTGGTCTTGGCCCACAGAGGCGTAAGTTCCGTGGCCACCTCGACTGGAAGGACCGGCTCCGTGACAGAGAAGTTGTCAAAGACCACTGAGCTGGTAGTGGCATTGTAGACATAGATACCAGGGTAACCCTCGGTCAGGAACGGATTGGTGTCTGCGTACGGGCAGCCAGGCAGCAACATGCCGTCGATCCACACCCAGAAGAGGTTGTCGATGACGGTAACCTTGAAGTTGTGCCAGCCAGTCTGCAGCGCCGGGAAATCCACTCCTGGGTTCCAGTACTTGCTGATGTGCCAGGTGGCGCCGTCGTAGCCCTGGAGGCGGATTTGCCCGTTATCGCTCGCCGTGGAGTTCCGGAAGACCACGCGATAGAACTTGAGCTCGTCGTGCGCCGACTTGATCGCCAACCCCGTGTACAGTGGAAAGTTCACGTCAGGAGGACCAACCAGATAGATATCAGCCGAAATGGTATAGTCCTTGAACAGAGCATTCTTGACGTGCGCGATCCCGGTGTAGCCCGAGTCGGTGAAGACGATCACATGGCTCCCCCAGGCGCTGCCCGTGGAGTCGGCAACGCTCAAGCTCGCTCCGCCGGTGGTTGTGTTGAACTCCCAATTCAGATCGAACGTGCCGTTGGTGGCACCCTCGAATATCGGCAGCTCATACGCCACCGGTGGCAACGGCATAAAGTCCTCCCGGAACCGGCCACGCAGCGAATAGCCATCGTTGTACACACTGGCTGAGGTGGTGTACTGATCACAAAGGGCAATCAGATTCATCGGCCCTGTGGGCGGCGTCCACCCGTCAAGGTCGGTCTCCTTGTCGACAAAGATGTAGGTGGTGTCCACACCGTCCGTGACCAGCACCCTGTTGGCGCTGCTGCTGTTTTGGCCCTCGGGAGGCCACGCCTCCGGATTGATGATCCAGACGTTGTTGAGCTGGATGAGAAGCGCCTCGTTCTCCTCGTTCAGTTCGGCGATGGTGATCACCTTGGGCGTCAAAACCACACCCGAGTCGACCACGGTGACGTCGCTGGCCGCTGCCGGCACGATCTCGGTGATGCCGCGATACTGGTCGATCTTGCCCTTCACCTCGACCTCATCGCCCACGTTGAGCGCCAGGCTCACCGTACCCGAATAAAGCACGATCCCCGCCGTGCCGTCGGCGTCCTGCATGTAGTACTGCGCGCGTGCGCCAAAGTTCGGCGAGTTGATCACCCCCCGCATTACCACTTCCTGCCCGAGCAGATCTGGCCTGAAATCACCATCGGCGTCCACTCGCGCCTCAGCCACGGTGAGCGGCCGCACGGGAGGCTGCAAGGGCACCGAGCCCTCGTCCGCGCCCAGGTACGGGTAGGTAGCAGAGCGCGCGTCTCCGTCGATGTCTGTGGTGACTTCGGGTATCGGCGTGCCGGCCAAGTCAAAGTCACCGAGAGAGGAGCCGGTCAAGTGCAAGTCCGTCGGCCCCACAAATTCCACCGTCTTGGCCACTGAGTGTGCATCCAGCCCAGAGGCTGCCTGCCAATCGGCAAGGCTTGCCGCATCGGCGTTGATCCAGTAGCCGGTCTGGGCGTTGGTGGTGCCGGCACAGTAGTAGTTGTTATAGTCCGCCTCCAATGTACCGGTGGTGTCGCTGCGATAGATGGCCCACGTCTTGAAGTCGTCCTCAGCATTGTAGATGATATTGTTCTTCACGACGTTGGTACCGTTGGACACATAGATTCCGGCGTACTGGACGACGCCCGTGCCAGGCGTAATCGCCAAGTTGCTCATGTGAATCGTGTTGTGGAGCACGTTGCTTATCACGCCGGCAGTGTTAAGGCGCAGTCCAAACAACTTTACATTGGGGTTTGCCGCCACGGTGGTGGCCTGGAAACCGGTCACAAAGTTGTTGTAGACATTGTAGGTCCCCTTGCCACCGCACTGGATGCCAACAATGCCATAGTCGCCTGCGGTGTTGTTGGCAGTCGAAAGCAGAGTGATCTGGTTGTTGTAGATGTTCAACACGTCCGTGGCGTTGCAGACCACGAAGCCAAAGATACCAAAGCTCATGAAGCCGGCGTTAGTCTGCTCCACAAAGATCTCGTTCCCCACGATGTCGGTGTTGCCGGCATAGTTCAGGAAGATGCCGCGCGTCTTGGCCGTGATGGTGTTGCCACGGAACACAATTGCCTGGGGCGACACCAGGGGCGTGCCTGCAGCCGGTGTGCCGTACGTAGAGATCGCCAATCCCTGTGCGCTACTCTTCACGGTATTGACGATCTCGCAGTTTTCCACCGTCACTGTGTCCGGCACCAAGAACTTGCCAAGGCCGCTATCGTAGCGGTAGGTCAACAACACGCCATAAGTGACGCTTTGCTGTGCCACGACCCTGACGTTCTTGACGATGGTACGATTTACATCGCCAATGAGGCGCAAAGGCGTAGCATTCCCGTGGGCCGTCGCCGCAGTAGTGATGATCATGTCCCGAGTGGTGCCGCCTTCCGTGTTGCTGCCGTCAATGACGATGTTGCCGGTGGTCACAATCTGCGCCGTGGTCGCCAGGTCCTTGGTGCCGATAACCCACGCACCGGAGATACCGGCCGACGGCGCATCCGTGGTCTGCGTGAATGTGATGGTGGGAGCAACGCCCGGCGCCGGCTTGAAGGTCACCGTGTACGGGGCGGCGTCTACACCCAGCGCCACATTGACCGGTTCGGTAAGGTCACTGGTGATGAAGAAGGTGCAATCGCCGGTGATGAGGCGTTGGTTGAGGGCATCGCAAGCCGCCTTCAGCGAAGAATAGTCGGGATCGCCCCCACCCGGCGCGGTGCCCGGTGCACCCACGTAGTAGACACCCCTGAGGAAGTTGGTGTTTACCTCGTAGGCACCCAGGCCGTTGTTAGTGCCGAGCACGTAAATGCGGTACTTGCCCTCACCAACATCTTGCACGGCCACATCGCCTGCCCCGTTCGGGTTAGCATTGGCGCCGAGTGTGGGGGTGATGGAGTAGGTCTCCGCCTGCGTAGGATCGCCGGCGGGCACCCGGACCACGCGCGCGTTCTCGTTGCCAGCCCCGAACTGGAACGTCACGAAAAACTCGTTCTTGCCGCCGCTTCCCATGTACCGAATTGCATTGGAGCCGGTGGCAACAACACTTCCCGGAACGGTACCGATCGCCACACCTTCGGAGGTGAACTTGATCGGGTTCTTGCCGGTGGCATTCCAATAGAAGCTTCCATCAGGCAGTGGGCCCACCGAGGCACTGCCACCGGTGTTGCCAATGTCCACTTCCGTGGCGGTAAAGGATGCGCCATTGTCCGCGGTGGTAAACTTGACCAGGAAGTTGGAATTGGCAGAGGCGGCCCAAATAGTCAGCGAGTTGTCAGCGGCGGAGCCGGTAACGGTGATTTTGTCCCCGAGCCGCTTGCCAGTGGCGTCATAGCTGATGACCACGCGGGGCGAGTCGGCCTCCGTGTTGTACGCATAAACCTTGAAAGTGCCGCCCACCGCCAGGTTGCAGACGTAGATCTTGCCGTCGGCGGACACCCCCACGTCGGAAACCACGTAGGTCCCGCCCGCCAGCCCCCTATTGTCAAGCATGCCCAGTGAGTCGCCCGTGGCGGCGTCCAGGATGTAGATAAAGCTCCCGCCGTAGCGGCTCACCACGTAAAGACGGTCGTGCCCATCGACCTTGCCATAGTCGAAACCGCGGGTAAAGTGTCCGGCTGTGTCGAACCAGGGTGGCAAAGTGCCCTGACTGACGCTCCGCTCCCACACAGTGGTGAGCTCTTTGCCGGCAAAGGCCACACCCGCTGCCACGACCGTCAGCAACACAGCTGTTGCAAGCCTCCTCATACTGCCTCCTCGGTTGAATCGTCACATCGGGGAGAATCTACCCCCCTTCTTACCCGCCCCAGCTCACGCATCTCTACCTCGCGCTTACACTCCAGCGCATCACCTCCTTTCCATCTGCATTCGGTGACGTCCTCGCGTTCCTTTCCTTTCATCACCTCCTTCCACGCGTCTGTTCATCCTTCGCGCACCTCGGTTGCTGCCGATAGTATAAGGCAAAAAAGCACAAAAGTCAAGAGGTAAATTCGGCCATGTGAAGGTGCCGATGATTCCTGCTGCTCACCACGGGTGGCTCGAAGATGTGCAAGAGGGCCAGTGCAATGGCACCTTTGATACCAGCCTCCTGTCGGAGTTGTCCGACGATCACACTGCTAGGACGAAATGGAAAGTTCGCCATTTCATCGACGAGGGTTTTTCGCACTTTGGCCACCAGATACTTTGAGTGCTCGACCACGTCGCCACAGAGGACCACCAGGGTCGGGTTGAGCATCTTGATGACCGCCATACACAGGGCTGCCAGCGGGTACGCATATTCATCCAAACACTCCCGGACCGCCACGTTGCCATGATCGCCATCGTGAAGTACGGACAAGAAACTTTCCCGCTCAGCGGCGAGTTGCTCCGGTTGGAGACCAAGCGCCCTGGCCAGCCCCGCCTGGAGATTGCATTCGGATAATAGGTCGCCCAAGAAACGTTGTCCCCTGTAGAGGTGCTGCATGCGCTTCGGGTCGGACAGGGCGTAACCGACTTCCAAATAGCCTATTTCGCCCGCATTGCCGGCACCGCCCCGCACCAGCTGCCCGTCGGCGATGATCCCCGAGCCCACACCTTCACCAATCCACACACAGACCATATTCCTAACGCCACGGCCGGCACCCAAGAGGCTTTCCCCAAGAGTGACCACCTTCACGTCGTTCTCCACCTGCACCGGCACTCGGTAGCGCTGCGCAAAGCGCGCCGCCAATGGCTTGTGTGCCCAGCCCTGCAAGGTGTCGGCATAAGTAAGCTCGCCCTTCTGGTAATCC
>JBBIKH010000193.1:0-1963 GCA_037445575.1 bacterium
AACTCCTCGGTGAGCGGCATCTTCTTCTCGCACTCAATGGCCCTGGTGGCCCCTTCGCGCGTCACCGGCTCGCCCGCCACCCAGTCAATCCCCTTCTCGTAGAACAAAAGCTCCCTGCGCGCGCTCGAATCCTCGAACGAGACCATCCCCTTGGAGCCGATCACCACCAACCTATGCTCTTTGAACGGATGTAGCCAGCTCACGAAAATGTGCGCCACCACGTTTTCCGGATAATGGAGCACGGTCATCGTCGTATCGTGCACCCCGGGCTGCAGAAAGACCCCGCCTTCGCACACCACCGATTCCGGCATCTGTCCCACAAAGTACTGAAAAATGGAGATATCGTGCGGGGCAAAGCTCCACAGGATGTTCTCCTCGGTCCGCACCGTGCCCAAATTCAGGCGATTGCTGTACATGTACTGCAACCGTCCCAGGGCCCCCTGGTCAAGGAGCTCCTTGATCTTGCGGATCGCGGGATGGTACAAGAGCACGTGCCCCACCATGAGCTTGCACCCTTTGCGCTCGGCCATTTCGGCCAGGAGCAGTCCCTCCTTGGCGCTCAAGGCAATGGGCTTTTCCACCAGCACGTGCTTGCCCTGCTCCAGCAGGAACTTGGCCACCGCTGCGTGGCTGGCCGCAGGCGTGGCCACCACGTAGGCGTCCAACCCCGCCGCAAGCGACTCTTGCACATTGGCAAACAGAGGCACTCCCGGGTAGAGCGCCGCCATCTCCTGGCGCCGCCCAGCGTCGGTCTCTACAATCGCAGCCAGCTTCCCCAACTCGTGCAATGTGCGCACATGATTCTTCCCCCACCGTCCCGCACCCACCACCGCGAATTTAGCCATGGAGTGCTGCCTTTCCTCGTTTCCTTCGCACCGTCCTGTCCTGTTCCACAAAAAACTCGATGCACTGCCGCAACCCTGCGGCAAAATCCGTCTCCGGGTTATAGCCCAGGTACTGCCGCGCCTTGCCGATGTTGGCCAAAGAGTGCCGCACATCGCCCAGGCGGGGCTCGCTGTACACGGGGACCACCTCCGTGCCCAGCAGCTCATTGATCACTCGCACCAGCTCGTTGATGGTGACCCGCCTGCCATAGGCGATGTTAAACACCTCCCCGGAGGCCTGCTCAGCATCCGCCTGGCACGCCAAAAGATTGGCCTGTACCACATTGCTCACGTAGGTAAAGTCGCGCGACTGGCTGCCGTCGCCATAGACCGTTGGCCGTTCACCGCGCGCCATCATGCGGATGAACTTCGGGATGACCGCCGAGTACTGCGACTCCGGGTCCTGGCGCGGGCCAAAGACGTTGAAGTAGCGCAGGCACACGGTCTCCAACCCGTACAACCGGGTAAAGACCTGGCAATACTTTTCTCCTGCCAGCTTGGACACTGCATAGGGCGACAGCGGCTTGGGGAGCATGTCCTCGGTCTTGGGCAACGTCTCCAGGTCGCCGTAAATGGACGACGAGCTGGCGTAGACGATGCGCTTGACCCCCACGTCTTTGGCGGCATTGAGGACGTTGAGCGTCCCCACCACATTCACTTCGTTGGTGGTGATGGGGTCCTTCACCGACCGCGGCACGGAAGGGAGGGCTGCCTGGTGCAGCACAAAGTCCACTCCGTCGACTGCCTCGCGCACGAGGTGGTAGCTGCGCACATCCCCTTCGATGACGGTGAGTCTGGGCGCGGCCTCCTCGCCCGACGCTTCGCCGCTCAAGGCTTCCAGGACCCTGGTCAGGTTGGCGCGCGTGCCAGTGCTAAAGTTATCCAGCACCCGCACCCGTTCGCCGCGCCGCAGCAGCTCCTCCACCAGGTGCGAGCCGATGAACCCTCCCCCGCCGGTGACCAGATACTCGGCCACGGATCCTCCTCAGTCGCGCAGGGGCAGTCCCATCTTCCGCCAGCGCTCCGCCCAGCGGTACCGACTCGCCTGTTGCTCCGCAGAGGAGGCCACCCGCACCAAT
>JBBIKH010000193.1:1993-2256 GCA_037445575.1 bacterium
ACCAGCGACTGGCCGATGGCGCCCACGTTGAGCGCCACCCGGTGGCCGCTGCGGAACTCCACCAGTTCTCCCTCAACGCCGGTGAGCGGCCCTTCCACGATGCGCACCCGGTCGCCGCGGTGCAGCTCCGGGCTCACCTCGAAGGCGGCCTTGCTCTGCAGCACCGCCCGCACCGCCTCTATCTCCTCCTCCCGCACGGGCGTCGGCTGGTTGCCGATGGCCACGATCCGCACCACGCCAGGCACCGACAGCACGTCGTAGCG
>JBBIKH010000193.1:2266-6841 GCA_037445575.1 bacterium
TGTGCGCAAAAATGTAGCACGAAAAGAGCGGCACCTCGACGTACTTGCGCCGGTCCTTCCACTGGTGCAGAGCGCGGTGCAGGGGCAGGTAGCACTCGACGCCGTTGCCGCGCAGCTGCTTGTCGACGCGTTTCTCGTGACGCGGGCGGGTCACAAATGCGTACCAATGCACATCCAGGTGATTTATCATAGCTCTCTTAGCCAGCTCCGGGCGCGCTACCGCCCTGTCACTTACAGAGAGGTCCTCCGCCCGGACTGGAGGCTCTCTGCATCCCAAGGCCGAGCCGTTGGCAATACCAGCGGCCCTTCAGCTCAATGTCCGCATCACCTCACCCCCGCCCTGGGGCGCTTCTGCGGCGTAGGAGGTATTGTACCATCAGCCGTCCCGACCCGCGCGACGTCACCCCGTGGCGCGCCGCTTTCCTACGCCCTTTATGAAACCATGCCGCGCAGGCTCACGCCACCTCGGTGCCGCGATGCCTGCGCTTCTTGATCTTCTCCTTCTTCTTCTCCCCGTCGCCGTAGTAATAGTAGTGGTAATAGTAGTAATAGTAGTAGCTGCCGTACATATTGGTCGGCGTGATATTGTTGAGCAGCACGCCCAGCACCGGCGCCTGCACCTGCTCTAGCAGCTCCTTGGCCCGCAGCAGCGCCTCCCGGTTGGTGCTCCCGGAGTTCACCACCAGCAGCACGCCGTCCACCAGGCGAGCCAAAAGGGAAGCGTCGGTGACGGCGATGACCGGCGGGCTGTCGATCAGCACCACGTCAAAGCGCTGCCGGAACTGTTCCAGGCACTCCTTCATCTGCTGGGAGCCCAACAGCTCAGACGGATTGGGCGGTAGTACGCCGGCAGGGACCAGGGTGAGGTTGGCGACAGGCGTGGGCACGAGCACTTCCGCCAAAGAGGCTCTGCCGACCAGCAGATTGGTCAGGCCCACGTCGCGCGGCACGCCGAACAGCTTGTGCAAGATCGGCCGCCGCAGGTCCGCATCCACCAGCAAGGTGCGGGTGTTGAGCTGTGCCATGGTGATGGCCAAATTGGCCACGGTAGTGGACTTGCCCTCCTTGGGCCCGGCGCTACTGACCAGCACCGTGCGCACCGGCGCGTCGCTGCGCGCGAACTGGATGCTGGTGCGCAGGCTGCGGTACGACTCGGAGATAGGCGACTTGGGGCGCAGGTGGGTGACCAGGCGCGCCTCCACCTGGCGCGTCTCCTCATCCAAGCGGGCGCCTCCTCCCTCAGGCCGGCCGTCCTTGTGGGCCGCGCGGATCACCGGGATGGTCCCCATCAGGTGCAGGCCCAACGCCTCCACATCCTCGATGCTGCGCACGGAGGTGTCCATGTACTCCATGACGAAGGCGAGCCCCAGGCCCAGCATCAGGCCGATCACCGCGCCCAACATCAGGTTCATCTTCTTCTTCGGCTTGACCGGGCTCACCGGCACCACCGCCCGGTCGATGATCGTGACGTTGCCCAACTGCCCCACCTCGGTGATGCGCGCCTCCTGGTACTTTTCCTGAAGCATCATATAGAGCTTTTCGTCCACCTGCGCGGCGCGCTGCAGCCGGGCCAGCTCCAAGGCCTTTTCCGGCAGCGCCTCCATCTCCCGGTTGAACCGATTGACGATCCCCTGCAATGCCGCCACCCGTGGCTGCAACGACTGCAGCTCGGTTTCCACCTCGATCTTGCGCTGGAACAGGGCGGTGGACACACTCATGGGGTCCAACATCTCGGCGGCCGCCAGCCTGGTAACCTCCTCGCGGAATTTTTCCTTCAGGGCCTCGATCTGCTTTTGCCGCAGCTGCACGTCGCTGCGCTTCTCCTCCAACGCCCCGACCTCCACCAACTGGCCCATAAAGACCGCTAAGCTGGCCTCCTTTTCTGCTAACTGCCGCTTGATCTCCTGCAGGTAGGGGCTGGCGGAAACGGCATCGATGTCAAAGTGTTGCCGGCTCTTGGCCAGCTGCTCGTCGATGAACTTGAGCCGCTCCTGATTCTCGGCAAGGGCCGTCTGCGCCTCCTTGAGCATCGACTCGAACTCGGCCGCCTTGCGCACCAATTCCTGGGTCTCTTGGTCCAGGGCCACGACCCTCTCCCGCTCCTTATAGGCCCGTAGGGCCTCCTCCGAACGGCCCAGCTGCTCCTGAATGAGGGCCAACTGCTCTTCCAAGAACTGCTTGACCTGCCGCACCTCGGCCTGGCTTTGCGACTGGTTGAACTTTTTGAACTCTTCGGCGATAGTGTTGGTGACAAACGCCGCCTCAAAGGGCGATGGTGCCTGGAAGGAGAGGTTGATCATATCGCTGTTGCGTACCGGAGTGACCTTTACCCCTCCGCTGATGGCCTTGATTGCCGCTTCGTGCCGCGCCTTTGCCTCCTCCTCAGGCGTAAGAGGAGCCTTTCCCCCCAGGAGGCCGAACCGACGCCCGCGCTTTTTGTTGTTCTGCGGCTCATTGCCCAGGATGCGCAGCTCCTTAGCGTAGGGCGAAGCTTCTAAGCTCTGCACCACGCGTTCGGCAACCGACCGGCTTTTCAAGATCTCCACCTGGTTGTTGATCATGGTCTCTTTCTTCATGTAGCCGGTCACGTCGAACACCATCCTGCTGACGCCGCCTTCCTCCTGCACCATCAGCTTGGCGGTGGCCTCGTAAATAGGTTCTGCCCGAAAGGTGAAAAAGGCGCTGGACCCCACCACTGCCACGAAACAGATGAGGATGATCCACCGCGCCCGGTAAAGGACCCGGACATAGTCCTTCAGCGAGACCTGTCGTTGTATGGGTTCTTGCATGATGAGAACCTCTTGTCAAGACTGCTAGCGCCTGGCGGCGCGGCTGTAGTAGTCAGCCATGAAAACGATTTGTACCACGAGCGCAATGCGCCACATAAACTCGAAAAACTTGCTCACGAAATGGAAGGTGCTGCCGGAGACCACCACCGTGTCGCCTGGCTTAAGCCTGGGGATGGTGCTGGCGTCGGCCGATTTGAGAAACTTTTTCACGTCTACTTCTATCACCTGGGCGGTGCTGCCTTCGCCGGTGCCGGCGCGGATCACCTTCACGCTTTTAATCTTGGCCTCCTCCTGCGGCCCACCGGCATAGGAGAGCAGACTGATCAAGTCGGTGTCGTAGGGGACCATGTACTGGCCCGGCTGTCGCACAAAGCCCCAGACGTTGACCTGCATGAGGATCTCGTCGCCGGTGCCGAGGAAGTAGCGCGCCGCCTGCGGTACGGCCACGCCGGAGGTCGTCTGTTGAGCCAGGGCGGCTCCTGCCCAGGTGAGCAGCCCCATGCCCACCGCCAGAGAAAACCCTCGTCTTGCCTGCGCTCTCGTCAATGTGCTATCTCCCATTCCATAGGTCGTATCCCCGAGCTGCCCGCCGTCGCGAGGAGCACCCGAGGACGGAAAGCACAACCGTTGCGCCTGCCAATGCCACGCCCGGCGACCGGAGCCGGTGTTCGGGAAAAAGCGGTCGCGTCCCCACCGTCGAGCAAAGGGGAGCGGTGATATGCAACAAGGGAAGAGTAAGAAGAGGCGTAGTTGTAGGCAGGGTGCGGCTCGTGCGTCTGCGCCAGGCACAGCGCCGCCATCGAATGGCCGATACCATCCCCTGTGCTGATCCGTGATCGTTCCATGATCGTCATCTGCTTCCGCCGGATCGTGAGGTTCTCAGCCGCGCAAAGCCAATTCTTTAACAGCCAGCGTCCTGCGCAACGTGTGCGTCTGCCGTGGCCCGCTGGTGCCGCCCGCTAGCAGTGTGCCCGGGAAAAAAGGCGCCCCCCTGTCGCAGGTGCGGTGTCGTGGTGTGTCGTCCCGGAAGCACGCCGGAGCATCAGGCGCCGGGTACAGTGTTTGCCCCCGGGGCCAACCAAAGTCACCTTTTCCCGCTCATGCAGCTCTTGGTAGCCCCAGGCCCCGGAATCCGCCGGCCCCACCTATCGCACCCTTGCCAGGCCCAGACCGCGCCTCCCGACAGCGCGAACGGCGGGGCGGCACTGATGCCGCAACCCATAGCTACTCCAGCACCCCCTATGACCACAAGGATCATTGCCCCCTTTGTCCCCGGATGACGTCGAAGCCAGCGCTTGCTCGCTCGTACCACGCCCATTGTCCTGCCCTCTCCTGGTCTGATACCTCGGAGGGGGCGACAGGGGAAGCCCTCCGCGCCCGTCTATCTGCGTTTCCTCCCCTTCCCCTTGCCCCCCACATTGCGCACTATCCTGTCCTTGCCCATGACACAGCGAGACGGTACTATCTCGCCCTGGGCCGCGTCCTTGACCGGATGCCGCCTGTGGAATTCATGCGCTGTCGGTCAGGGAACCCCCCTTGGGTGCGAAGGGCTCGTGGTGCTACCCCCAGGCGCACGCCGGTTCCAAAAACACAGGCGAATATAAAGAAACCTGCGCAAAAAGTCAAGTGTTTTTTTGCAACTACCATTTAAAAATTAAAATATGTTCATTGCAAATGTTCATTAAACATGTTCACTACAGATGTTCATCACTAATGTTCAATAAGGATGTTTAATGTTTTTAAATCGTAAATCCTAAATCATAAATTTTGTTCGGATGTTCAATAA
>JBBIKH010000194.1:0-6823 GCA_037445575.1 bacterium
GTCCCTGATTGTGGTTCCGATGGTCTCCGCAGGAGAGCTGCTCGGCTTCCTCGGCTTCGATTCTGTGCGCCTTGAGCGTCAGTGGCCGGAGTCGTTCATCCCCTTGTTGCGAATAAGCGGGGAAATTATCGCCAATGCCATTGCCCGCAACCGGGTGGAAGAGAGGATTCGCCGCACAGAGGAGCACTTCCGGGCTATTGTGGAGGGCACACAGGCTTTCCTGATGAACGTAGACGTCCGCGGACGCATCACCTTTGCCAACGATGCCGCCGTGCGCGCCTTGGGTTTCGCGCACGCGGAAGAAGTCCTGGGCCAGCGTTATCTCCGCTTTGTGCATCCGGAGGACCGAGAGCGCGTGGCAAAGGCCTACAAGGAGCAGGTGTTGACGCGGCAAAGGTCGCTGTTCATGGAGTTCCGCACGGTGAGCAAAGACGGGGAGGTCCGTTGGTTCAGTTTCATGACCAATCCGATGCTTGAGGGGGACCGAGTGGTGGGGCAAAATGGGGTTGCCCAGGACATAACTGCACGAAAACTCGCCGAGGAAACACTGGCAACCTCCCTCCGGGAGAAGGAGATGCTCCTCAAGGAAATCCACCACCGGGTGAAGAACAACATGCAGGTGGTGTGTAGTCTGCTGAACCTACAGTGCGAACGGCTCACCTCGCCGGAGGCAGTCCAGGCATTGCGAGACAGCCAGAATCGCGTCAAGTCCATGGCGCTGGTTCACGAAAAACTCTACCGCTCGGCCAGCCTGTCGCGCATCGACTTTGGCGAGTACTTGCGCGCTCTGGTCGACAGGCTGGTGCGGTCCTATGCCACCAACGGTGGGGTCGACGTCGACCTGGCGGTGGAAGATGCAGCACTGGGCATCGACGATGCCATCCCATGCGTGCTGCTGGTCAATGAACTGATTAGCAATGCGCTCAAGCACGCCTTTCCCGACGGCAGGGGGGATTGATACGGGTTGTCTTCCGCCGTCAGGGCGACTCCTATACACTTGAGGTGGCTGACAACGGCGTGGGCTTCCCTGCCGGACTGGACTTTCGGATGACGAATTCCCTGGGCCTGCAACTGGTCACCAGTCTGGTCGACCAGCTCGAGGGCCATATCGAGCTCGTCCGGGATGGTCCCGGTACCCACTTCTCCATAGGCTTCCCCGCACAGTAGTTCTCCTCCTCTTTTCTGCTTATTGCGCGGGTGGTCGTCTGCCTCTCCGCGGAGTCACTCCTTGTCCGCCAGGGGGAAATCTGTGCCAAGGTAGGCAAAAAGGTTTCTTGCGGGGAAAAAGTTCCCCACCTTTCCTCGGCGTAGGACCTTTGGTCGGTTCGCGTTGTCTTCTTTATAGGCGCGATTACTTATTGGCTTTACAATGGTTACAGAAGCGCCATTTTTGCCGAGGTAGCGCCCTAAAAGGTGGCACATCGGTTGCCAGGGTGAAGGTGCCTTTTGCAGCCAGTGCCAGGAGGACGAGGAGCAGTCCGATGCTGAACGGCATTTTCGATCGCACGACGATCCCTTTGTTACACCGGCTCTTGAATCTGACCACGGCGAGGGAACGGGCTATCGCTTCGAACGTAGCCAACGTGACCACGCCAGGGTATCGACGCAAGGATGTCGCCTTTGACGAATTGCTCAAGGAAGCGACCGGCCAGGGTTTTCTCGAGGGGTTGAAGGCTCATGACCGGCACCTTGAGATAGGCGGGGCGCCCACCTCGCGCGAGCCTGTGCCCGTTGTTGAGAGCAGCGAGGGGGACCAGCCGTTCCACGGTAACAACGTGAACATTGAGACGGAGATGGTGGAATTGGCCAAGACGCAGCTGACCTACATGGTGTCGGCGCAGCTGATCAGCAACAACTTCAAGGCGTTGCTGGCCAGCATTCGCGGCCGCACCTGATGGAGAAGGAGCGTGGGCATGGGAATTGAGCGTTTGTTCACCGTGTTGAACGTGGCTGCCTCTGGTCTGGCGGCGCAGCGGCAACAGATGGAGGCCACCGCAAGCAACATCGCCAACGCGGAGACCTTGGAGACGCCGGAGGGTGGACCTTACCGCCGTCGTGAGGTCGTATTCCGCCAGACCGGCGTGGAAAAGTTCTCGTCTCTGGTGCAGCGGGAGCTGGCAAGGCTCGGCCCCATTGGCGAGAGGATCATTGCGGCCCGGGAGCGGTTGATGGGCCTCCGGTCGTCCGCCGCCGCAGTGGAGGCGCGGCAGGTGGTGGACAGCGACGATCAAGGGCAGCTGGTATACGAGCCTGGCCACCCTCTGGCCGACGCCCAGGGCTACGTGCGCAAGCCGAGTGTGAACATGATCAAGGAGATGCTCGCCCTTATGACGGCGACGCGCGCCTATGAGGCCAACCTGAGTGTGGTGCAAGGGACCAAGACCATGGCCAAGAAGGCCTTGGAGATATAGGCGCATCGAGTGAGGCAAGGCGAGGAATAGCATGCGCATCGACTTTGTCGTTGATTCTTTTTCCCCCTATGACCAGGTCGGTCCGACGTCTTCCCCAAAAGGGGAGCGGTTCAGGACCTACAGTCGGAGCGGCCGGAGCGCGGAGCCGGAGCCCCCAGCACCCAAGGGTGACCAGGTCCAGCTCTCGGACCAAGTGCCGCCTGCACGTCCGCAGCCGGCGGAGGAGGAGAGCGAGAGCATTCTTGATGTGGCCGAGCAAGAGATGCTTGGGCGGCTCTTTCCCCCCGGCATGTTCGGCAACGGGGTGCGCGCCTACAGGCTCGCCCAAGGACACGGGGAGGCGCCGCTGGGGCAGCAGATTGATATGCGTACTTGAGCGATGGTGCACTGGCGCGCAAGGCAACAACTGAACAGAGGGAATCAGCATGAAGATCAACGAGATACTGGTGCCACAGAATCCGGCGTTGCCTATGACGGAACAGGTGCGCACGTCCAGGCCTGGCGAGACGCAAAGCTTCAAACAGATCGTGAGTGAGTACTTGGAGGAGACCAATGAGCTGCAGCTGAAGGCGGGCGAAGCGGTGCGGCAGATGGCCGCTGGCCAGATCGACGACATCCATGATGTGATGATTGCCGTGGAGAAGAGCAGGGTGAGTCTGGAGCTGGTCATCGAAATCCGCAACCGCCTGCTCGAGGCTTACCGTGAGCTGATGCGGATGCAAGTGTGAGTGGCTGCCAAAGGTAGGGAACTGCGATGGCTGAACCCGCTGCGACGAACAAGTCCTTCTCCGCATGGTACCGCGAGGTCTCTGCTCAGTATTCGCCGGTGCAGAAGGTGGTCTTTGTGGTCACGCTGGCAGCGATTATCGCCGGTTTTGTGTTCCTTTTGCGCTGGGCCACCAGGCCGGAGTTCGTGACCCTGTATTCCGACATGGACTTGAAGGACGGCGACAAGGTCGTGGAGATGCTGAGGAGCCAAGGTGTGCCCTACCGCATTGTCGATGGCGGCAGGGCCATCCTTGTGCCCTCCAGCCGGGTTTATGAGCTCCGCATGAAGCTGGCAGCGGAGGACCTTCCCCGTTCCGGGCGCATCGGCTACGAGGTCTTTGACAAGAAAGACATCGGGGTGTCTGAGTTTGTGCAGTCGGTCAACTACCAGCGAGCGCTGGAGGGGGAGTTGGCGCGCACTATTCAGGCACTGTCCGAAGTGGAATTTGCTCGCGTTCACTTGGTCTTCCCCAAAGAGAGGCTGTTTAAGGAGGACCAACAGGCGCCCACGGCTTCGGTGCTGCTGCGGCTGCGCCCTGGCGCACACCTCAGCGAAGGACAAGTTGCGGGTATCGCCAATCTGGTGGCCAACAGCGTGGAGGGTCTTGATCGACGCAAGGTGACCATCGTCGACTCTGAAGGGAAAATCCTCTCGGACAACAGTGATCAGGACTCTCTTGTGGGCCTGTCGTCCAACCAGCTAGAGCTGCAGAAGAAGGTAGAGGCCTACCTGCAGCACAAGGCGCAGTCGATGTTGGACGGAGTGCTGGGTCCGGGCAATGCCATAGTGCGCGTCGCTGCGGAGCTCAACTTCAAAAAGGCCGACAAGGTTGCGGAAAGTTATGACCCGGACCTGACCGCGGTGTTGAGTCAGGAGAACATGGAAGAGACCAGCGGTGACACATCGGGCAAGCCGCTGGTGAGTTCCAGGCGCACAGTCACCAACTACCAGGTGAGCAAGACGGTAGAGCACGTTGTTGAGTCGGTGGGCAACATCGAGCGGCTGTCGGTGGCGGTGTTGGTAAACGGCACCTACCGGAGCGTGCCAGGCCCGGAGGGCAACACCACCCGCGAGTACGTGCCGCGCAGCGAGGAGGAGCTCACGCGCCTGGAGGCGATGGTGAAAGGGGCTGTCGGCTTCAGCGAGGAACGCGGCGACCAATTTGAGATCAGCAACCTGCAATTCGACACCAGCTTGCTCACCGAGGACGAAGCTTGGCTGAAGACGCTCCAGCACAAAGAACGCATGGCCTTCTATATCTCGCTTGGGCAAAAGGTGCTGGTTGGGGTGTTACTCCTTCTTCTGCTTGCGCTGCTGCGTTCGCGATTGCGCCGGGTCCGCGAGAGCTTGAGAACCGCTGAGCAACCTTCGCCGGCTCAGTTGATTGGCGAAAAGCGCGCAGAACTGACGGCTGGCGCGGCTGGGGAGGAGCTTACGGAAGAGGCCAAGGCCAGGGCGCAGTTGGAAAGGCAGGTGACCGAGTTCGCCAGAGACAATCCGCGAGCTGCGGCGCGCTTGATCCGCTATTGGTTGCTTGAGGAGTGACATGGCTGCCACGGAAAAACTCTCCGGCGCACAAAAGGCCGCGATTCTGATTGTGGCCATGGGCCTTGAGGCCTCAAGCCAGGTGCTCAAGGAACTGTCGGAAGAAGAGCTGGAGCAGATCACCAAAGAGGTCGCCAACCTCGGCCATGTGCCTCCCGAAAAGGTGCAGAGCGTGGTCAGTGAGTTCAAGGACATGGCGGTGGCCGATCAGTATATGGCGGTCGGCGGGCTGGACTATGCGGTGAACCTGCTGCAGAGCAGCGTCGGCCCTGCCAAAGCATCTGATATCATCCGCAAGGTCCACCGGTCCATGGAACTGCAAGGCTCGATGCGGATTCTGGAGAAGCTAGACCCAGTCCAGCTGGTGAACTTTATCCAAAAGGAACACCCGCAGACCATCGCCTTGGTGCTGACCCAATTGGATCCCGAGCAGGCGGCCTTTGTGATCAGCAGTTTGCCGGAAGAGATCCGGAGCGAGGTGGTCTACCGCTACGCCACCATGGAACGGGTCTCTTCGGAAATGATCGCCGAGGTGCAGAAGGTGCTCAAGTCCAGGCTGGAGCTCAGCGTACACGGCTCGGAACTGGGCGGGGTGAAGGCAGCCGCGGAAATGCTCAACTACCTGGGCCAGAGCCTGGAGCGGGCGATCCTCAAGGACGTCGGTGCCCGCAATCCAACCCTGGCTGAGGAGATCAAGAACCTCATGTTCGTGTTTGAGGACATTGTGCTTTTGGACGACCGCTCCATCCAGAGGGTGTTGCGCGAGGTGCAGACGCACGACCTGGCACTGGCCCTCAAATCCACTACCCCCGAGGTGAAGCGGCGTATCCTCCAAAACATGTCCGAGCGCGCCCAGGCGATGATCAATGAGGAGATCGAGTTCATGGGACCGGTGCGCCTGAGCGAAGTAGAAAAAGCGCAGAGGGGGATTGTGGAGATCATCCGCAAGCTGGACGAAGAAGGGGAGATCATAATTACCGGGCGCGGGGAGAAAGAGGAGATCATTGTCTAAGCAGATTATAAGGCCAGGCGCCCCGGTGCGAACGGTGCGCGCCCTAGCTAACGGCAGAGCCGTATCGGTGGAAATAGTGCGTGAGGATGAGCGCCAGGACGCTGCCGAACGCGAGGCTCAGGCATACGCCAAAGGCTTCGCCGAGGGCAAAAAAGCCGGGATGGAGCTGGCCCACCAGCAAGTGGGGGACCTGTATCGCCAGCTTGACGCAATGGTGAGCCAGCTCGTCGCAGAGCAGCAGCGGCTGTTGCGCCAGGTAGAGCCTACCCTGATCAAAATCGTGATGGCCGTGGTGCGGCGGGTGCTGAGGCGGGAGTTGGATGGCGACAGCGACTATGTGACAGCCATGGTGCGGGAAGCGCTCAGGTATGTGCACGACAGCACGAAGGTCATAGTGCGTCTGCACCCTGACGATGCGGTGCTGCTCCGCGACAAGGCAGAGGAGTTGGCAGCTGGGGCGCAAGGCCTGGAACAGGTGGAGCTGAAAGAAGACCCCCACCTGACGCGAGGTGGGTCCCTGGTGGAGACCGACTTGGGTACCATCGACGCGCGACTGGAGGCGCAACTGGAGGAGATCGCCCACGAGCTGGAGGAGGCGCTGATTGGGCAGTCATGAGCCGACATCCACCGACGTGTTGCGGCGTCTGGACGAGTGCCTCACGCGCATACCGAGGGCCACTCCTTTCCGCTTCGAGGGGCGGGTGACCGACGTGGTCGGTGTGGTCATCGAGTCGGAAGGGCGGAGTGCCAGCATTGGCGACGTCTGCCTCATCCGCTCCAGGTCTGGGGAGTGCACACAGGAGGCGGAGGTGGTGGGCATTCGCGGCCATAAGGTGCTGCTGATGGCGCTGGGAGAGCTCAATGGCATCGGCCCGGGCAGTCTGGTGGTACGCAAGCGACAGCAGTTCACCACCCCCGTGGGGCGCGAGCTCTTGGGGCGCGTCATCGACGGCCTCGGCCGGCCCATCGACAACAAAGGACCATTGCGCACCAGTCAACGGCGCTCCATCTACCAACAAGCACCTGATCCCTTGACCAGGCGTCGCATCGAGCGTCCTCTTGCAACCGGCATCCGCGCTATCGATG
>JBBIKH010000195.1:0-6793 GCA_037445575.1 bacterium
AGGGGAAGGGAGTCTTTCGGAGTGTAGGTCTGGGAGGCGATGGAGACATCGCCCCCAGGGCAAGGAAGCAGTTTTTGCGACACGGAGGTTAGTATGGCAGAAGTAGAACTGACGCGGGTCAATACCAACATTGCCGCGTTGAACATGCTGAATGCTCTGACCACCATCAACCGGAATCTGAGCATTCACCAGCTGCGCCTTGCCACCGGCAAGCGCATCAATCAGGCGGCCGACGATGCGGCCGGCATGACGATCGCCAGCAAGCTGCGGGTGCGCGCGGATGGCCTTGGCGTGGCCTTGAACAACGTTGCCGATGCCAAGAACATGGTCGCCGTGGTGGAAGGCAATCTGACCAAGATTTTGGACATCTTGGGGCAGATGAAGGCCAAAGTCACCCAGGCGGCCAACGACACCTTGGGCTCTGAGGAGCGCGAGGCCATCAATAACGAGCTGGCACAGCTGGCAGCGCAGATCGACTCCGAGGTGGACCAGGCGACCTGGAACGGTGTGCCCCTGCTCAGCGGCGACAGCACCTCGTTTGTCTTCCAGGTAGGACCCGCAACCACCGACGAGCTCACCTTCGACATGAAGAGCTCCGAGGTCGGCTACACCGGCGGCTACACCGCAGCGAGCCTCTCGGTGGACCAGGGGGGCGGCACGGTCACGATCGGCACGGCGTCGGCCTACTACGTGGCGCCCGGTGCCTACACCCTCGCGGGTATCGCCGCCTCCGGCACGATTAACACCGGCTCCACCCAACTCCTGGAAGGGTACTACACGTTCGAGCTCAAGTCTGTCACCGGCGGCGTGGCCACATTCCGCATCCTGGATGCCGACGGGAGCCCGCTCTACATCTCCTCGACCTCCAACGGCACCGGCGGGCTGGCCACTTCGGCGCAGGCGTCGGTGACTAGCGGTGCCATCGCCACCTTCGACACCGGGCGTGGTTTCAAGTTCAAGCTGAGCGGTCTGGCTACCGGTGACACCGGCTCATTCGTCTTCTTGTTCGACAAGGCCGGCAACAACGTGGATGACCACGACAGCGCCGTGGCCTACATGGGCCAGATCGACGCGGCCATCACCAACGTCAACAAAGCGCTCAGCTACATCGGCGCGCGCGTGAACCGCATGACGGTTCAGGAAGAGAACCTGATGGTCGCAAAGGTCAACACGGAGGCTGCCCACAACCGCATCATGCACGCCGACCTGGCACTGGAGCAGCTTGAGGCTTCCAAACTGCTGATCCTGCAACAGACGGCGACCGCGATGCTGGCGCAAGCGAACGTGGGGCCGCAGGCGGTATTGGCGCTGTTCAGGTAGCACAAAAGCAGGTGGTAGTGGGGTGGCCTAAGCGTCACCCCACTACGCCTAGGGCGACTGGTACACGAACGTGACGTCACACCCACTAATAAAGCCGACCTCGTCATGAACCGCATGCAAGATCCATCGCTCAAGTACAGGGAGCAAGAGATTCTCTCTGCGCCAGCGGAGAAGCTGGTGCTTCATCTCTACGACTTTATCCTGCGCTGCTGCGCCCGCAATGACGGCACGGGTGCAGCGCGAGCGTTGTCGGTACTCATCGACGGGCTTAACTTCAACTACCCAGAGGTTGCGGAGGGCCTGTTTCGACTGTACGACTATTGTCTGCGCCAGGTAAAGTCCGGTCGCTTTGAGGAGACGCGCACGATTATCACTGAGTTGCGCGCGGCGTGGGAAAAGGCCACCGCCACACCGGTGTTGGCGCAAGAAGGAGTTGTGGCATGATCTCGCTTGATGCCCTGTTCAACCAGACTTCGGCCATCGACACCCTTGTGCAGAAGTACATGGAGCTCGAGCGGCGGCCTGTAACCGACTTGGAGAACCGCAAGTCGACCCTGAATGTAAGGGTGGCCATGTACCAAGATCTCAAGAACTACCTCACCTCCCTCAAAGCATTGGTCGATGATCTGGCGAGCAGCAGTAGCGAGTCCATTTTCAACCTGGTGAGGGTGGTAAGCAGTAACGTTGACGCGGTGTCTGCCACCGCCAGTTCGGGGGCCGCCATCGGGACCTACCAGATACGCGTGCGCCAGCTTGCAACTGCCACCACTGTAAAGAGCAGTGCCCAACTGAACACCGCGCCTTCGGCGGTAAGCAGCGGCCAGGTGGTCGCAGGCTCCGGTACGATCAATACCTCCAAGAGCTGGAGCGAGGCCGGGTTCTCGACAACCCCCGACGGCACCGTTACCATCAACGGAAAAGTGTTTAGCCTGGCGGACTATGCCACAGTGTCGGACTTTATGGAAGCGGTCAACGCCGACACGGAGGCTGGTGCCACTATCTACTATGACGCCGAGCGAGACCGATTTGTCATCGAAAGCGACGCAGTGGGGACGGATTTAGTCTTGAGCGAATCGCCGGAGACCTACGGCTTCCTCGCAGCGGCGAAGATCGCCGCAGGCACATACTCAACCAACGCGAGTGGCGTCCGGCCTGATGTCTATCTCCACAAGGCGAATTTCGACACCCCTGTGGGAGCAGATGAGTCGGGCAGTTTCAAGATCAACGGTACGACGATTACCTGGGACGCGGATACGGACACCCTGAACAGCATCATTTCGCGCATCAACAGTTCCGCAGCCGGTGTCACTGCCTACTATGACGATACCATCGACAAGGTGGTCCTGACCGCCAGAGAAACAGGGAGTGACGAGATTGTGCTGGAGGACGTCACGGGCACGTTCCTGACGCAATCCCTGAAGTTTGAGGGGGCTACACAGACGATCGGCAGAAACGCTCTGTTCACTATTAACAGCAGCTCATCCGATGACGAGATCAGCAAGACTTCGAACACCTTTACCGTCAACGGCATTACCTACACGCTCAAAGCTGTGACCGTTGCCAACGACGACTACGAGGACCCTGGGACGACCGCGGTCACCATCACCGCCAGCAAAGACGCCAGCGCTCTTGAGGCTAAGATCCGTGCGTTTCTCAGCAGCCTCAACACGGTGACATCCTACATCAAGGCCAAATCGGCAGTCGATACGACAACCTACACGCGTGGCGCGATGGCGGGTGAAACGGTCTTTACAAACTTGCGCCTGCAGCTGCTGGGGGCCATGACGGGGCGCGTCACCGGGCTGGGGAGCGGCAAGCCGACAACGCTGGCGGAAATAGGCATCACCTTCGACAGCTCACTCCAGGCTTCGCTGTCGGATCCGTCCAAACTCCGGTCCTGGCTTGAGGCGGACGCATCGGCTGTGGAAAACCTGTTCAATTCCAGCGATGGCGTGGCCACGCGTCTGGCCTCATTGTTAGAGGCCTTTACCGGCACCGGAGGGATCGTCAGTGGCCGGCAAACGAACCTGCAGGAAGAAATCAGTCGCATCGGCAAGCGATTGGAGCGCCTAAACGAGCAACTTGCGCAGCGTGAAGAATACTATCGCAAACAGCTGGCCTCCATGCAGGAGGCTTTGTACGCCCTGGTGCGACAACAGAACACGATTTCCGGTTTCCTTGGCCTCTTGTCGTCCAACAGTTGAGGAAGCTGGGCAGATCGCACCTTCGTGACTGAGAGGGGAGGTGTCTTGTGGACGTCACCGATTCTGAGCCGATCAGCGCCAGCCTTCCGGTGGTCACGATGCCCATACGCGAGGAAGTGCCCCCAGGAATGACAGCGCGGCCAACCGCCGGCAGGGAGCGTGCGCCAACTGGGAGGGAACCCGAGCAGGTGCAGCCAGCGCTGGCCGAGCAAATAGCCGCGGCGCTGGACGAGTTTGCCAGCGCGGTGAACGTGCGCCTCACGTTTCTGGTGGATCAAGCCACAGGCAGGACTGTCATCAAGGTGATCGATCAGGAAACTAAGGAGATCATTCGCCAGATACCCCCAGAGGAAATGCTGCGTTTGCTGGCGCGCATGAACCACCTGCTCGGCGTGCTCCTCAACCGCGAAGCATGACAATGGTTCGGCTTGACCAAATCTGCTCCGGGTACCGGCCAGTGGACGTAGGACCGACTTTGGCAAGAGGCATAGAGGAACTACGCCGCATCGCCAGCTACGACGCGGAAATCGAGGCACGAGTCTGCGCAGGAGAGGGGGAAGGACTCAAGGCGCTTCTCCAGCGGCGGGGAGCTGCCCTTGCGCGCCTGGAAAAGATTGCAGAGGAGCTAAAGAGAGCGTTTCGTGCGCCTGAGAAATGCACCGGCCACGAGGCAGACCTCCAAGGCACGCTGCGTACCCTGGCAGAGGGTTGCCTCGCCACTACCAAGGACCACATCAACCGACTTCAGGACCAGATTGCAGTTCTCCAAAGGGAGCTTGACAGTCTACAGGCAAGTCGAACCGCGCTGAGGCGGTACTTGCCGGCCCAGGAGGCACAGCGGACGGATTTTACTGGCTAAGGATAGAGGATTGACGCATGACGGTGCGGGAAATCAGCAATACGCCGGAACCAGACCACCTGAACAAGAGCCGGGAAATTGAGCAGAAGCGGACGGCGCGCAACACCCCTGTCCCCGGCACGACCCAGGACCGGGAAGCGACCGATCGAGTGGAGATCTCCGGCCAGGCAAAGGCCATGTTGCAGAGCGAGCCGGAACGTGGCGTGGAAGAGCCGCACCAGCGGCCGGAGGCACTCAACGACCTGCTGGTGCGTCGCCTTCTAGGGGATCTTGAGGGCGAGGAGGGGGTCAGGCAGGACAGGATCGAGGAGGTGCGGCAACGGCTGCGAGAGGCGCACTATGAAAACCCGCAGGTCCTGTGGGAGACGGCGCGCCGACTCATCGAGGAGATCCTGGGTCGCCGCTGAGGGAGCCGGTGGCCCGCCGTGGCAGCGAACGGCCTTCTGCTGGCGTAGTTGGACAGTTGGTACACACACGAAGCACAACGCGGTAAGCGGTGGAAGGGCACATGGACGAGGTGTTAGCGCTGCGCGATTATCTCTATGAGCGGACGGGCATCTATCTGCCTGACGGCCGCCGGTACCTGTTTGAAGGGCAGTTTGCGGCGCGCATGGAAGCAGTGGGGCTTTCTCACATGGCGCAGTACCTGGCCTACCTGCGCAAGCAAGAACAGAGTAATGGGGAACTGACCCAGCTTCTCAATGGCCTCGATGTGGGAGGAATGAGCTTCTTCGATGACCCTGTCAGGTTTCGGGCCTTGGGCGAAGTGTTTGTTCCTGAGCTCGTCAGACTGCGCAGCACAGACCGCAAGGAATTGCACATCTGGTGTGTGGGGTGCGGCACCGGCGAGCAAGCGTATGCCGCCGCCATGGTACTCTGCCAGTTGCAGGGTACCCTGCTGAAAGGGTGGGCCTGCCAAGTGTGGGGGACAGATAGAAGCAACTCTGCGCTCCGTACGGCCCTCGAGGGCATCTACCGGGAGTTCGCAGTGCGAGGGCTACCCAAGTCTCTGGCGGATGAATATGTAACCAGCACAAGCGGACAGGTGCGCGTGCGTGACGAGCTGAAAGGCATGGTGCGGTTTGAGCAATTTGACCTGGCTCAGTTGCCTGCGGCAGGGCTCAAGGAGCAGGTCGACATCGTATTTTGCTGCAATGAACTTGCCCATTTGGGGCGGCAACAGCGCGCAGAGATAGTAGGACATCTCTACCAAGCTTTGCGCAGGGGCGGCTATCTGGTCTTGGGCAACCTGGAATCGTTGCGCGACCTGCGTAATGGTTTCCGCCTGGTGCACTTCCGTGGAGGGTTTGCTTATCGCAAATTTCCCAGCAGCGCATGATGAGGGTGTGGAATGAGGGTGTGGAATGAGAGAGGAAAGTAGAGAGGAGCGCCTTCGCACATACCTGGCCAAAATTGAATATGTCCCCACCATCCCCACGATCGTCAATCAGGTCCTTACGGAGCTCGAGAATCCGGATGCAGACCTGAACGAGGTGGTCGGCATTCTCATGGCTGACCAGGTACTGACCTTGCGCATGATCCGCCTGGTCAACTCGGCTTTTTGGGGGCGCAAGCACCAGGCGCAGTCGCTGAAAGAGGCCATTGTGTTCATGGGCCTGCGGGAAGTGCGCAATGTCGTCCTGAGCACATGGCTGGTCAACGCTTTCGTATCCAAAGTTGCCCGGTTTCGAATCGAGTCCTTCTGGGAGCACTCCTTCGGCTGTGCTTTGGTGAGCCAGCAGCTCGCCAAGAAGATGGGCTTTGCTCAGGTGGATCGCGCCTATCTGGGGGGACTGCTGCACGACATCGGCGAGGTGGTGATCTGCCAGAACTTCCCTGAAGAGTTCGCGCAAGTGGTGGCGTTGGTTGAAGGCGAGGGGTACACATACGAGCAAGCCGAAGAGCACGTGTTAGGGATCAACCACACGGACTTTGGCCAGTGGCTCGTCGACTACTGGCAGTTGGAACCAGGGCTTGCAGAAGTGGCCAGCGCCCACCACGACATCTCGCAGGCGGCACATGAACCTGAACTGGTGGCTATTGTGCATCTGGCCGACCTTTTCTGCCGACTCAAGGGCCTCGGTTACGGGCAATACGAGCGGCTGCAGGTCTACTTTGCCGAGGACCCGGGCTGGCTTCTCCTCACCGCCAAGAGACCACGTTTTGCCGAGCTTGACCTGGAGAGGTTTTCCTTTGACCTTGACGACCACGTGGAGGAGGTGAAAGCTGCCGTTGGGAGCATCTACAACAACCAGCCGCACCGGCCTACGATCGCTGTGGAGTCCACTCGCTACTAAGGCGGACCGCAGATACAAGGGGGAGCTACAGCGGCGCTGTCCTAAAGCTGCACACCTCCGGAGCTGAACACCCTCTAAAGTTTACCCGCAGAGGATTATCGCAAACTTTTCCC
>JBBIKH010000196.1:0-6792 GCA_037445575.1 bacterium
GTGGTATGCCAGATTGGGGGCAGCGGGCCGTTTGCCCGTGGGCATATCGACTGCATGGAGATCATCCAGGGCAAAGGGGCGCGAGCCAGCGCCGTGCCGCGGCTGCGCGTAGTCGACGAGACGGCCAAATTGACCCACGAGGCAGCTATCGGCAGCGTCGACAAGAAGCAAGTGGAAACGCTGATGGCCAGGGGTTTGAGCGAAAGCGAGGCCATCGAGGTGGTTGTCCAAGGCTTGCTGAGATAATTCCGCAGGCGGCCAGCAAGGTTGGGGAAGAGGTGGGCAAGTCCGGGAACCGCAGTTGAGGATTGCGACGGCAGGGCTATTGGCGGCTGCGGGTACGGTCCTCAGGGCGCCGAGAGAGGCTCGGGCCAGGCTGCAGGAGTGGATGCGACGCAGCTGAGAGGTCCGGACCGAAGGGCGCACTCGTTGGCTTCACAAACCGCCTACCCGGAGGCATTGACCAAGGGGGTGCACTTGGCACATTTCGGTGAAACTGGACTCTTTTGCCCGAGTAACGGTCGCCCTCTGTCGCCGGCGTGTGCGCCGCGTGGTCTCCCTGGCCTCATTGCAAGAGGTAGCACGCGTGGGGTGCCAGCCGCTGTGGGAAGGGCGACATGGGGGATTGCCCGCTGCGGAGGGGCAAGCGGGAATCGGGCGCGGCAGCCCGGCCCGCGACCTGTGGCTGGAAGGCGACAACATGCGTATGCGGCAACGAACGCAACGGAGGTGACAGCCATGTGTGGACCATGTGGGCCTCGTTTCCATGCACCACACGCCATGGTGTGCTGTGGGCCATGGGGGTGGCGCCACCCCACGAAAGAAGAGGGCCTGGAGTGGCTCAAGGCCTACAAGGAAGATCTTGAGCGCGAGCTCGCGGAGGTGGCGAAGGAAATCGAGCGTGCTCAACAGGAGCCTGTCCAAGGCTGAGGATAGGGCTTTGTAGGGGCGGAAGACTCAAGGGTCCCCAGCAGAACCGTGGGACTGCCTGCTGAGGGTGGGCGACTGACCGACAGCCTCGCAGTCGCCTCGGGGCGGGACAGCAAACACGGTGCTAGGCCTCGGGGGTACGGGGCCAGTGTGGCATCGCCCGCGTTGGAAGGCGAGATTCCTTTCAGGCCTTTGCGGTGCCGAAACCCCTGCGGCCGGCGCACTCGCGGTCCTGCTTCCCCGGCGCGGCAGCTGCCGAGGGCGATGCGCCGCTCATCGGGCTGCAAGATCGCTCTCGGGGAATAGCGTGGCACAGCGCGGCTATTGTTGACGGAAAAGACAATTGACGACAAGTGCCAGTCGGAAGCGCCCGCGGTCAGACGGGTGGGCTCGGTGGGAACAGTAGGCTTTCCATTGGAAAAGGCACAACCAGGTCAATTTTGCAGGGCCGGTGGTGAAGGTTGCTGACCCATTGTTCACAGGAGCATTGCATGCACGAGTGGGCACTGGCTGAAGCGGTCATATCGACAGCCCTGAACGTGGCAAAGAAGGAGGGGCTGCAGAGGATCACTGAAATAAAAATAGTCCTCGGTGAACTCCAGCAGATTGATGGGGAGATTTTTCGCTTTGCCCTCACCGAGGTTATGCAACCGCAGAGGGCGATGCTTGAAGGGGCCCAGATAAACATCCAGGAAGAAAAAGCTTCGCTGCGATGCAAGAACTGCGGCCGTGAGTGGCACCCAAAGGAGGCCACTGACGAATTGGGCGAGGAAGCTGCCGAGGCCATTCACTTTGTGCCAGAAGTTGCCCATGTGCACCTGAGGTGTCCCAAGTGCGGCAGCGCTGACTTTGAAGTTGCGGGCGGTCGCGGCGTCTGGATCGAATCGATCAGCGGAGAAAGTCGGTGATGAGAATTGACCCCAGAGTGGCAGTCATTGGCAAGCGGTTGCGCGGGGTGAGGAGAATTATCGCCGTCTCTGGCAGCAAGGGCGGAATCGGGAAGAGCTCCGTGGCCACCCTTTTGGCCTTGACGCTGCACAGGCTGGGATATCAGGCTGGGCTCTTGGACCTGGATTTCGCGAGCCCGTCAACTCACCTCATCCTGGGCGTTGGTGGCCTGCTGCCAAAGGAGGACAAGGGAATCATCCCGCCCACTGTCCACGGGATCAAGTATCTCTCCATTACCTTCTATTCCGGAGACAGCCCACTGCCCTTGAGAGGCGGCGACGTGTCCAATGCAATGATAGAGCTCCTCACCATCACCCGCTGGGGAACCTTGGACTTCCTAGTCGTCGACATGCCACCGGGGTTGGGGGACGCCACCTTGGACGCCATTCGCCTGATCCCACGGGTGGAGTTCCTCCTGATCACCAATCCATCCCGGTTGGTTGCGGAGGCCGTTCGCAGGGCGGCGGTTATGCTCCAGGAACTGAAGATCCCCATCCTGGGGGTTGTCGAGAACATGAAGCGGGATGAAGCCCAGAGCGCGGAGCAGCTCCAAACCGTCCTTCGTGTCCCTTATCTCGGGGCGATTCGTTACGATGATCGTTTTGAGGATGCGCTGGGCAACGCGCAGAAGCTGGTGGAGAGCGATTTCGGCCGGGACCTGGAAGAGATTGTCCTTCTGGCGAAGGCATTTGCCGCGCCGAGCCGTGGCAGAGGCAGGAGCAGGGCAATCCCCGCCACGCAGGGCACGGTCGGCGGAGCTGACCTTTCTGTTGGGTAGGAGTCAGCGCCTTCGTAGGGGTCAAGCAGTGGACTGGCCTGGGTCTGGGACCCTTTGAGGCACGCGGCATAGTGAAGGGGGAAGACGTTGCAGGAGAAAAGTTCCCCGTCACATGTGGCCATCCCGGCCCGAATTGGCCTGGCCTCATCATTCCCAGCGGCCAGGCAGGCGGCCTTGGTGCGGTGGGTATGGCGCCAGGCAAGCGCTCGGGGGGCCTGGGTCACGTGGGTGCTCGTGCCGATGCCGGCGTGGCGCACAGCCGCCTGTCTGTGAGGCTCTTTATGGGGAGGATGACATCGAACGGCAGGGAAGGATGCGATACACAGCGTGGCGGGTAACAGGAACCCTGCGTGTCGCCGGGAGTAAATGCGGAAAGCTATTGCGTCGGGTAGCCCGACTGGAATGGTCACGGACAACGCGCGAACAAGGAGAGTAGCCAATGGCAGAGGCAGAAGAAGTGCTGAGCAGCAAGAGAGTCTTTGCGCTTGTGGGTGCATCACAGGACCAACTCAAGTACTCCTACGAGGTGCTGCGCACGATGGTCGAGGCCGGCTACACGGTCTACCCTGTGAATCCACGGTATGAGTCAATCGACGACCTGCGGTGTTATCGTTCGCTGGCAGAAGTGCCCGAAAAGCCGGATGTGGCTATTGTCGCTTTGGCCCCTGCAAACGTGGAGAGGGTCCTGGATGAGGTTAAGGATCGAGGGATAGAAGTGGTGTGGACGCCGCCCGGCTCCTGGTCCGAGGCGGTTCAGGACAAGTGCCAACGCTTGGGCCTTGAGCTCTTGTACAATGTGTGCCCGGTCGCGACTCTCAGGAAGAGAAAGGTTTGACCGCAGCGGGCAAAATCGCTGGTGAGTGCGGGGAACAAGGGGCCGACGCTCATGAGGGGTTGTCCGCGAGCAGGATGTCATTAACGGGAGGGAGGTGGTCATTTGCAGTAGGAGGGTAAGAAATGCTAAGGCCATCAGACAGGTGGTCTACCATTGCGATTGCCGGAACGGTCCGGATGATCGAGTGAAACGTCAAACAGTCAGGAGGTAGCGTATGGAAGGGAAGCCGCGTTTCATCATGTGCAACTGTACGGGCGAGTGCCCAGGGTTCAAAGACATGAACTTCTGGAAGCTCTTGAACTACGTGCGCAATGAGTTGGGGGTAGAGTATGCATTGGTTCACCCGCAGCTTTGTGTGGACGATGGCGAGCGCTTTTTGCGAGAGGTGCTGAAGCCTGGTGCCAAGTACATCATCGGCGCCTGCGATCCGCGCATGCAGAAGAAGATGCTGCGTGATGCCTTCGACGAGAAGACAACGTCTTTCGACGAGGCGGTTGTGCCATTGGATCTGCGGAATATGACTACCGAGCAGGCCATGGACAAGGTAAAAGAGGCGATAGAGCAGCTCATTGGCAAGTGAAAGGGACTTGAATATGGCTTTGCGAGACATTCCGCGGGAGAAGATCCCGTGGTTTCCGACGGTGGATTACGACGCATGCACCGGCGACAAGGAGTGCTTCAACTTTTGCAAGAACGAGGTTTTCAAGTGGGACGAGGAGAACAACCGTCCCGTCGTAGCGAACCCGTACAACTGCGTCCTCGGATGCAGTGCTTGTGCAAACATCTGTCCGGCAGGGGCCATTACCTTTCCCCCGCTGGAGGAGATCCGCGAGTTCACCACCGAGGAGCTCTACGAGGCGCTGAAGGGGCAGAAACCGCGTGAGGTAGTGGGGCCAGGGTTCATGCCCTTGGCCCCATGTTCCCGGACTTTTGGCCGCGAGCATATCCCGTCTTTGGCGGACAGAGGGAGTGGAAAGACGACCGGCCTGTCCGGCGATTCGACATAGGGTGCATAGGTAAAGCCAATTGGGAAGAACAGGTGGAAGAGGTGCCTCGGTGACGGGCAGGATGGCGGAGGGCAGAGGCGCTCGCGCCTGTGGACGGAGACGATCCTATCCGGGTGTGGACCTGCCTGGCAGCATGCGGCACCTGAGAAGGCGAAAAAACCGGGGGCGAGCATGGTGACCGTGATAGCACGGGAGCACACGGTTGCGCAGAGCGGCAGCGGAGGGGCGATGCGTCGGCCTTCGCTGTAGCGGATGCACACCAAAGCCGTGTGGCAGATTCCTCTGGCGCGGGCGAAGGTGGCGACAGCGCGGAAACAGCAAATGAGGTGAGTGGTCTGGTCAAGGCCTGTTCTAGGACGTAGGCGCAGGAAAGCCAGGATGAAGGCCTGAAGCGGGTGTGGGTGGTCTCAGGGAAACTGCACCTGAGGACGCCCCCGGCCTGCCCGCTTGCGACCCGCTGGTCAATTGATTCATTAAATCATTCATTCCAAAGCAAGGAGGTAAAGGCGGTGAACGCGCAGAAAGTTCCGTGGTACCGGACCCAGGGAGTCACTCTGGTGCTCCTGTTGATTGTGGCGGTGGTCGTCGCCTGGGCCGCGCTGGCCGGGTACCATGCCCAGGGGGAGCCGGCCATCGGCGTCGGGCGGGGGATCATCCTGCTGGTGGTGGGCTTCTTTGCCGGTCTGCTGGGCGGCCTCATCGGCACCGGCGGCTGCAGCGTGATGTTGCCCATCATTCACTTCTGGATGGGCTTCCCGGCCTCGCTGGCGGTGGGCACCACCCTCTTCGCCGTCATCTTCACCGCCATCTCCGGGGCCTGGGGGCATCTGGTGCGGCGCAACCTGGACCGCCGGGCGACCCTGTGGCTGGGGGGTGGAGGCGTCCTGGGCGTGCTCCTGGGTTCCTGGCTCTTCACCTTCCTGGCCCAGCACCAGGCGTTGCTGGGGCTGGTCCTGGGCCTGCTCTTCCTCTGGCCAGCCATCCGGATGATCTGGGAGGGTATCCAGGGCTTCACCGGCAAGGGGCCGGCGAAGAAAGAGGGGAATGAGATTCCCGGTAGCGGCTGGGGGATGGCCCTCTTCGGTTTCATCGTGGGCATCGCCACCGGCGTCGCCGGGCTGGGCGGCGGCTACGCGCTGGTGCCCGGCCTCATCTACCTCTTCTCCGCCCCCGTCTACATCACGATGGGCACCTCTCTGGCGGTGATGGTCCCGCTGGCGCTGGTGGGCGGGCTGATCAAAGTGGCCCAGGGTTTTGTGGCGCTGGTGGCAGGAGGGCTGCTGGGCGGCGGCACGATTATCGGCGCCCAGGTCGGCGCGGCCATCATCAAGCGGTTCAAGCCCTACACCCTCAAGTTCATCTTCGGCATCTATTTCCTGTACGTCGCGCTCAAATTCATCCTGGGCTACTTCGGGATTCGCATCTGGTAGGCTGGTTGGGTGGCGGAGGGCAAAGCCCTCCGCCACCCTCGACGTCGCATTGGGTCATATTGTGTGGGCAACCGTTCGCTTTGTCGGACAGGATTTTCTGGCCGCCGTTGTGGGAGGCGAATCATCACGAACGACGCCATTCAGGTCACGGGACTGACCAAACACTATCGGGGGATGCGCGGCGCGCCGCCCATCCGTGCTGTGGACGGCATTGATTTCACCGTGCACCGGGGCGAGATTTTCGGCTTCCTGGGCCCCAACGGCGCCGGCAAGACGACCACGGTGCGCATGCTCACCGGCCTGACGCGCCCCACGGCCGGTCACGCCCGCGTGCTGGGCTACGATCTGGCGACCGAGTTGACGCAGATCAAGACGCACGTCGGGGGCGTGCCCGAGACCTCCAACCTCTACGCCGAACTGTCGGCCCTGGATAACCTCATCTTCTCCATGCAATTGTACGGCGTGCCGCGCCGGGAGCGCCGTGCCCGTGCCGAGGAACTGCTGGCCCGCTTTCGTCTGGCCGAGAAGCGGGACGTCCCTTTCGCCAGACTCTCGCGGGGGATGAAGCGCGCGCTGACAATTGCCGCCGCCCTGGCCCACCGCCCGCCGCTCCTGTTCCTGGACGAGCCGACCACCGGGCTGGACGCGATGAGCGCGCGCAGCCTGCGGCAGATGATCGCGGACTTGCGCGCCGAGGGAGTGACCGTCTTTCTGACCACCCACTACCTGGAAGAGGCGGAGCGGCTGTGTGACCGCGTCGCCATCATCGTCCGCGGGCGCATCGTGGCGCTGGACACGGTGGACGGGCTGAAGGCGCGGGCGCCGGGCCGCCCGACGGTCGAGGTGACGGTGGCAAGCGGGGAC
>JBBIKH010000197.1:0-6788 GCA_037445575.1 bacterium
TCGGCGTTCCGCAAAACAGGCAGGTCAAAGGCCCTGACCAGCTCTCCGGCCACGATCATCGGGAGCACGGATGAGACGCGCTGCTCCAGGCAGCCATAAGGATAGCTGAACAGGTACTCCGCCCCTGCCGCCAGTTCGGTCATCGCGGTGGAGGCAGCCCACACTTCAAGGTGCTCCGTGCCGGGCAGGGCATTGGTCGGCACGACAATCGCCTCTTGCGCCTTGTCCTCGGTGCGACCCGTGGTCGCCACACTCTCCTTTGGATATTGCTCCTGCAAGGGAATGGTGACACGCACGTCATCGCGCAGAACGCCCATGCGGGCGGAGAACGTGAAGGTGGCTGTACCGGTCTGCGGTACCTCTACCGGAAACCGGACCTCGCGCGTCTGGCCCGCACCTATGGTGACTTGCACCTCGCCCTTGCCCTTGAGCAAGACGCCCTCCACCTGGAGTTTCACCTGGACTTCGCCTGCTGCGGCAGTTTGGTTGTGAATGACCGCCCCCGCCTCGAAGAAGTCGCCATGTCTGGCAAATCGTGGCAATGCCGGCTGGACCATGAGCTCTTTGCTGACCGAGAACTCACTCTGCCCGGTACCGAAGCGGCTGTCCTTTGTCTGCCCCACGGCCATCACCACAAACCGCGTGAGATTGTCCGGCAATCGGAATTGCACCGTCACCTGACCGACGGCGCCGGCCACCAAGCTAGGGTGCCAGTAAGGCGTGAGCACGAATCGGGAGCGAAGCGCCTCGGCGGCTACTCCTCGGCCTTCGCCTCCGTCACCACCGCGATCCTCACCTTTCTCGCCATAGTTCCGTTGCTCAACCACGTGTAACCTTGTCTCTGCCGTCTGTACGCTGAGGGGCCTGGGCCCGTGGAAAAACAAAAATGGATCGGGGAACCGATACCCGGTGAGGTTGAGTACAGCGGCATCCACTACTGCCAAGGTCACCTCCCCGGCAGTGGGGGCTCCTGCCGCATCGCGAAGCTGCACCCTCACAGTGGCCTCCTCACCCGGCCGGTACGTACTCCGCTCCGTGGTGACCTCCACGTGAAGATGGCGGCTGCCTGGATCGACATTGAGGCCGACGTAGCCGATCTTGAATTGCGGCCTCCCCACGTCTTCGCCCTCCGGCCCGAAGACCTGGCTGGCGGTCCGCCCTTTCAGCAAGATCACGGAGACGAAGATGTTGGGGAGGTCCTGCTCGCGGATGGGAATTTCGATGCGCGGCGCCGTGCCCTGGAGATGGCGGGTAAAGTGCCGCAGCACCGTCTCCCGCTCGACGGTGATGAGCGCCTCCGCCTCCTCAAACGGCGATTTGACGAGGATGCTGGCCACCTCCCCGGGTCGGTACGAAGAGCGCTCGGCCACGAGCTCCAGGAGGTCGTCCTCCCGCCTCTCCCACGCCGCATACTGCTTGCCGCTGACATAGAAGTGGGCCCAGGTAACGACGGTGTTACCTCGTCGATCCCGCCCCTCCGCACACACGAGGTAACTTCCCGCGCTCTGAGGCACAAACGAAAGCTCCTGGGGCTCGGCAGTGGTAACCACCCACGCCGAGTCGATCACAGTCGTGACCGGCTTGCTGATCCACTCATAACGCCCGCCGATGCCGGCCTTTCGCACCGAATGGTACTGCCTCTTCGCCACCGTTATGCGCAGCTTCTTCCCGGTCACCACCTTGCCGTCGGTGTCCAACGTCACCAGCCGGTAGCTGAGGGGTTGTCCCTCCCGTCGCATGGCGGAGGCGAGCTGGATACCCACATAGTACTCGCCCGGATGAAGAATCGCGCTGCCAGAGCTGCTGACATGTTGTCGGCTCGCACTCTCTACGTCGGCCGAGATCCTCAGCTGCATTGGCGCCCTCAGGCTCAGCCCGGCAAGAGGAGTAGCAATCCGCAGCGTGCCGGTGTTGTCCAGCTTGGCCTGGCCGGAGGAGAGTAGACGCACGCGCGGCTCGGCATCCTCTTCCGCCATCCAGTCAGCCACGCCGAAGAAGTAGCCCTCATACCCCTCCGGCGAAAAGTCACCTGGATAGAGGCGCACCCACCAGTTGGCCGGCTGGTGCGCCATGGTCCCGCCAAACAGGTAGGTGCCGACCACCGTCGCCCGCAGGGTGTCGCCCACAATGTAGTGCGCTTGCTCGGGGCGCACGTTCACCTCGCTCTCCACTGGGCGGTAGGCCTCTACGCGGAACACCCCGGCGACGAGTGGCTCTGCGTACCGGTCCTGAGCTTGTTGCCCTCGAGACGTGTCCACGGTGACGCGGTAGTAGCCCAGCGGTGCATCCTTGGCCACAGGGAAGTCAAAGGCCAGAGAGCCAAACTCGTTGGGGATCAAGGTTTGTTCCCACGCCGTTTCGCTACGGGAGTCAAAGACCTTGACGAGTGGCCGCAATCGCTGCGGCACCTGCCACTCCTCACGCACCTTCTCGCGGAGCACGCACTTGACATGGACCGTGTCGCCAGGGCGATAGGTAGTGCGGTCCGTGAAAAGGACCCCTTCATACCTCTGCGGCTCCGCTCGCCAGTCATAGTCGATCCCGAAGCGATAAGGGTAGATGCCCGTGCCCCAATCCGAGGCGGTGTAGGCCACATCGCGCCCGTGGTACACGAGCACCCACAGGCGCGGCCCCTCCCATGCATTTTGCGGTGCAAGGCCCAGCCGCCGCCAGCCAGGCGCGGTAGCCAGTCCCTGCGCGTCGGTGACCGTCGTATGGTACACGCGATTATCGTCGCCCCGCAGCTCCACCTTCGCTCCTGCAACCGGCGCGGCGTCGGCCAGCCGCGTCACATAGACCAACACGTCGTGTGGCGAAAACTTGGCAGTGACACCCATCTCGGTGACCTGCAGGAGGGCTTTGCACACTTCGTGTTGGGGATCAGGGAGCTGGTTGTCGACCTGCACAAAGACCAACCCGTGCTTGCTTCCTCCTAACACCCAGTCCACGTCAATGGGCACAAGCTTGCGCTCGTTGCGCCTGCCCGGCAGCTTCCAGAGGCGATCCACGAGGAAGGTATTGGCCGGCCGTGTGAAGCTTGAGGAAAACAGCTCCGGTGGGAGCAACAGGGGCACAAGCGAGTCCGGCACTACCTTGGCCAGCTGCAGGCGCACGCTTGCCAGGTTCACATACTCCATCGGATAACGTCGGTCGCCTTCTGCCTCCAATACGCCTGGTCCGCTGGTCATCATCAGCCGGCTGGGGTAAGGCCCTGTGGTGAGGCGCAAGCGGACCGGACCCACAAGGCGATTGCCGTGGACGTCCCGCAGCGAATCGTCGATGACCACGTGATAGGTCGTATCGGGAAGGAGCGGGAGCCAAAGGTGGACCACCTGCTCCGGGTACGTGCGTTCCGCATAGTGCGCGGGGATCTCCACTGGCGGCGTGAAGTGGACGCATCGCACCAGGTCGGCCGGGGCAACCGGGTTGCTGAACTTGAAGGCGAGAGCCTCCTGGGGGTTATGGCCCTGCTGCTGGCTCAGCTCTACCAGGCGCAGATCGCCGTATGTTTGGAAGGTGAGCTTCTCCTCCCGGACAAGACCAAGGTCCCCTTGCTCCGCAGGGAGGCCTGCTCTCAGCTGCACTATGTAGGATGTTCCACGCCGCAGGGGGGCTTGCGGCTGGAGAATGAGCACGGTAGAGCTGTCGCCTTGGACCCGCCAGTCGCCCTCCGCCTCCTTGGCACGCGGATGGCGCAGGGTGAAGGGGACCGGGCGCCCGGTTCTGGTCTCCTTCCAGCTCAGGAACGGTGCGGCCCTGGTCGGCGACATCGGGATGGCGAAGTAGAGGACCACCCCCTCCATCACATCTACCCCGGTGGCCCCGTCCTCGGGCTGGGCATACTTGAGCTGGGGACGCGGCGTTTCAAAGTCCCAGACTACATCTTGCCTCAGCGAGGCCCCGCTCACCGAGGTGACCCCGGCTGGCACGCGCACGCTGAAACGCGTGGCATAGGGCAGCGTGTCCTTGGGAACAAAGGCCAAAGAGCTTGTTCCCAGCCAGCGATACACTCCTGCCACAGGCGGGCTCACGGAAAGCGGGCCCTCGGTCGCAACCGCGCCCAACTCCTGCAACGGCACCATCGGCTGGTTGAACGTGACCACGATGGCGCGGCAATCAGCCAATGAGGCGACCGCGCCTTTGGGAGTCGTCGCTACCACAGCCAACGGCTCCTGTGGTAAGGCAGAGCCCGTCCACCACATGCCCGCACCGAGAGCCAAAGCCAAGGCTCCGGCAACTATGCGACGGTTCATCTTTGTCCTCCACGGGTTAATGCCCCCGTGCGCATGGCCTACGGTACGTGCGGCAGAGCAGGGTGCTTTGCCAAGAGGGAACACAGCGGTCGCATGGGCCTAAGGATGACTATCCCTCTCTGCCATGGCCCCCTCCGCGACTCCAGAATTGGCCGCGCACAAGCAGGGAAGGCTCACAGCCGGCTGGTCAAGCACAGGAGTCCCTTTCTTTGGGGAAGGCAAGACTTCAGAACCGAATCTTCCGTTTGCGCGCTTGATCAGGGACCTCATTTGTCCGCAACGGGGCGCCACCATGCTTGGTGCAGTAGGCGGTGGGGGCCTGTTGCCTGGGAAACACCTCCGATACAATCTCCGGGCACGTCTCCGTTGCCAGCAGCTTGGTTTCGCTGCAGATGTCCACCCGCACCACCGACTCCGGCATGACGAAATCTTCCACCGGCGGCTGGAGGGTGTCGTGTGCTGCCTTCATGAACGGCGCCCAAATGGGCAGGGCCGCTACCGCCCCGGACTGTCCTCCGCCGAGCGTCACCGAGGGGTCATCCACGCCCACCCATACACCCGCGGCAATCTGCGGTGTGAAGCCGATGAACCAGGCGTCGCTGAAGTCGTTGGTGGTGCCGGTCTTTCCCGCCGCGGGTCTGGTGAAGCCGTACACGGTTCGCGCCAGGCGCCCGGTGCCTCGCCCCATGTCCAACACGCCCCGCATCATGTCGGTGATGATGTACGCGCTTCCTTCGGACAGTACTTCCGCAGGCACCGGATGGTACTCTTCCAACACATTGCCGAACTTGTCCTCCACCCGCAGGATGGCCAGCGGCCGCATCAACACTCCGCGATTGGCAAAAGCGGCAAAAGCAGAGACCATCTCAATGGGGATGACCGTCTCGGCGCCCAACGCCAACGCCGGCACAGGCAACAGGGGGGTGCTGATCCCCAGGCGCTTGGCATATTCCACAACCACCTCGAGTGGCACTGCCTCCAGAACCAGCCGGGCGGTGACCAGATTCAACGACCTGGCAAGGGCTTCACGCAGGGTGGTCTTGCCCCCAATTGAGCCATCGTAGTTGGAGGGCGTCCACCGCTTGTCGCCAGGCACGTCAAGCACCACAGGTTGGTTCAGGAGCTCATAGCAGGGCGGGTAACCGTTGTCCACCGCTGCCAGATAGACAAATGGCTTGAAGGCAGAGCCAGGCTGCCGACGTGCTTGCGTGGCACGATTGAATTCCGATTCGCGAAAGTCGCGACCGCCGACCATGGCCAGCACATACCCAGTCCGCACGTCTAGGGCCACCAAGGCCACCTGCACCTTGGCCTTCTCATTGAGCAGGGAATCTACAAAGGCTCGGTTGCGCAGCAAGGTGCGCAGGCCGGTCTTTTTCAACAAGGAGGGGGGCACCAGCTTGGCAAACTCGGTCTCCGGATGCGCAAGAATCCACGCTCGCTGGCGACTTTCCACGTTCTGAATGTGCGCAGCAATGGCCCGATTGGCACAGGCCTGCACCCTGGTATCCAAGGTGGTAAACACGCGCAGCCCACCGGTGTAGATGTCCATGCCGTAACGAGCGATGAGTTCCCGCCGCACGTGCTCGGCAAAGTAAGGGGCCAACTCCTGCTCGACGGGCTCTCGGCTCACCACGCCCAAAGGGGCATCAATAGCTGCCCGGAATTCTTCCTCGCTGATGTACCCCAACTCCCTCATACGCCGCAGCACCAGATTGCGACGAGCCTGTGCCCGCTCAGGGTATTTGAAGGGGGAGTAGTAGCCCGCATTGGGCAACAAAGCGGTCAGCAGTGCTGCCTCCGGCAAGGAAACTTCTTGAATGTGCTTTCCAAAGTAGTAGTTGGCTGCTGCCTCGACGCCGTATACGCCCGGGCCAAGATAAGACTGATTCAGATACATCTCCAGGATCTCGCGCTTGCTGTAGGTGCGCTCGATCTGGATGGCAGTAAAGACCTCCTTAATCTTTCGGCTTATGGACTTTTCCTTGGTCAGGTAAAGGTCGCGGGCCAGCTGTTGCGTGATGGTGCTGACCCCTCGCGGCGATCTCATGCGCAGCAGGCCGCTCATGATGGCCTTGACCCACCTCCTGGGGACCACTCCCCAATGGCGGAAGAACCGATGGTCCTCGGAAGCGAGCACGCTCTTCCACACGTGCTCGGGCATGCTGCGCAGAGGCACGAACACCCGGTTCTTGACGTAGAACTCCTTGAACACCTCCCCGTCGGCAGCATAGAGTTTGGTGGCAAGCTCAGGGGTGTATTCCTCCAGCTGCTTCAGCGAGGGCAGCTGACGGGAGAGAGCGAAAAGGTAAGCCCCAAAACCAAGGGCGGAAACCAACAAGGCCCCTTGCACATAGCGCCGCAAGCGGCGGGGGCGTTGGCCGGTGGTGTCGTCCCTAAACGTCGCCTGCAACGAGCGTCTAATTCTCCTTCTCATGGAACCTCACTCTACAACCCAAACGACGGATTGACAAGCGAACACGCGCTGCGATGTATGTTGGCCCACACCTCCAGGCGTGCCCACCCCCTTGATGT
>JBBIKH010000198.1:0-6732 GCA_037445575.1 bacterium
GGTTCCTGTGCTCAGGGTCGTGGTGGGGGTCATTGAGCACTTTGATGTGATGGAGACAGCGAAAGGGTGATTCATGGCGCAGTCGGTGTTTCAGGTCAAGCGAGAGATTATCGATATCTGCAAGCGCATCTATCAGCGCGGCTACGTGGCGGCCAATGACGGCAATGTGAGTGTGCGCCTGGATGACAACCGGGTGATCATGACGCCAACGGGCATGAGCAAAGGCTTCCTGAAGGTGGATGAACTGGTCATGGTCGATATGCAAGGCAAGCAGATCGGCGGAACGCTCAAGCCATCATCTGAGGCGCTCCTCCACCTGGACATCTACAAACAACGCCCAGACGTGAATGCCGTGGTCCATGCCCATCCACCAACGGCTACCGGTTTCGCAGTGGCGGGTATTCCCCTCACCAAGTGCGTCTTACCGGAGGTGATCATCAGCTTGGGCGGAGTACCCTTGGCGGAGTACGCCACCCCCGGTACGCCGGAGCTCCCGCAGGTGATCCGCGACTACCTGAAGGACCACGACGCAGTGCTATTGGCCAACCACGGGGCCCTGACCATCGGAAAGACGCTGTTGCAAGCCCACTATCGCATGGAGACCATCGAGCACTTTGCCAGGATCATGCTGGTGGCCATGCAGCTGGGCAGGGTAAACGTCCTGGAGAGCGAGCGTGTGAATCAGCTGCTCGAGCTTCGCCAGAGGCTGGGGCTTGACCATGGCCGGCCTGCCTGTGAGCCATGCGAGACAGAGGGGGCGGCCGCCCCGGTCTCCCGTCCTGCAGCGGGAGAGCTATTGGCCGAGCTGGATCGCGTGACGGAAGAGACCACGCAGCGGATGATCGCCTCGCTGCGCACGCCCCCGCGGTAGGAGCGCCGCGAGCTAGAAGCAGGGGAGAGGGTCATGCGAGTTCTGGTTCTGAGTTGCTTCGCCACGTGCGTGTTGTGGGGGTGCCTGCCGATTGCCAGCGCACAGGAGACCGGGATCCCGGAGCTGGTGCACCGCGTTCAGGGAGCGTGCGAGGCGGGGCGCTACCTTGAGGCAGCCAAAGTGCTGCGGGAAGCGCTAAGACAGGTAAACAGAATCATGCTCACCCAAATGGAAGCGCTTCTCCCTGAACCTGAGCGGGGATGGGAGGCGCTCCCCGCACAAGGCGACGCAGATGATTCCCCCTCCCAGACAGGGCTGAAGGTGCGTCGCCAGTACGTGAAGAGCGGCAGCTCCCAGACGGTTGAGGTGGAAATCGCCGTGGGCTCGCCTGCCGCCGGCAGTTTGATGCTATGGCTCACCAATCCAATTCAGCTTGAGCGGGCTAGCGAGGGGAGAAGATTGCTGGCCATCGGCGCGCGGCGATGGGTGACCAAGTACGACGAGCGAGACCTGACAGCGGAGCTGGCAACCGTAGTGGGCATCGACAGGGTGGTGCGGGTGTCCGGCTCTAATCTGCGCAGCATGGAGCCAGCAGAAAAGTACGCCGCGCGCGTGCCTCTGGAGCGCCTGGAACGACTGTTCAGGTGAGAGGTGGTAGCTTTGCCTGTGCGGGCGGTCCACCTATCCTTCGCGCGGCATACGAGGCGGGGGCTGATGTAGGGATGGCGGTGCGCATACCTGACGACAAAATCAATGAGGTCCGGGCTGCATCAGACATCGTCGAAGTGGTTTCTGCTTACCTTACCCTAAAGAAGCGGGGCCAGAACTACTTCGGCCTCTGCCCCTTTCACACCGAAAAGACCCCCTCGTTTAGCGTCAACCCACAAAGGCAGATTTTCCGCTGCTTCGGCTGCGGAGCGGGCGGCAATGTGTTCACCTTTCTCATGCGCATGGAGAACATCACCTTTCCGGAGGCGGTGCTGCGATTGGCGCAGCGGGCCGGCATTGCCATCACCTTGGATCGGCTTGATGAGCGCGAGGCGCGCGAGCGGGAGGCGATCTACGCCGCCAACCGCATGGCTGCCGAGTACTTTTATCGCAATCTCACGGCAGCAGCAGAGGGAGCGGCGGCACGTGCCTATCTTGAAGCCCGCCACCTTCAGCTTGAACCTTTGGGCAAGTTCGGCCTCGGCTACGCCCTCGACCGATGGGACGGGCTCATCAACCACGCAGCGGCAAAGAAAGTCAGCGTCGAGGTCCTGCACCTGGCAGGCCTGGTTGTGCCGCGCAGCGACGGCGGCTACTATGATCGGTTCCGCCACCGACTCATGTTTCCCTTCTTCGATCTCATGGGCAAGATCGTCGGCTTTGGCGGCCGCCGCCTGAGGGAGGATGAATCATCCGCCAAGTACGTGAACTCCCCCGAGACTATGGTGTACAAAAAGGGTGCTACGTTGTACGGCCTGTATCAGAGCAAGGAGTACATCCGACAGGCGGACACGGCCATCCTGGTCGAGGGATACATTGACTTGCTGAGCCTTTTTCAGCGGGGGATTCGCAACGTGGTTGCTTCCTCAGGGACTGCCTTGACCGTGGAACAGGCTACACTGCTGCGGCGGTATTGCCAACAGGTGGTGGTCCTCTATGACGCCGACTCGGCCGGTTCATCGGCGGCGATCAGGGGGGCTGACATTCTTGTCGCCCAGGGGCTGGATGTCAGAGTGGCCCGTTTGCCTGCCGGCCACGATCCGGATAGCTTTGTCAATGAACAGGGCGAGGAGGCCGTCAAAGCATTAGTTGCTCAGGCCAAGAGCCTGGTGGAATTCAAGATCGACGCCTTGCGTCAGGCAGGATTTTTCGCTACTCCGGAGAAGAAGGCGCGAGCTGTCCACGCGGTGATCGAGTCGGTGGCGGTGATTCCTGATGAGATCAAGCGGAATCTGGTGGCGCAGCAGGTGGGGCAGATACTGGGCATGGACGAGCGGGTTGTCGTGGCGGCGGTCAATCGCGTGCGCCGGGGGGAGCGATGGGATGGGCGCCGCCCGCCAGGTGAAGCGGCAGGAGCGCCCGCCGTCTCCCGCACCGAGGCGGCAGAGAAAAACCTGGTGGAAGTGATGGTGCGCGACCCAGCTGTCATCTCCAAGATTAGGGAGCATCTGGGGGTAGAAGACTTTCGCCACCCGACGCTGCGTCCGCTGGTGGCGGAGATGTGGCAGGCGATTGACCAGGGCAGGGCCTTTGACCCTACCGCCAGCGTCAACTTTCACACCGACCCCGAGGTAGCCTCGGTGGTGGTGGCCGCAATGGAAAGGCGGGATGAGCAGCAGAGCCTTTCCGAAGTGGAAAAGAGGGTGATGTGGGATTCCATCGCCACCCTCAAGCGGCGGCCATTAGAAGAGGAGTTGCAGGCGGTGCGGGCGCAGATCAAAGAGCTGGAGGCCAAAGGGCAAAGTACCGCAGGAGCCATCGCGCGCTACAAAGAGGTGGCCGACGCCCTCAAGCAGGTCGACGCCTTGTTCGGGCAAGCAGAACTGCAAAGAGGCAGGGGGGAACCTGGAGCATGAAAGGAGCCGCAGGCACTCTCCGGGAAAAAGCGCTTGAATTTCAGGGTCGAAATGTCTAAACTTGCCAGCGGCGCGGGCATGGTGAAGCGGAATCGCACCAGGCAGGTGAAGGTTGGCAACGTCGCCATTGGCGGTGGAGCACCGGTGTCGGTGCAATCGATGACCAAGACCAACACCGCCGACGTGGCTGCGACCCTCGCGCAGATCAAGCAGCTTGCGGAGGCAGGGTGCGAGATCGTGCGCCTGGCCGTGCCCGACCGTCAGGCCGCCGAGGCACTGGCTTCGATTGTGCGCCAGTGCCCCCTGCCGGTGGTGGCGGACATTCACTTCGACTACCGGCTGGCCCTGGCGGCACTCAGGGCCGGGGTGCAGAAGCTGCGCATTAATCCCGGCAACATCGGCGGCCCGGCTCGAACGAAAATGCTTTTGCGCGAAGCCAAAGCGCGGGGCGTACCGGTGCGCATCGGCGTCAACGCCGGCTCGTTGGAAAAGGACCTGTACGAGCAGCACGGCGGTGCCACCGCCGAAGCCTTGGTAGCCAGTGCATTGCGACAGGCCGAGCTTTGCCAGGACGTTGGCTTTGACGACATCGTCCTGTCGCTCAAGGCCTCCGATGTGCTCACCACGGTGAAGGCATATCGACTCGTCGCGGCGCAGACCGATTTCCCGCTGCACGTGGGGATCACCGAGGCCGGTACGCGGTGGACGGGCACCATCAAGTCGGCAGTGGGGATCGGCATCCTTCTGGCAGAGGGGATCGGCGACACTATCCGCGTCTCGCTGGCCGGTGACCCGGTGGAAGAAGTGCGCGTGGGCTGGGAGATCTTGAAGAGCCTCGGCCTGCGCAGGCGAGGCGTGACCCTCATTGTCTGCCCCACGTGCGGTCGCACCCAGGTCGATGTGGTGCGAATTGCCGAGGAGCTGGAGCAGCGTCTGGTGGGCGTGGACAAGGAGCTGACCGTGGCGGTGATGGGGTGCGCGGTCAATGGCCCGGGCGAGGCGCGAGAGGCGGACGTGGGGGTCGCCTGTGGCAAGCACACCGCCCTCCTCTTCCGCAAAGGCGTGGTTCTCGGCAAGATTCAAGAGAGCGATGTGGTGGACCGTCTTCTGAAAGAAGTGGAGGCGTGGCCCTCAGCTGGCCACTAGGCGAAGGACTAAGAGAAGAGGCCGTATGAGCGGAGGTGGAGAGACTGTATTGGTGTTTGGTGGCGCGGGTCTGGTGGGGTTCCAGGTCTGCCGCCGCATTGCCAAGGATCTGAAGCCGGCGCGGCTGGTGGTCGCTTCTCTGTATCAGCGAGAGGTGCGGGAGGCGATCAAAGAGCTGCAAAAGGAGTTCCCCGCCATCAGCTTTGATGGCTGCTGGGGCAATGTCTTTACCAGGGCCGATTTTTCCCACCGAGACCGCACGGAGATTTTGGAGAGTCACACCTGGCGGCGCGCTGTGTTCGATGACGTGTTTGGGGACAAAGAGGCCGCCTTTTCCACATCCAAGCTTGTGGAGGTCATCCTCCAGTACAAGCCCGCCATTATTGTCGACACGATCAACACTGCCACCGGCATCAGCTACCAAGACGTGCACACCACGTCATTGGAGATTGCGCACATGTTGCGGGCGCGCTGGGACGAATCGATGTCCAGAGGGGAAAGCGAGCTGCGCCTTTCCAAGGCCGACGTGCGGCTAATCGAGACGTTGCTTGTCAGTCAGTCCATCCCGCAGCTCATTCGCCATGTGCAGCTCATCTGGGACGCCATTGTGCAGGTGGGCACGCGGGTGCTGGTCAAGGTGGGTACCACCGGCACCGGGGGCATGGGCCTGAACATCCCCTACACGCACAGCGAAGACAAGCCCAGCGCGCGCCTGATGTCCAAGACGGCGGTAGCGTTCGCCCACACCGGCCTCCTTTTCTTGCTTGCGCGCACCCCTGGTGGCCCCATCGTCAAAGAGCTCAAGCCTGCAGCGATGATCGGCTACCGCAAAGTGGACTATCGCACCATCCGTCGCCACAACGAACCGGTAAAGCTGTTCGTCAGCAAGATGGAGGAGTTGGGCGGGCAGATGGACCTGCGGCCGCGCAAGGACTTTGCCGAAGCCGGCGAGCTGATGATGGTCGGGGTTGACACAGGCGAAAACGGCTTTTTTACCTTGGGGGAATTCGAAGCGATCACCTCCATATATCAGATGGAGTTCGTCACCCCGGAGGAAATCGCCCAGAATGTGGTGCTGGAAATCAAGGGGAGCAATACCGGCAAGGACGTGATCGCGGCGGTCGACGGCGCGGTGATGGACCCGAGCTATCGCGCGGGGTACCTCAGGCAGCCGGTGATCAACGAAATGCAGGCCTTGGAGAAGCGCACCAATTCCCACAGCGTGGCATTGGGGCAGCTGGGGCCACCGGAGCTTTCCAAGCTCTTGTATGAGGCGCACCTCCTCAAAGTCAAGTACAAGACGTTGGAGGCGGTAGTGGCGCAGGACCCGGAGCAAATTTCGCGGGACCTGTTGAACTATCTCAAACGCCACCCGATTCGCAACGTCATCACTTCCATTGGCTTGCCGATCCTGTTGCCGGATGGCAAGCACATCCTGCGCGGACCGCGGGTGAACATCCCCGAGTATCGCGGCGAATGGACCGTGCCGGTGACCCCGGACGCGGTCGACCGCTGGGCCGCCAAGGGGTGGTTGGACCTGCGTCCGCAGAATTGGGCGCTCTGGCAGGAGCGCTTTCGGGAGATGATCCGCTCGGCGGCAGGGTTTGTGAGCGAGGGTTCCGCGGCCTTCGGTCTGTCGACCTACTTGTGGAAGGAGATCCGCATCGGTGAAGTGGTTGGCTGGATTTTCAACAACGATCCGAAGATTGCCGGCTACCGCATCAAAGCTGTCTAAAGCTGCCACCGCTGCCTGCGCGCTGTTGATGGCCACCTTGTGGCCTCGCTCCGGCATGCCGCAAGGCATCGAGATGCGGCCGCTTGCGGTCTACAGCAACCCGCGCACCTGGCAGGTGGACTTTTCCTGGAAGGGTCTGGTCAGGCGCTCCGCCACGGCGACTGAGTCGCCCCACTCAGGCAAAGGCGATGAGGCCAGCAGGCTGTACGTGTGGATCAGCCGTCCTCGCACATGGGACGAGCAGTGGGCCCGCGAGCCACAGTGGAAAGGAACCCGCCCCACCATGTCCATTGTGGTGCAGGAACACGGCAATCGCATCGACGTGTGGGAGAAGGAGATGGCCGTTGGGGCCGATTCGCTCCTCATCCCCAGATCAATGGCCATTACCTCCTACGAGGTAACCAACAACATTGACC
>JBBIKH010000199.1:0-6646 GCA_037445575.1 bacterium
CAGGCCAAGGTGCTCAACGTGCAGAAGGAAGAGCGCAAGATCTCCCTCGGCCTCAAACAGCTGCAGCCTGACCCCTGGACGACCCTTGCCGAACGTTATCCGGTGGGTTCCATCCACAAGGGCAAGGTGCGCAACCTCACCAATTTTGGCGCCTTTGTGGAACTGGAAGAGGGCATCGATGGCCTGGTCCATATTTCCGACCTGTCCTGGACCAAGAAGGTGCGGCACCCCAGTGAGGTGGTCAAGAAAGGAGAGGAAATCACCGTCACCGTGCTCAAGGTGGATCCGGTGAACCGCCGCATCTCTCTGGGCTACAAGCAGACCCAGGAGAACCCGTGGGACCGGTTTGAAGAAATGTACAGGCCCGGAACCATGGTGACAGGCAAGATCACGCGTTTGATCGAAAAGGGATTGCTGGTGGAATTGCCGGGCGAGGTGGAGGGCTTTGTGCCCATGTCCCATCTGGCCAAGCCGGGCATCAGCAAGCCGGCCGATGGCTACCGGCTGGATGAGGAGATCGAACTCTGCGTGATCGAATTCAGCAAGGACAACAAGCGCATCGTGCTCTCGGAAAAGAGGGCCCTAGAGAAAGAAGCGGTCGGAGAGGTAGAGCAGGCAACCACCGAGGCTGCTGAGGCTCCCGGGGCAGAAGAGGTGCAAGAGGCCGCAGCGGCTGGACCTGCCGAGGAGCCGGTTGCCGAGGCAGCCGCAGAGCCTACGAGCGCGGAGATCGGTGCTGCAGAGGCGCCTGCTCCGGTGGCTGATGTGCCGCCGGAAGAAGCCGCGGAACCTGCCAAGCCGAAGAAAAAGTCCACACGCAAGAAGAGTTCGGCAAAGGCCGCCGAGGCGCCAGAAGGTACAGGCGAACCAGAAGGTGACGCCTCAACCGGCGGTGCGGAGGACCCGACCGTTCAAGGTGAGGCACCGACCGAAAAGGACCAGTGACGTGCACAACCTCGTCCTTACTCTGCTGGGAAAGGACAATGCGCAACTGGTAGGATGACATGGACGGTGTCGGGTCCTCGTGGCCCGACACCGTCGTTTAGACGTTATGCCAAAGGCAACTATCTACACACTTGGTTGCAAAGTCAATCAGGCCGAGAGCTCGATGCTGGCCGAGGAGTTCTCTCGGCGCGGCTATGGTCTCGTCCCGTGGGGAGAGCCGGCAGATGTGGTGGTCATCAACACCTGCACGGTCACGCAGCGCACAGACGCCTGCTCGCGACAGGCGGTACGCCGCGCCGTCAGAGAGTGGCCTCGGGCATTTGTGGCGGTAGTGGGATGCTATGCCCAACTTGCGGCCGAGAGCCTTGCGGCCATCCCTGGCGTGGACGTAGTGTTGGGCGCCGACGCCAAGTTCCGGCTCTTCGACTACCTGGATGCTGGGCGAAAAAGGCCCAAGCCGGCTGTGCTCACCGCTGAGCCGGGGAGGCAGTTCGTGGCGCCGTGCCCGGGCAATCCCGCGCCGCGCACTCGTGCCTTCTTGAAAGTACAGGACGGATGTGACGCGAGGTGCAGCTTCTGCACCGTGCCCCTGGCGCGTGGACCAGCCCGCAGCGCCACGGTGGAGGACGTGCTGACGCGCGCTGCTGAGCTGGCCGGCCGTGGGCATAAGGAGCTTGTCCTCACCGGGGTGCATGTGGGTGTCTACGGCCGAGACCTCGGTGCAGGCACCGACCTGGCCGCGTTGCTGGAGCTGCTGTGCGCTGAGCTGCCCAACGTCCGCTTCCGCCTCAGTTCGTTGGAATGCACGGAGGTAACACCGCGGCTGGTGCAGGTTATCGCGCAGCATCGGCAGGTTTGCCGGCACTTTCATATCCCGCTTCAGAGCGGAAGCGACCTCATCCTGAACTCCATGCGGCGCCCATACACCGCGCAGGAGTTCGCAACGTGCGTGGCAGAACTGAGGGGTGCTTTCCCAGAGGCGAGCATCGGCACCGATGTCATTGTCGGCTATCCCGGAGAAACCGAGTCGGACTTTCAGGCGACCTTGGATCTGCTCAACGCTGCTGACGTCACGTATCTGCACGTGTTTCCTTACTCAAAGAGGCCTAACACCCTGGCAGCGGAGCTGCCTGGCGAAGTGCCGGCACCACTGAAACAGGCAAGGGCTGCTGCCCTTCGCCGTCTGAGCAATGAAAAGCGAGGGGCGTTCGCGGCGCGCTTTGTGGGCAAGACGCTGTGGGTCCTTTTGGAGCGCCAAGCTGAAGGATACGCGCTTGGCTTGAGCGACAACTACCTGCGAGTACGCGTTCCCACGGCAAATCGGTATTTTCGTAGTTTTATGGCCCTGGTTCAGATCGAGCAGATGAGCGAGGATGGTTGCTTGGTGGGTCGGATGACGGCCACGCACAGGCCGGAAGAAGAGGACCTCCTTTTCAACCGACATGCCGATACACCGAGGGTGAGCGCATGCGCATAATGTGCGAACGCAGAAGGAACCTTGCTGCTGGTGTCCGATATGCCCGATAGAGCTTTCACCTACTACATCGAGACCTACGGCTGCCAGATGAACAAGTACGACTCGGAGCTGGTGGCGGGCATTTTGCAGGCAGCCGGCTACCGGCAGAGCCATGCTCCTTCCGAGGCCGATGTAGTGTTGGTCAATACCTGTAGCGTGCGGGGGAGCGCCGAACAACGGGCCTGTGGCCGCCTGCACGCGCTCCGAGCTCTCAAACGCCAGGGCAGCTGCCGCGTTCTCGGCGTGTTGGGATGCATGGGCGAGCGCCTCAAGGCAAGCCTGCTGCGTAACGAGCCCGCGGTGGACTTGGTGCTGGGCCCGGATGAGTACCGGAAGCTGCCCGTCCTCCTCGAGCAGCTGCTGGGCGGGGAGGAGGCGAGCCACGCGGGCGAGGTGCCGTGCGGAACGGAGACCTATGCCGGCGTCAAACCCGTGCGCCAGCCAGGAATCAGTGGCTGGGTGGCCATTATGCGGGGGTGCAACAACTTTTGCTCCTACTGCGTCGTCCCGTACGTGCGAGGACCAGAGAGGAGTCGCAGCCTCGCCTCGATCGTGGAAGAGGTGGAGGGGATGGTGGCCAATGGGTTTGTCGAAGTGACGCTCCTCGGCCAGAACGTCAACTCCTACCGCGACGGTGCCTATGACTTTGCCGATCTTTTGGCGAGGGTGGCAGGCATTCCCGGCTTGTACCGCGTCCGCTTTGCTACGTCCCATCCCAAGGACTTGTCGGCCAAGCTCATTGACACCATCGCCACCCGCAAGACGATCTGCAAACACGTGCATCTGCCGGTGCAGTCTGGGAGCGACAAGGTGCTGGCGGCCATGAATCGTCGCTATACGCGAGCACAATATCTGCAGCTTGTGGCCGAGCTCCGGAGGGCAATGCCGGGTATCGCGTTGACAACGGATGTGATTGTCGGCTACCCGGGTGAGGACGCCGATGATTTTGCAGCAACCCGATCTTTGCTTGAGGAGGTGCGATTCGACGCTGCCTTTCTTTTTAAGTACTCGCCAAGGGAGGGCACGGCTGCCTTCCAGGTGCGAGAGACGGTGAGCCAAGTGGAAAAACAGAGGCGTCTTGAGGAGCTCATCGCACTACAGAAGCAGATCACTTTGGAGAAAAACCGCGAGCGCATAGGGTCAGTCCTGGAGGTGCTCGTGGAGGGACCTAGCAAAAAGTCGGCCCGGCGCGTGATGGGCCGCACCGAGGGCAACATGATCGTGGTCCTGAAAGCGCCAAATGCGAAGCCCGGGCAATTGGTGCGCGTGCTCATCACCGGTGCAGAGGGCCACACACTGTTCGGCACAGTGGTGGGCGAACCTTCCCTGGCCGAGGCTGCTGCGTAGGGCAATGCGTGCGCGAGGAGGGTAACCTATGTGGTTTGTGCGTTGGGTAAGTGCAATTGTGGTGGTACTGGTGCTGGTGGTACTCGCTACCCAGAACTCGACGTTACAGGTGGTGGTGCGATTCTACAAGTGGCAGAGCGTGGAGATGCCACTCTGGGTGGTAATGTACCTTTGCTACGCGGCCGGCCTCCTCACTTGGCTTGCTATTTCGCTCATCAGAGTCATCGGTCTTCGTCGGGACCTCCGTCGCTTGACAAAGGAAAACGAGAAGCTCAAGTCGGAACTTGGCAGGCTGCGCAACATCTCTGTGGAAGAAGGGCTCCTGGCCCCTGCCAAGTCGGCTTCTGTCCCGGTCGGACATGAAATGGAACAGTCCTAACATTCCTGCCAGCGGAGACCAGCTGCCATGGACACGATAGTTATCATTGCCATCGTCATCACCGCGCTTTTCTTTATCGGCGTCGCCCTGTTTTTTCCTTCCAGCAGGCACCGGCGCCCACAGAAGGACCAGCTCTGGCGCGACTATGCGCGGGCTCTGGAACTGCTCATGAGCGGAGAGCAGGAGCAAGCCTTACTTGCCCTCCGCGCGATAGTCAGCCGTGACAGCGACTTTGTGGACGCCTACGTCAAGATCGGCGACATTTTCCGCATGACGGGACGCACCGAGCAGGCTATCCGCGTGCACCAGGAGCAACAACCCAGACAGGGACTGACAGCGGAACAGGTGCGGTGGCTCAACCGCAGCCTGGTGCACGACTATTGGAGTGCCGGCAAGTACGACCGCGGCCTTGCGCACGTGAATCTGCTTCTCGAGCCGGACAAGAGCGACGCATGGGCCCTGCACTGGAAAGCTCGCCTGTGTGAGCAGCTGCACGATTGGGACGGCGCTTACGAAGCCCTCGAGCGGCTGCTGAAAGTGCGCGGAACCTCTGACCCCCAGACACTCGCGTTCTATCGAGTGCAGAGGGGTAAGCAACTCCTGGCAGAAGGCAAAGGGCGGGAAGGGCGCATCAAACTGCGCGAGGCGATCAAGCTTGATCCCAAATGTGTGTCAGCGTACCTTGAACTTTCGTCTTCCTACAGGGAGGAGAGGCGACATCGCGACGCCCTCAACATCTTGCGCCGCCTGGTGGAGGCTGCTCCTGAGCACGCCTCTGTGGCTTTTGACCTCCTCGAGGACGTGCTGTACGAAGCAGGTGATTTTGGGGACATTGAAAACGTCTACACCTCAATCATTCAGCGCGTGCCCGATTCAGCAGAGGCCTATCTGGGTCTAGCCTCCCTGCAGGCAAAGATGGGACAGTACCAGCGCGCCATCGACTATTGCACCCAGGCGCTCAGCAAGGACCCGGACAATCTGGCGGCCAAGGTGCAGATGGCTCGCTTCCTCAATGCAGTCGGACGGCACAACGAGGCCGCATCGCAGGCGTTGGAGGTGCTGGAGCAGACGAACTGCTATCGCAAGCACTATGTCTGTCAGCACTGTGGCTACACATCCCGTGTTCCCAGCCCGCGATGTAGCCAGTGCTTTCGGCCACTCCCCGCAGCGCCTGCGGCCGCACGTGACGCGCAGAACACCTAGGCAGGGGGGAATTGAGGCATGCCTGGCCGTTGGGCGCGCACCGTGCTGGTATGGCTGACCGTCGCGGTCTCTGTCGCGCCGGCGCAAACCCCAGAGACGCTAGCGGTCCTCCTCCAACAGAACCGAGTTGAGGAGATCAAACAACGGCTGCCGGAGCTCGTGCGCAAGTTTCCCGACGACCCCACAGTGCTCTTTCTGCAGGGTGCCACCGAGCCGGATGGCGCACGCGCTGTGCGCTACTACAAGCGCATCGTGGAGGAGTTCCCGACCAGCGCCTTTGCGGATGACGCCCTCCTCCGTTTGGCGGAATATGACTTTGCCCTCGGCCTCTACCACAGTTCGGCCCAGCGCTACCTGCAACTTGCCCAGCGATACCCGGCGTCGCCACTATGCGATGATGCCCACTACATGCGGATTCAGTGCCTTCTAGCGCGTGGGGAACAGGACTCGGCAGCGTATGCCCTGGAGTGGTTCCTGAGCAAGTATCCCAATTCGCCCCTGGCCAGCCTAGCAGCGTCGGAGCTGAGTGGGCAAGGTGGCGCTAGGCGGCAGCAGGCTGTGCCACGGGCAGCGGTGGGCGCAAAGCCCTATGCGCTGCAAGTGGGTGCCTTTAAAGAAAAGCGCAATGCCGAGAAGCTCGTTCAGGCCCTTGCGGCGCAGGGGCATGAGTGTGAGATTGTCGTCAAGGAGCGGGGGCGCGATCTCTTTTATCTGGTCTGGGTGGGATCGTTTGAGAATGAAGAGGCCGCCCGGCGCAAGGGTGAACAACTCCAGGCACGACACGGTCTTCCTTTCCGGATCGTGCAGCGCTAAGATGAGGAGAAAAGGCTATGGCTCGCTCATTCAGGGATGAGCTTGGCAAGAAGATTCTGCTCTTTGACGGCGCGACCGGGACCACCCTGCAGGCCATGGGCCTGCCGGTGGGGGTGATGCCGGAACTATGGAATTTTGATAACCCCTCTGCGGTGGTCGAGACCCACAGGGGGTATGTGCAGGCAGGGGCAGATGTGGTGATTAGCAATAGCTTGGGTGCGAATCGGTTTCGCCTGCGCGATACACCGCTGGACGGGCGCGCCTATGAGGTCAGTCGGCGCGCCGCCGAGCTTGCGCGGGAAGCAGCCGGCACCGACGCGTTCGTCGCCGGGTCAGTGGGCTCTACCGGCCTGCTGCTTGCCCTTGACTCTGTTCCGGAGAGCGAGATCTTTGAAGCCTACCGGGAACAAGTGCGGGGTCTTGTCGACGGGGGGGCGGACCTC
>JBBIKH010000200.1:0-6581 GCA_037445575.1 bacterium
CGACTGTGAGCTCAGTACTTGCATCTTTTCCTCACCTTATGGGCCTAGCGGGCCCGACCACTGCGCGCCACTTCTCTGACGCTGCCCAGCACCGGAATTCCAGTCCGCCACTCCAACTCTGCCGGTTCATGCACGGTATGATCAAAGTATTCCGCCAGGAAGGCGATGCTCAGAGAGCCAAAGAGAGCGAAAAGGAGACCTAAGGCCATGTTCAGACGCTTTCGTGGTCGCATCGGATAGAGGGGTGCCTCGGCCGGGCTAATCACGCGTGCGCTCACCCCCCTCTGCATTTTCGCCAGCGAGATGCGCGCCTCCTCGCGCTGGCGCAGCAGCATTGAGTAGATCTGCTGATTGTCATCAATGCCGCGACTCAATTGTGAGAATTCGTACTCCTGCACGGCCAAGGCTTGGATATCCCTCTTGATCGCGGCAATTGACGACTGCAGCGCCTCCTCTTCGGAACGCAGGGCCGCGATGGCCACCGTCTCCATCTGGATAATCTGTTCCACCTCCTCGGCGATCTGGCGCTGAGTGGCAGCGATCTGTTTGTCCAGGTTGCGCACCCCTTCGTACTGGGGGGTAAAGCGAGTGAGGAGCTGCTCCCTCTGCATCTGCAGGTCCAGCAGTTCCCCCCGCAGCTTGGCAATGTGCTTCTCCCGGCTTGGGCTATCGCTGGACTCAATGGAGGGAACGCCCACTTTGCCTCGTGCCAATTCCTGCTTCAACACCTCAAGCCGTGCCTCTTTGCCGATGCGCGAGGTCCGCACCTCGGTCAGGCGGGATTCATAGTCGGAAAGGCGATTGAGGAGGATCGTGCGCTGCGCCTCTGGAGATATCATCGCCGCCGACTGCTTGTAGCTGGCCTGTCGTTGCTGTAGCTGTCGCAGGCTGCTATCTGCCAAACGTAGCTGCTCCTGAAAGAATTTGTACGCCGCCGATTGATCGTATAGTTGCGCACGGTAGGTGGTGTAAGCCTCCACGACCGCATTGGCTGCGGCAGCAGCATAGGTGGGGTCCTCTGCCTCGAAACTCACTGTAATGACATTGGTTTTCGGCACATTCTCCACGCGCAGCCTCTTCAGAAACTCTACGATCGCCTGGTCGGTGGGACGCTTTTGGAGAACGGCAGCCGAGGAAGTGACTTTGCGTTCTGGCATGGGCCCCACCTTCTCCATAGCCCTGGAGGCGACAGGGAGGCTGCGAATGATCTCTGTCTCGGCGTTCACCCAGTCGTACCGCTCATAATCAGCCTGCCCACTCACCCCCAAGAGCACCGTCTTCTCGGAATCGATTTCTCGCTCCACCAAGAGTTTGGCGGAGGCCCTGAACACCGGCCTGGTCAGGAAGGTGGCGGCGGCTACAGTAGCAATCACCAAGGCAGCGAAGGCCACGATGAGCCTTTTCCGCCTGAACAGCACCCGCAAGAAGCGGATCAGGGGACTGCTGCCGATCGAGGGGTCGATCAGCTCCTGCGTCGCGGTGAATTCGCTCCCTTTCGCTGCGTTCATTTCCACAAACTGCCTCACTTGCAAAATCAGGGAAGTTGCCCGCTCCACCCGACACAAACCACCCGACCACCATAGCTTTTTTTGCCTCCGCTAACTACCTGCTGTAACCTCTGGGCGTTTCTGCCCTCTCCGTCGAACCATTGCCATCGCCAACAGGCGGTCAACCACAAGCTCGAATTGGTCCGCCTCGCGCGTGTTGTATCGCCACTGCAACTCCTTCAGAACAGGGAGAATGTTACCCCTGTTGATCGCCCGGCTTCCTAGCAGAATCTTCTTGGCGTACTGCCAAAAACCTTGCACGTGATCAACGTAGACTGCATCCACCAGTTGCCGCCTTCTGGGACGCCAGGCCCCGGGTTCGCAGAGCACCACCACGGTGTGAAACTCTTGCCACAGGTCGGTGTAGAAAATCATCCCCCTTCGCACGCCAACAATCCCGGAGTGAAAGAGGGCCAAGGTCCGTGCCCGATCCAGAAGCTCCACCTCTACCCCTTCGAGGCCGTCGACGATGCCGATAGCCATGGTCCCTGAGTGTGGGCTGTGTCGGGAAGCTTCCTGGGACTGCGATGCCACGACTGCCCTGCGCGCCAGCGCATAAGCCCGCAATGCTGTCTTGTAGTTGACTCGGCACCGCCCCGCTGTCTCCCGCACCGGGACCCCCATGACAAAGAAATTCACCATTGTCAACCAGCGGGAAAGTGGCATCTTGAGCGCCGAGAAGGCTGTCCCTGCTAACGGTCGAAATTCGTGGCGGCAGTGTCGGCATTTGAGGCGGTACCTGCTCAAGACGTAAAAGCTCTCAAAGCCACAGTTCCCACACCGCAACCTCCCCGCCCTTTCCAATCGCTGCAAAAGGTAGGAATACGACGCGTCGTCATCGGTCAGAATCCTACTCAGCTCTAACAGTCGCCGGCGGAAAGGGTCCATTTGGTCGTCCTGGTCTCCAGGGATTTTGGGGTCCGCTCTTGCTAGTCGCTACAATGCGGCAGCGCCATGCGCGACTCGGCGCACCAGTGCCTCGGCGCTGCCTGGACAGTCTCCGGCCGCGCCCGGCAGATGGCAGTCATCGCCCAGGCGCCAAAAGCCGCCTAACGATGCTCTCTGCCCAGCTCGGCAACAGCAGCAAAGGTTACCGCCTCGTCCCAGGGGTAAGGAGCTCTCGCATTCCTTGCGCGAGCACAGGTACCTCTGCGACGAGCATACTCGCAGTGCCCATGTGGGCCTTCCGCTTGGACATGATGCGGCACAGCGCCCAAAGACCGCGAGGTGCAAAACACAATTGGGGATTAATGAGTCGGAAGACTCAAAAGGAAGGAGATGTTAGTGGCCGTTGCTGAAGCGCAACCCAATAACCCAGAGACTACTACCCACCACACCCAGCTGTGGCTAACAGTCCCTTTCCTTTTCTAGTGTCACCCTCTTGCAGCCGGACTGCTAACCAACATCCTTGTTGGTACGCACCCATTTCTGCAATTGGCCCTCAACAGGCAGCATCCTCAACCGACCTTACCTGTTCGGGCGATGTAAATGTACAACATTTGTACAACAAAAGCAAGCGAAATTTTCGATCATTACCATTTTTTGCCACCAACTGCCTAGTGTCCTTTGCCGCTCTGGGAAAAGCACGGATGCAGGCCGACACGCGGGTCTGAGAATGGCAGGCCTGTTCATGAGGGGCACCTTGTTCCTCAATTACCCTCATGAGACACAGAGCTATATGGCATTGGTTTCGGTTTTCTCTACCAGCTAGGCGTTGGCACCCTCAGGCATGCCCTCGCATGCCCCCAGCCACGAGGTCGAAGGTGTACAAACAGCTCCATAATATGCCACTTATGCCAGCTTCCTCCACCGGCAGAGTGCCCCGTAAACAAGAATCGATTCTCCTTGACTTTGTCCCAAGAAAGTATAGCTTTCGCAAAAGGCGACAAGGAGAGAGCCATGGATAGGAGAACAGATCTGCGAATCTGCGCGCTTACGGCAGCTCTAAGCGTCTGCTGCTGCAGCCCCTCACCGTTGCACATGGAGGGCCAGCTGGCCATTTCCACAGACCTTCCCAACGCGCAGATCGAGGTAGGAGGCCCCTTTGTAGGTATCGAGGCTCATCGCAGTAGTCCCCTTGTCACCCGAGTGAGCTTCTTCTACCCGGTGGCGAACAGCCTAGACAATAGCCAAGATTACTGGAGCCGGGATTCAGCGCGCGTCTTTTTGATAGGCGTGCGCGCGGGCTCCGGCCCCGTACAAGTGCTCGAAGGTCCCTCAATCACATACTCTCTGACCCCCTATTCGGTCACCTTCCGTCAGGAGACCACGACCTGGAGGGCCGCGGTGACCTATGAATTCTGCCTGAATCAACCGGCGATGGTGGTGACCATAACCGTGACAAACAGGCTGCCTCACGCGGACACGTGCGAAGTGCGTACCCATCTTGACGCTGCGTTGCGCACCAGCCACACCTACGAGCGCAAGGACCGGGCCTGGACTGAACACCTTCCCGAAGAGCATGCCCTGCTCGTGCACTACCCGGATGCTGAGGCGGGGCATGCGGAGCTTTTCGTCATCAACGCTGGAATACAGCCTCACTCGTTCACGACCGATGCCGACGACTTGGCAAAAGCAGTATCCGGCCATCCTCGCGCCTGGCTCACCAGCTTGAAAAGTCTCCCGGGGCATCTGTTGTCGGCAGCCCAGCCGGGTGCACCGGTCATCGCCTTCCTGTACCGAGCGTACGTAGGCCCGCGAGACTCGCTCACCGTCAGGCAAATCGTGGGCATGTGCACTGCTGGCGAAGCCCGTTCGTTGGCCCCCACCCTCAGGCAGACCTATGCCCAAGAGGTGGCATCATTTCGCCACTTCGTGCTTGGCAAAGCTTTCCTGGAGTCAGAGCTCGACATTGACGACACTCACACCCTGCACAGTGCCCGCTGGGCAAAAGCGGTGCTCGCGGCCAATGCCCATCACCTCGCTGGGCAGATCGTACCCATGCCGTGTCCGGCCGAGTACAACTTTTTCTTCACCCACGATGCCTTGATGACGGACATGGCAGCCTGCATGTTCGACCCGGCTCGGGTCCGCCGCGACCTGCGCTACCTGGCTGCTCTGGCTGATTCATTGCGCACACTCCCTCACGCCTACTACTGGAAAGACAGCACCTATGCAACTGAGTATGCCGGCGCTGACAATTGGAACCATTTGTGGTTTATCATCGTCAGCAGCCGCTTCCTACGACACTCCGGGGATCGCGAAACAGTCGCCACATTGCAGCCGCTCCTGAGGAGGAGCTTGCATTTGGCGCTCACTCACCTCCGAGAGGACGATCTCATCTGGGCCTACCGCCCTGACTGGTGGGACATCGGCAGCAGCTATGGTCCCCGCACTTACATGAGCGTGCTTGTTGCAGCCGCCCTCCGCGAATACCAATACCTTTCGTGGGCACTGGGCGACAAGGACTCGCTTTGTTTCTACGAGGCCTTGGCAAAGCGCATCGGGAAGGCCGTAAGCAAACGCCTCTGGGACGAGAAGCGAGGCTACCTGACGAACTATCTCGCTGACGGCCGCCTGGATACCCACTACTACATCGGCTCCCTGTTGGCGGTGCCGTTTGGTGTCCTGGAACCTGACCGGGCAAGGAGGCTTGTAGAAACCGCGCGCAGTCAACTTGTGGACCCGTGGATTGGCGTGCTGAACGTTCAGCCTCCTGACTTTGATGAGCTTGCCCATGAACTTCATTTTCAGGGCAACGAGGCCGGATCTCCATACCGTTACCTCAATGGAGGTGTGTGGCCGCACGGCAATGCTTGGTACATTTTGGCGCTCAACAATACCGGTGCCAAGCAGGAGGCGTACCAGTTCCTTTGCAGGACGATGAACCTGCATGGGGTAATGACCAGCCCTAATGGCCAACCGGCGATGTACGAATATCGGTGCAGCGATGCCAGGGATCCCTCACAATATGGCCGTGTGGACAAACCTCAGTTCTTGTGGGCTGCAGGCTGGTACCTGCACGCGCTCTTTTCCATTTACGGGCTGACGGAGAACGAATGGAACTTGTGCATCGAACCCTTCTTGCCGAAAGGTCAGCGGAGATTTGCTGCAGATTGGTTTGTGGCGGGAAGCAAAGTTCGCGTGACCATCCGGGGGCATGGCCCCCTCGCCCGGCAGATCCAAATGGATGGCCGCCGCTACCCTTCGCTGGTGATCCCCCACGACGATCCGCCCCGCAAACGGGTGGATGTGGAACTCGGTCCCCCCTCATGCCCGTACGTGGCCTCGGCAAGCTCTGCCCTACGTTCCGCCCGCCTCGGAAAGAACTCACCCCGACTTGAACTGAGGCTTGCGGCATTCCCTGGACACGAGAGTTCAGTCGTGGTCATCTCACCCTGGCCTGTGGCCGAAGTCTCTGCAGGCGCAAACCCTACCCTTCAGTGGCAAGCAACGCGATTGGAAGCTGCGTTCCGTGTCGAAGTGACATTTACCCATCAGCAGGCAGAGGAACAGGTGACGCTCCACCTGAAGGGGAGCGGCCAGGAGTGACAAGGCATCTGGCTTTGGCCTGCGTTTGGCAAAAAAAAACACTTGACAATTTAGGGCCTTTTGGCTATATTTTCATCGAAACGTTTCACCAACGCTCACATGGCTATTAGGCACGCTTTTGGCCTCGCCATTGAGGAATGAAGCCAACGAAGTAGAAGCGTTTCGATGAGCCCGACCATCAAGGACGTGGCCCAGCGCGCGGGAGTAGCGGTCTCCACCGTGTCGCTGGTAATTAACCGCAAAGGCAGAGTAAGTCCGGCCACGCGCCAGCGCGTGTTGCAGGCGGTGGCGGAGCTCAACTATCACCCTCACCGGTCGGCTCGCGGGCTTGTCACCCAACGCAGCGGCAACCTCGGTTTTATCCTCACCGATGACCACTTTTCTCGCGCCGAACCATTCTATACGAAAGTATTCCTGGGCACCGAGTTCGAAGCCCGGGCTCACGATTACTACATCCTGTTGACCACGGTCAACCAACGGTTCCGCCGGGAGGCCGTACCGCGTTTCTTGTTGGAACGAGACGTGGACGGCGTCATCTTCGCA
>JBBIKH010000201.1:0-6476 GCA_037445575.1 bacterium
CTTCGGCCGCGACATTGGAGCCGTAACGGGCGATCAGTTCCTTTTCTTTGGTCGCAATAAGCTGACTCTTGAGCTGCTCCACCTGGCTGTCAAAATACTGCAAGGCCTTGTTGATGCTGGCTTCGATGTTGTTGGCGTCGTAGGCAACCTTGGTCTTTTCCTGAATGATTTGTTCGAGAAGGCTGCTGCGGTTCGCCAGAGTGGTTTGCAGCTGCTGGATTTCCGAATCAATGTTCGCCAGGTTAGCAATGCCACTGCGGATAATCTGCTGCTGCCGGCGGCCGGATGTGTTGTTCGCCTCGTCGATCACGGCCTTGGCAGAATTGACTTCCAATTCGATGCTCTTTATGTCGTCAGCAGAGACGCCTGCCTGTTGTAGCTTTGTTTGGTAATTGTGATCGCTCATCAGGTTAACCACCAGGTGCATGCTCCTCTGTTCGGCATAGTCCTGTGTCGCGGCAAGCGACTTCTTAAGGGGGGCTACCTTCACTTTGATGAGATAGAGAAACTTGGTGCGGTTGTCGATAGCTTTGGCGAGATACTGCTTTTCCACGGTCATTTCGCCGCTGATGGTGGCTTTGATGCGGTCCGTCAGCAGGCGGTTGTCTTCGATGACTGTCAGGCTGGAAATAAACATGCCGTTTAAATCTTCAATGGCCGTCGGCGCCAGCAACTTCTCCGCCTGTGCCGCCAGTGTTTCTTTGGACGCCAGGATGTCGATACCGTTGAGCAACACCAGGTACAACCCCTCGAAGGCAATGCTGGTCAGGTCCTGCTGAATTTGCTGCTCAATTTCCTTACGGCTTTTCTGTTTGACCGCAATCTGCTCCTCCATTTTCTTGATGTCCACCAGCTTGAGCAACTCCTGTTTGTCCATGTAGACGTTGGTCATTTTGTTCTTCAGAATGGCGATCTGGTTTTCCACCTCGTTATTGTTGCGGGTGATCTGAATTCTGAGTTCCTCAATATCGAGCGCACTCGGGAAGAATCGCGCCGTCTTGATCTTCTGGCTCATGGTCGATTGTTGAATACTACTCTTGTCGAAAACCAACGGGCTGGTGGGTTGGTAGATTTGCGCGTAAAGAGCACACGCCAACACCAACGACAGGAACAGGTGAATGATGGTTCTCATGATGCCAACCTCCAAGCGCCACAGTTATACCTGCTCAAAACCGCATCTGGCCACATCTTGCCCAACGGCATGCCGTCAAGCGGCTCCGCGGAGCGCAGTCGGCTCGAAGCCCGGAGCGGGCGAAAACCTTGAAATTGCGGCTCCACGAGCGGTCGCGCGCTCTTACCCAAACATGCCAAGAATGTCCTTACGGTCTTTCCCCTTTCCAAGCCTGCCCTCAACAATCGAGTCATGCGTTCATTCTGGATTTCGCGGACGAATTCCACATTGTTTTTCCAGATAGGCATCCTGCGCCCGGTAGATGTCGTCTCTTTTCCATCACTCCGCAACAATGTAGTGACGTAGTGTGCAGCAAAGGAGTGGCGAAACGTGTGGCAGGTTACCCTCCCGCTCGATCCCCATCCCTCACTGCCTTTGCGACCACCTTGCGGAGGACCTTGCCCACATCGCCGACATCGCCCTCCAGCACGTGGCGATAAAGGAACTGCGAGGCCCAGGGCGCCTGATCCGGGGTCAAGGCGCTGACGTTCTCCTCAACCGGATTGCTCAGGAAGGCGTTGATCTCCGGTTCGGTGCTGTTTGCCATCGAAAAACACGAATGGCATCATCCACCCCCATAGGTCTCCTTGGTCCGGCAACTATCATGTCCCGCAAAGCGCCAGGCGCACCTGATCCACGGGTTTGCCCGTCTTTCCAACAGCGGGATTACGGCTTGTAGTCACCCCAATCCCACCACCGGCGCCTGACAATATAGAAGAAAAAACGTAAAAGTCATGCACGAAAACTCATTTTCATGTAGAGGTCATGCAAAACCTTACCGGGTAGCTCTTTCAACCCCGGCCGCCTGGCTTGCGATAGATCTATTTGGCCGCTTTTTGCCCGCGAGGTATCCTGCGGTCTTCAAGTGCTCGTTGCCTCGTGCTGATCAAACCAGGTGTACGAGCCCCCCTGGACTTCCGGACAAAACCGTAGGCCCTCTCTTGTGCTACCACTGGACCCCCCTCGCGAAGGATCGCTCTCCTGCCAGCCCACAATGGCCACATCGCTTCCGCCCCCCCCTCCGATCACCCTTGGCACTATTCCCGTCAGCCGCCGACAACTTTTCCTGCAAAATACCACCCCAAGCCGGCAAAACCCTTGCTCGACCTCCTCGCGCGGCTGGCACACACTACCAGGGCACATTCTCCGCACTGGGCACCGCCAGCACTCCGAAGAAGAAAGCTGCTGCGGCTAGCCGGCGGATCAGAAGTCACTTCGCGCAAAAGCCACGCACCAGACCTGGACTCACGCGCGCGTGCCGCCTTCCGCCTTCACTGCAGAAACAGGTCCGCGAGCCGATCCCCTAGGGACATCACACTCGGCTCGTTCCGGTTGGTGAGGACGATGACGCAGAGACGGTCGTCGGGATAACGCTGCATCAAGGTGGCAAAGCCGCAGGTGCTGCCGGTGTGGTGCATGCGCCGATGGCCGCGGTAGGCGTCCAGGCGCCACCCGTGGCCGTATGAAGTGCTTGTGCCGTCGTTGAGAAGCCCGGGAGTGAACGCTCTCTCCAAGGCCTGCTTGGAGACGAGCCGATCGGTGTACAGCACCTCATCCCAGCGCCGCAAGTCCCGCAGCGAGGAGTAGATGCCGCCATCGCCCAACACGGCGCTGGTGGGCCTCTGATCACGAAAGACAAACCCGGTGTCAGCAACGACCTGGTAACCGTAGGCGCGGCACCGTACGGGAGGGCCGCCTCGCTCGTAGGCGATGGTGGCGGACATTCCTGCCGGAAGAAACACATGCTCGCGCAAGAAATCAGCAAAGCGCTTGCCTGAAACCTTTTCCACCACCATGGCCAGCACCGCGTATCCGGAGTTGCTGTAGCGGAACTGGCTCCCCGGTGGGAAATAGGTGGAATCTTGCGCCATCATCAACCTGAGCACCTCGGCATCGCTCACCTGGCGGGTCATGGTGTCCGGCAGCAGCGACTCATAGTCTATGAGCCCTGAAGTGTGGTGAAGGAGATGATCGACGGTGATAGATCGGCCATAAGGAGGAAAGTCTGGAAATAGATCGCACAAGGTGCGATCGTAGGAAAGTAGGCTGCGCTCCACCAGGATCATGATGCACATGGCGGTGAACTGCTTGCTCACGGAGGCCAGTCGGAAGTTGGTGCACTCCGTGACCGGCCGCTTTTGCTCCAGATCCGCGAGACCATAGCAGCGGGTGAGGACAGGGCGGCCGTCGCGCACCACCATCACCGCCGCGCCCGGCACGTTGCCCTCATAGGCCCGGAAGAGCGCGTCTACCTCGCGTGCCCTCCGGCTGCGGAGTGACCAACCGCTACATCCCAGAAACACCTGGGCCGCAAGCAGCATTGTCACCGACAGAAGCCACTCTCTTCGGCGCACGTGACCTCCTTCACCCCCCGTGCTTCACATCTTCAGCGAATCAAGGTAAGATGGCCTTTGAGCGTTTTCCCACCCGATTCAAAACAGTAGGTGTACACGCCGGCAGGCATCTCTCCTGCCTCCCAGAACATCTCCAGGCCTGCCTCAGGGACGTGGACCTGTTCCGTTTCGTACACCCTCTGACCAAGTACGTTGAAAACCGTGAGCCTGGCCCAGCCGCCGTTTGCAAGCTGGCACCGGAAGGCCGTGCGGCAATGGAAGGGATTGGGGTAGACATGCACCCCGGGCTGCCGGTCGGTTGGCAGCCACCCTTCTTGCACAGGGGAGGACGCGATGCGAAGGTCCTCCATGACCTGCGTCAGCATTTTGTCCATTGCGTACAGGTGCTTCAGATGATCCTGGGCAGTATCACCCATGTACCCGCTGAGGTGGAAGTAACCCGTGTCGCACCGGCTGTATTGCATGCCGATTTCATCAGTGATGCTACACGGCACGACCGCAGCGCCGAGAGCAGCGACAAGATAGGCGGCAGTCTGCGTGGTGGACCAGTAGCCGGTCGTCCTGATGCTCGAGTGGGTGAGGACCATCACCTTCTGGCCCGCTGCAGCATCCCGGGCAAAGCGAACGAAATCTTGCATCTGCCCTGACCTCAACGTCGGATCCTCGCTGCAGTGAAGGCCATCGGCCAGCGTCAAGGCAGCCACACGGCCATAATACGCCGGGTTCTTGAGGATTTCCCGCACGCCAGCATAGCCCGCACTAAAAGAGGTGATGATGAGCAGCTTGAGCCGCGGTTGTCTGACGACCCCGCTCGCCGCGAGCCGGGCGCTCACCGTGTCCAACATGGCCGCAAACCGCGATTGGTCGGAAAAGTAGCTCTGGTAAGGACTGGAGAGTGCGCCCAAGTGAATGTTGCACAAGACTGCGTTGCAGCGTGCCTTGTACACTTCGTCCTCGGCGGCCCAGGAAGCGCTGTGCAGATGGAATACGAGCGTGTAGCTCCCTTCTGCATCCGGATGGAAATAGTCCGGAACGAACAGCTGTGCGAACTGGCCTTTGGTCCTGTCGAGGCGGAACGGATCGGTCAGGTCAACCCGGCTACCAATCCCACTACCCTGAGCAAGAGCCATGGACACCGGTAGCGCCAGGGCGAAAACCCACGGCCAGAACCTGCTCATGGAGGCCTCCTCCGCTTCAGTTTCTCCATTCGTGTCTGCAACCGGCTGTCGCGAGCCTATCTGTCACTCCAGCCCTGGCGATGTTCCTTTCCATGCTCAGCTGATCCGCTTCAGGATCTCTTGCAGGCGTTCAAAGACCATGGCTGCGTACAGGTGGTTGCCCTGAGCAGTGAGGTGGATGCCGTCCTCCTGGACAAAGTCCGCCAGTTTGATCCCGCGTTCGGTGATCATTACCGGCAGGTCGATGACCGGTGCCTTGAGCTCTGTGGCGAGCAGCCTGACCGCATCGTTGTATGGTTGCAGGTTGGCATGGAGCGTGCGGCCGTTGCCCTGGGGGATCCTAGCCCGCGACAGAGGGTGATTGACCACAAAGACGCATACCCCTTTGCTCAGCCGACACACCCGGTGAAATTCGCGCAGGTTCTTCTTGTACTCCTCCACGCCCACCGCGGGCACGCGCCGCCAAGAGGCATGGTTGCAGTCATTGATGCCGAATTCGACCACAAGCACCCCTGGCAAGAGTGGCAGTACATCCTCAGCAAATCGCGCCAGTCCATTCGCCGTAGTGTTGCCGCCAACGCCGCGGTTGTAGACCTTGTACTGGTTGACCCGCCAGTCGTCCAAGGCAATCTGCAGCACGGTTGGCCAACGGTCTCCTTCTGAGCAATCGCCGGCCTGAGTAATGGAGTCACCGAAGCAGATGATGTTCATGGATGCTCCTCTATTCCGGTCGGCAGCCTCACCCGCGCGCTGCCTCAAGGTCTGCAAGCACCTCCTCCGCATGAGTTTCCGGTTTTACCTTGTCGTACACCTTGGCAATCTTTCCTTCTGGGTCGATGAGGAAAGAGGTACGCTGCGTCCCCATGAATTCCTTCCCCATAAACTTCTTCTTGCCCCACACGCCGTAGAGCTGCACCACTTTCTTCTCCTGGTCGGCAAGAAGCGGAAAGGAAAGCTGGTATTTTTGGGCAAAACGGGCATGGGATGCCCCCGAGTCCACACTCACGCCGAGCACCTGGGCTCCTAATTTGCCAAAAGCCGGGAACTGGTCGCGTATAGCGCATGCCTCCTTGGTACACCCCGGGGTGTCGTCCTTTGGATAGAAATAGAGAAGCACCCACCGCCCGCGATAATCGGAGAGACGATGGGCGACGCCATTCTGGTCAGGAAGAACAAAGTCCGGAGCCACATCTTTTGGTTGCAGTTTCATCTCACTCTCCTTGATAAAGGCCTTGCGTGCTGCAGCGATAAAGAACTAGTCTCCCCAGAACCAGATCCCGCCGCGATTGCTGAGATAATAGAATTCGTCGTTCAGGATACGACGATGGAGGACTTCTTCCTCAGCGAGCTTTAGGAACATCGCCTTGCCTTGCGGGTCCGTTGTCTCGGCTGCCAAGGAGCGGTACCGCTCGTACGCTTCGGTTTCTGCTTCGATGGCCGTTTGCAGGATGCTGAGAGCATCATCTCGGTGGGGTTCAATCTTGCCTGCAGCCTCGCCCCCTGGGCGGTAGGGTGAGAAAGTCGTCCCCTCATATGGGGTGAACGCACCGCCTGCCGCCAGCGAGGCCTTCAGCTTCGCCAGAGCCTCATAGTGGCTCTGTTCAAACTTGGCCAATTGCAGAAGAAGGTCTTTGCCGCGCTCGTTGGCCACTTTCTTCGAAGCGTCGGCGTAGAACTCTGCTGCCTTCTTCTCCGCCCCCATGGCAAGTTCGATCGCCTGCATCACGCGAAGGTGCTTTCCCATAGCATACCTCCTTTTTCGGCGCCGGTACC
>JBBIKH010000202.1:0-6366 GCA_037445575.1 bacterium
TGCCGGGGCTCATCAACCAGGATTTTGCCGATGTGCGTACGGTGATGACCGAGGCGGGCGACGCCCTCATGGGCACCGGCGTTGGCTCGGGCGACGACAGGGCCGTGGCCGCGGCGCGCGCGGCCATCAGCAGCCCCCTGGTTGGCGAGACCTCGATCCTCGGCGCTGCCGGCGTGCTGGTCAACATCACCGGGCCTCCCAATCTCACCTTGCACGAAGCCTCTGCCGCGGTGACGGTGATTCGCGACGCCGCAGGCCCTGATGCCAACATCATCTTCGGTGCAGTCATCAACCCGAAGGTGAAGAACGAAGTGCGGGTGACCGTGATCGCCACCGGGTTCGGGCGCGTGCCCCGGCCGAGGATTGTGCCTCCAGAGGAGATCTGGCGCGCGGGTGTACCACCGCAGGTGGAAACGCACGAGATCCCCGCATTCGCAAGGAAAGGGATGCTGCAGGAGCCGAAAGACAACGGCAATGGCTTTGATGAGCCTGCTGGAGAGAATATAGCATTTGAGAACGAAGAGGACGAGCCTGCCTATCTGCGCAAGCGGCGGCGGCTCTTCTGATAACCGCAAAGATGAACAAGGGCGTTCTCGGGTTCCGCAAATACGCCGCTCACCTGCTGGGCGCAGAGCAGAACGCGGTGCGCCTCCGGCCGGAGGCATCTGTGCAGGTGGCACTGGTCTTCCCCAATTCCTATCACGTGGGGATGGCCAATCTGGGATATCAATCGCTCTACCGCCTCCTCAACGGTTGTGGCGAGACGCGGTGTGAGAGGGCCTTCCTCGGCGAAGGCCCTCTCGCCCGCGAGGTACGCACCCTGGAGTCCGGACGCCCTCTGCGCGGCTTTGACATTGTCGCCTTCTCCATCTCCTTTGAGCTGGATTATCCCCATGTGGTGGAGATGCTCCATTGGGCGGGCATCCCACTTCTGGCGGAACAGCGAGGCGAACACGACCCACTTGTCCTTTGTGGGGGCGCAGCGGTGACCTTGAATCCGGCGCCAATGATGGCGATCATGGATGCCCTGTTCATCGGCGAGGCTGACGAGGCGGTCGAAGCGCTGATTGCCGCGTTTCGTAGGGGACGAGATGCTGGCCGAGGCCGGGCGGGGGTGGTGGAAGAGATGGGTGGTGTGCATGGGGTTCTCGCTCCGGCCTCGGTCGGCGCGCAGCAGGCGGCGCCCGCGGTGGCGCGGCAATACGTCGCCGAATTGCGTGCCCACCCCACCTTCTCGGCGGTAGTGACTCCTAACAGTCACTACCGCTCCATGTTCCTGGTCGAAGTCGGCCGCGGTTGTGCCCGCGGCTGTTCTTTTTGCGCTGCCGGGCACATCTATCGACCGCGGCGCGTGCTCACTGCAGCTGAAGTGGCGGACATCGTGGAGCGCCATGCCTTCGGCAAGAACAGGGTAGGGTTGGTCGGTGCTGCTTTGTCGGACTTTCCCGAGTTGGAGGTGCTGTGCGAACACCTCGCTGCGCAAGGGTATCAGCTAGGGCTATCGTCGTTCCGCATCGATGCCATCTCGGCACGGCTGCTCAAGGCGCTGGCACAGGCCAATGTGCGCTCCATCGCCATGGCGCCAGAGGCAGGTTCGGAGCAGCTGCGCTTTCGCATCAACAAGCGCATCAGTGACGCGCAGATTGAGCGGGCGCTCGCCCTGATCTCTCAGAGTGCCTTGGACACCCTGCGCCTGTACTTCCTCATTGGCCTACCCACAGAGACCGACAGTGACCTCGACGCAATCGTCCGCATGGTCCGGGAAGCGGCAGCCGTGTTTGTGCGCAAAGGCTCAGCACGGCGCATCATTGTGAGCATCAACACCCTTATCCCCAAGGCATGGACTGTCTTGCAGTGGGCCCCCATGCCGGAGCGGGGCGACCTGCAGCAGCGACGGAAACGGCTGGAAGCCCAGCTGCGGACTGTGCCCGGCGTGAGGGTGCGCCCGAAAAGTGTGCGCGAGGAGCTGTTGCAAGCCATCTTCTCGCTTGGCGGAAGGGAAGTGGGGCTTGCCCTGGTGCGCAAGGTCACCGAGAACCTTAGTTGGCCGCAGACGTGGGCCGCCTCTGGCGTTGATTGGCGCAGACTTGTCCACCGCCCAAGGCCATTCTCCGAGCCATTGCCTTGGGACATCGTTGATGTAGGGGTGAGTCGCAAGCACCTGTGGCGTCAGTGGTGCCTGCTGACAGGTGAGAAGCAGGGGGGCGAACAAGAACCGACCACAGGGCAGCGCGGCGGCGCCTGAACAAAAACGGCGCCTCGTGTCGTTTTCCGAGCCGCCGCGTCGATGGGGTCTCTGCGGTAAGGGGGCTAAACCGCCTTCTGAATCTTCCCACTGCGCAAGCAACGGGTGCACACGCGCATGCGGCGCGACCCGCCGTCGACCTTCACACGCACCGTCTGCAAGTTAGGAAGCCAGCGCCGCAGCGTGACGTTGTGCGCATGACTGATGTTGTGCCCCACCGACGGCCCTTTCCCACATATCTCACAGCGTCTTGCCATTCATCAACTCCCACGTTTGTGTTCAGCCAGCAACGCAAAAGCGGCACAATTATACAAAAATCTTGCGGCAAAAGCAACAAAAAAGATGTTGCAACTTAGGGGTCAAAATGCTATATTCAACGCCCATGTTTGTGGCTCGCGTACAGCTCGACGGCAAGGCAGTCCTTGCCCCCATGGCAGGGGTCAGCGACGGCCCATTTCGGCGTCTTTGTCGGTCCCATGGCGCGGCGCTGGTTTTCACGGAGATGGTTAGCGCCAACGGTCTTGTGCGAGGTAACGCGCGCAGTTGGGACTATTTACATTTCCAGGAGGCTGAGCGACCCATCGGCGTGCAACTGTTCGGCGCAGACCCTGCCTTGGTGGCAGAGGCTGTGGCGAGGGTGGAAACCCTGCACCCGGACTTCATCGACCTCAACTTTGGTTGTCCAGTGCCCAAGGTTGTCAGGCAGGGAGCAGGCGCTGCCCTGTTGAAGGACGCCGCGCGGATGGCTGCGGTCTGCCGGGCAGCAGTAAACGCAGCAACTGTTCCGGTCACGGCAAAAATCCGCTCCGGCTGGCAGGATGCAACCCACGCGACCGACATTGCCCGTCTGCTCGTCGATTGCGGGGTTGCGGCCATTACCGTGCACGCCCGTACCAGGTCAGCGATGTTCAGCAGCCCGGCCGATTGGCGAGTTATCGCCCAGGTGAAGGAAGCCGTTCAGGTGCCTGTCATCGGCAATGGCGACGTCATCGATGCCCAATCTGCGCGGCAGATGATCGAGCAGACCGGCTGTGACCTGGTGATGGTGGGGCGGGGGGCACTGGGGAATCCCTTCATCTTCTCCCACATCAACGCTGTTCTTGCCGGCCGTGAGGAGCCAGAGTCACCCTCGGCGGCCGAGCGCATCGCCGTCTGCCTGCAGCACCTTGAGCTTGCAGCTGCAGAACTGCCCGATCCCGTCGCTGTCGTGCGCATGCGCAAACACCTGGGATGGTACCTCAAGCGCATCCCCGGCACCAAGGCCCTTCGCAGCCATGTGATGACGCTGAAGACGGTCGCGGAGGTGCGCTCCGCGCTGTCGGCTCTGGCGGAACCAGTGCCTACATGCAAGGGGTAAGGGGACGAGTGAAAGGGTAGGTAGGACAAGCTTGGAGTGGTTATGCAAGGGAAGAAAAGAGTCATCATAATGGGTGCTGCTGGACGTGATTTCCACAACTTTAACGCGTGTTTTCGTGACTGCGAAGACTCTGAAGTTGTTGCCTTCACTGCTACTCAGATCCCCGACATAGAGGGTCGGGTCTATCCTCCCGAGCTGGCAGGCCCTTTGTACCCACATGGTATACCCATCTTTCCAGAATCAGATCTTGTCAGACTGGTCACGGAGAAACAGGTTGACCAGGTTGTCTTTTCCTACAGCGACGTGTCTCATGAATACGTGATGCACAAGGCAGCCATGGTGAATGCCGCGGGTGCTGACTTTTGCCTGCTTGGTGCCAGGGCGACGATGCTGGAAAGCAAAGTGCCGGTGGTGGCTGTGTGTGCTGTGCGCACCGGCTGTGGCAAAAGCCAGACGACTCGACGCGTGGCCGATATCTTGCGCAAAATGGGAAAGAAAGTGGTGGTCATCCGCCACCCAATGCCTTATGGGGATCTGCGAAAACAGAAGGTGCAGCGTTTTGCTACCTACGATGATCTTGACCGCCACGAGTGTACCATCGAGGAGCGGGAGGAATACGAGCCGCACCTTGACCGCGGCACGGTGGTGTATGCAGGGGTGGACTATGCGGCAATTCTGGCCGAGGCTGAGAAGGAAGCCGAGGTGATCTTGTGGGATGGGGGCAACAACGATATCCCCTTTTTCAAGCCGCAGCTGCACATCACGGTGGTGGACCCGTTGCGGGCTGGCCATGAAGTGACCTACTATCCTGGAGAGACCAACCTCCGCATGGCCGACGTGGTGGTCATCAACAAAGAAACCACGGCGGCCTTCGAGGACATCGAAAGCGTACGCGCTAACATCATGGAGGTGAATCCGCGGGCAATTGTGGTTGATGCGGCCTCGCCGATCGCGGTGGACAGGCCGGAGCTTGTGCGCGGGCGGCGGGTGCTGGTCGTCGAAGACGGCCCGACCTTGACGCACGGGGAGATGAGCTACGGTGCGGGTGTGGTGGCCGCACAGAAATACGGCGCCTGCGAATTGGTCGACCCCAGGCCTTACCTGAAAGGGAGCCTGGTCGCGACGTTCGAAAAGTACCCGGACATCGGCACGCTGCTCCCGGCAATGGGCTACGGGCGGCGGCAGATCAAGGACCTGCAGGCCACCATCAACGCTTGCGACTGCGACACGGTGATCATTGGCACCCCCATTGACCTCCGTCGTGTGGTGCGGATCAAGCACCCTACAGTGCGCGTGCGCTACGAACTGCAGGAGATCGGCTCTCCGACATTGGAGGAAGTTATTGCGGAGCTGCCGGCCCTGCGGGGGAGTCGCTGACTCCCCCAAAGAGCACCAGGCGCAAGGTGAGGGAGGGGGCGAATATGACCCAAGCGCAAGGCAAGATTGCAGTCGTGGCCCTTGGCGGCAACGCCATCACGCGGGAGTTTGAAGAGGGCAATATCACCCAGCAGTTTGCCAACACCCGTCGCAGCCTGGTTGGGGTGGCAGACCTCATCGAGAGGGGATATCGGGTGGTGGTAACCCACGGCAACGGGCCGCAAGTGGGTAATGCGCTGATCCGGGTGGAAGAAGCTCGCCACCTCGTGCCACCTGTACCTCTGGGCGTGATTGTGGCGGACCTGGAAGGCGGCATGGGGTACATGATCGAGCAGTCGCTGCAGAACAAGCTCATCAAACGGGGCATCAGCCGGCAGGTGGTCACCCTGGTCACGCAGGTGATCGTCGATCGCGACGACCCTTCGATCCTGAACCCGACCAAGTTCGTGGGTCCCTTCTACCACGAGCACGAGGTGGAGGAACTAATGCGCACGCGCAACTGGATCATCAAGCGCGACCCAGGGCGGGGCTTTCGCCGCGTGGTGCCATCACCACTACCGAAGGCAATCGTTGAGAAGGAGTGCATCAAGCACCTGGTCGAGCAGGGTTTTGTAGTGATCGCCGCAGGCGGGGGTGGGATCCCCGTGTACGTGGAGAGCGACGGCACGCTGGAAGGGGTTGACGCGGTGATCGACAAGGACCGCGCTGCTGCGGTGCTCGGGCGCGACGTAGGGGCTGAGGAGCTCTACATTCTTACCGGAGTGGACAAGGTTGCGCTCAACTTTGGTACTCCGCAGCAGCAGGATCTGGACGAAATGACCTGTGCGCAGGCCAAAGAGTATTTGGTACAAGGTCATTTTCCGCCGGGAAGTATGGGGCCCAAGATCGAAGCCGCCATCGACTTTTTGCAGTGGGGCGGCAAGCTAGTGGTTATTACCTCCATCCAGGGCATGCCTGATGCCCTGGATGGGTTGACCGGTACCCGCATAATCCCTTGAGCAGTGAAACAGGAGCACGGAGATGAGTGAGGAGGAAAACCAGCAGGGGATTCAGATCATCATCAACAAAAAGTTCTGCAAGGGGTGCGGCATCTGCGTGGAGTTCTGCCCGCAGAACGTACTCGCAATGGAGCGTAACTATCCAGTGGTGGTGAACTTGGAGGCATGCACTGCCTGCCAGTTATGTGATGCGCGCTGCCCGGACTTTGCTATTACCGTGTTGGGCGAGCGGCGCAAGAAGAAGGTAGCCTAGCAGCCGGAAAGCTTCGGAAAGGATTCCCCCCATGCAAAGCGCAACCCATCCCAGAGTGGAGGTGATGACCGGCAACGATGCCTGCGCCGAAGGTGCGCTGGCGGCAGGGTTGACGTTTTTCGCCGGCTATCCCATC